>CAYZQL010000042.1:0-18985 GCA_964480555.1 uncultured Lentisphaeraceae bacterium | reverse complement strand
CCAGCCGTGCGGCGACCTCTTCGTAGCGCTAACGGGCGTGACGGCGGTCACGGGCTACACGCGCCGGCTGGACCTCTCCGAAGGCGTGCACACCGTCACCTTCACCGCGGCCGGCGTCGCCTACACGCAGGAAACCTTCGCCTCCCATCCCGACCGGATGCTGGTGCACCGCGTGACGGCGGACCGGCCGGGCGCGCTGGCGTGCGCCGTCCGCATGGCCTCGCCGCACAAGCTGTCGCAGGGCCGGGCTTTGCCGGACGGACGCCTCGCGCTGCAGGGACAGGTGCAGACCAACGGGGTACGCTTCGAAGCGCAGGCGGTGCTGACGGCAGAAGGGCGCTCTGTCCGGCAAGCCGTCGTCGGCGACACGCTCGCGCTGTCGGGCGCCGATGCGCTAGAAATCCGCTGGACCGCCGCCACGGACGTCGCGTCGTGGGACGCGCTGGGCGCCGACCCCGCCGCCGCATGCAGGCAGGTGCTGGAGGCGGCCGCGCGGAAGCCCTATGCGGCCGTCCGGGCGGCGCATGTGGCGGATCACCGCGCGCTCTTCGGCCGCGCGGAGGTCCGCCTGCCGCGCACGGCGGCCTCGGACAAGCCCACGGACGAGCGGCTCCGGGCGTTCCGCACGGCGGAGGACCCCGACTTCGCCGCGCTGGTGTTCCAGTACGGGCGCTATCTGCTGATCGCGTGCAGCCGCGCGGGCGGCCAGCCCGCCAATCTGCAGGGGATCTGGAACGAGTCGCTGACGCCGCCGTGGGACAGCAAGTACACCTGCAACATCAACACGGAGATGAACTACTGGCCGGCGGAGGTCACCGGGCTTTCCGAGTGCCACGAGGCGCTCTTCAAGGCCCTGGATGAACTGATGGTCTCGGGGCGCATCACGGCCCGCGAGCATTACGGCTGCGGCGGCTGGGTGCTGCACCACAACTTCGATCTCTGGCGCGGAACCGCGCCGATCAACCACGCCGACCACGGCATCTGGGTGACCGGCAGCGGGTGGCTCTCGCTGCACCTGTGGGAGCGCTACCTCTTCACGCAGGACACGGCGTTCCTGCGCGAGCGCGCGTGGCCCGTGATGAGAGAGGCCGCCCTGTTCTACAGCGGTTTCCTCGTCGAGGACCCCGCGACGAAGCGCCTGATCAGCACACCCTCCAACTCGCCGGAGCAGGGCGGCCTGGTGGCAGGGCCGACCATGGACCACCAGATCATCCGCTCGCTCTTCCGCGCCTGCATCGAAACGGCGGAGCTCCTGGGCGAAGACGCCGCTTTCGCCGCGCGGCTGCGCGGACAGGTTGAGCGCATCGCGCCAAACCGCATCGGCCGGCACGGGCAGCTGCAGGAGTGGCTGGAGGACAGGGACGACCCGCAGAACCGGCACCGCCACGTGTCGCACCTGTGGGGCGTGTACCCCGGAAGCGACATCACCTGGCGAGAGACGCCCGGGCTGTTCGCGGCGGCGCGGCAGTCGCTCCTCGACCGGGGCGACGCGGCCACAGGCTGGTCGATGGGCTGGAAGGTCAATCTCTGGGCGCGTTTCCTGGACGGAGACCACGCCTACGCGATTCTCTCCAACCTGCTGGTGCCGCTCGGAACCGTGAAAGGCGCGGGCGGCCTGTATCCCAACCTGTTCGACGCGCACCCGCCGTTCCAGATCGACGGGAACTTTGGCGCGACGGCCGGTGTGGCCGAACTGCTGCTGCAGTCGCACCTGCGCGACGCCCAGGGCGCCCACGTGCTCCACCTGCTGCCCGCGCTGCCGGCGGCGTGGCGCGAAGGCTCGTTCAGCGGGCTGCGCGCGCGCGGCGGCTTTGTGGTGGACGCCGCGTGGAAAGAGGGAAGACTGGTCGGGTACGACATCACCTCGCTTGCGGGCGCTCCCGCGCGGCTTAAGACCGGACAAGACGAACGGACGCTGTCCCTGAAAAAAGGCGAGTGCTGCCGCTGGCGCAACCGGGATGCAGAGAAGAAGTGAGCGCCTGCGCAAAATCAAGATTGACTGTTTTCACCCTCCCGGCATAATAACGGCCGGTTATGGGATTTGAAACGCTCGGCGGCGTTACTGCGGGGGACAGACAGTAGCGCCCCGTTTCATATTTTTGGGGGGCACGAAGGAACGGCCTCCCTTTTAACGGCGACGACCAGAGGAGGATGTGATGCGCGGGCTCATTCAGATTCGATCGGTTTTAATTTCCGTCGAGGCGCTGTTTGCCTCCAGCTGTTTGGCGGCCACGCTGGTCGTGGCGCCTGACGGGAACGACGCGAACCCAGGGACAAAAGAGCGGCCGTTCGCCACGCTTGCCGCCGCACGCGACGCGGCCCGCAAGGCCGGCGCCGGCCCCCACACCGTCACCGTGATGCCGGGCGACTACTATCTGGAGCAGGGGCTGGAGCTGGACGCCCGCGACAACGGGCTCACCGTCGAGGCTCCCGCGACCAACCGCGCCGTGCTCTATGGCGGCAGACGCGTGACCGGCTGGAAACGCGAAGGCGATGCGCTCTGGACCGCCGAGCTGCCCGGCGTGAAAGAAGGCACGTGGGATTTCCGGGCGCTGGTCGTCAACGGCCGTCTGGCCGCGCGCGCCGTCTATCCGGGCACCAACACCTTGGACAATCTGGGCACGTGGAATCTGCCGCTTTTGCCCGCCGTGGCGGGTCACTGGGAGCGTAAGCCCACGCGCGAAGAAGCGACCACCATGCCTTACAAGCCGGAAGATATCCCGGCCACGCTCGACGTCCGCAACGCCGAGGTGCGCCTCTACCACATGTGGGCCGAGTCGCTCGTGGGCGTGACCAGCAACGACCTTCAGCGCCACGCGCTGATCCTCTCCTCCGAGCCCGCTTGGCCGCCGGGGGCCTGCAACCGCCGCAAATACGTGGTCTTCAACACGCGCGAAGGCATGACCCGCCCCGGCCTGTGGTATCTCGACCGCACCGCCGGCCGGCTGGCGTACTGGCCGCTGCCGGACGAAGACATGGCGAAGATCAACATCATCGCGCCCACGACCGAGCGGGTCGTCCGCATCGCAGGCAGCGCCAAGCAGCCCGCGGAAAACATCACGCTCCGCGGCCTCACGCTTCAGGCCACGACCGCGCCGCTCAAATCGGCCAGCTTCGGCGCGGCCGCCTTCGACGGCGCGGCGAGCCTGTCGCACGCCCGGACGTGTGCCCTGGAGGCGCTCACGATCTGCAACGTGGGCGGCGTGGGCCTCCGTGCCGACAACCTCAGCGGGTGCCGCATCACGGACTGCACCATCCGCGACGTCGGCGCGTGTGGCGCGGTGGTCAGCGGAAACGACACGCTCATCGCGCGCAACCACATCCACCACTTGGGCGTGTACTATCCGAGCGCGGCGGCCTCGTCGCTGCGCGGCGAGCGGGTCCACATCTACCGCAACGAGATTCACGATGCCCCTTACTCCGGCATCATCAGCGGCGGCAAAGGCAACCTGATCGAGGAGAACCTCATCTACCGCGTGATGCGCGAGCTGCACGACGGCGCGGCGATCTACGGCAACATGGACACCTGCACCATCCGCGGCAACGTGGTGCGCGACGTGGTTCAGGTCGGCTCGGGCTTCGGTGCTTCCGCCTATTACCTCGACGAAGGCGCGAAAGACTGCATCGTCGAGAAGAACGTCGCGATCGGCGTGCCGATGCCGACGCACAACCACATCACCCGCAACACCGCGGTGCGCGACAACGTGTTCATCAGCGACACCGACATGACGGTCTCGTTCCAGCGCTCCGTCGGCTGCACCTTCGAAGGCAACACGCTCTTCGTTCCCGGCAAGCTCAACGTGCGCCAGCAGAACGCCATCACGTCGTGGAAAGGCAACCTGATCTACCGAAACGGACTCGCCAAGGACGGCGCGCCTCAGGCCTTCACCATCGGCGACACCGTGCCGGCCGAGCCCCCGCCGGGCCGCAAAGCCGGCTCCGCCGAGGCCGTACGCGCGGCCGCCGCGCCGGTGATCGACGGCGAGATCAAAACCGGCGAGTGGCCCGGCAAGCTCCTGACGCTGGACCGCGAGCCCGCGCGCTACTCCGTCGGCGGCTCGCCGACCCTCGTGAAATTCGCCTACGACGACCAGTGCCTGTACGTCTCGGCGAATGTGACGATGTTCGGGCCCGCCAAGGTGAGCACGAACTCGGTCTGGGGCAAAGACGACGGCGTCGAGATCTGCATTGCGGGCCGGACGCCCGAGGGCCGGCCAGCCACCTTCGTGATCCGCGGCTTCGCGGGCGGGGCGCTGCAGAGCGCGACCGATGCGGGAGCCCCAGCCGATGCGGCGGCAAGGCTGGGCAAGGCGACGCGGTTCGCGGTACAGTCCGCCAAAGGGCCGGGCGGCTTATTGTTCGGCCGAGGCTGGCGCGGCGAATGGGCAATCCCCTTCTCGACGCTGGGGCTGAAACCCTCGCCGGACATGAAAGTCGCCTTCAACATGGCCTCTTTCTACAGCGAGTTCGGCGAGTGGCACTGCTGGGAAGGCACGCTGGCGGAGAACTGGCGCTTGGAGCAGGCCGGAACGCTTCAGCTCAAATAAAGGCGCGTGTGAGCCTCCGGCACCTGAGCGGCCGCTCAACGCTATAAAGCGTGTGCCCGCCGAGATTGAGGTAGTTGGTTTGATTCCCGGAGCCGGCATTGAGCTGCATCATGTTCAACACGTTGATATCCGACTCCAGATAGAGTTCGCGGGTATCGTTGGTGAACCCGTCTGTGAGCCAGACCCGGTCGGTGGCGGGATCCTGCGGATAGGTTCCCCGGAGCACGCTGCCGCCGGAATTCGTCACCCAGTTGTTGACGTCGTTCCAACTGCCGCCGGTTTTGGCGCGCCGGTAGAACTCGATATTGGCTGCGCGCGCGTCCAGACACACCGCCGACGCGACAACCGCGAGGCAAAGGAAAAGCCGCTCTTTTTTCATACCCTTATCCTTTTCGTTTATGCAGCATCTCACTTATACGGCGTCGGCACCGCCAACCGCTGCCAGTCCGGCGTGAGCGCCTGAAGCGCCTTCGGCACCTCGCCCGACAGGCCCTGGATCACGCCGCGCGCGCGCCCGTCTTTTTCCCTGCGGAAAGCAAGATCGACGCGCTCTTCCAACGCGAGCTCAAGCCCGTTCGTCTTGAGCGCCTTGAGTCCGCCGGCCGCAAAGGCCGCGACCGTGCCGTCCGCCGCGAACCGGATCGCCACCACCCCGACCGCGTCGACCGTGACGGCGCGCCCCTGCCAGTGAAACGTCTCGCTGATCGGATCGCCCGCCGGCTCCTTCGCGCCTGCGACCCGCACGCAGGTCCCGTCCGTAAGCGCGCTGTGCCCCTCCGCCGGCGGCGCGGCCAGCAGGCCCCCGCCCGGACGCCCCCAGCTCTGGAGCCCGGCCGACCACCCCGTGACGCGCGCCACGCCGGACGCGCCGAGCAACCGCAGCACGCTCTCAACGCAGGCGCTGTCGTCCGCACACGCCACAACCCGCGTGCCCAGCCGCGCCTTCGCATCGAGCGGGCGCGCCTCGAAATCCAGGGTCCAGTCGCCCACCCGATACACGGCGCTCTTCCCCGCCGCAGCCCGGCTGAAGAACGACAGCTCCTGCCCGTCTCCGAATTCGGGCTGGTACAGCACCACCGCCGTGTACCGCTGCGGGCCAAGGCAGACATAGCCTTCGTCGTCGAGCCTCAGCGCCTTTGACGCGACCAGGCTGGAGGGAATCAGATCCGCCGGATACCCCTTGGCGCAGAGCGCGGAGGCGACGCCGAGCCCCACGTTGTCGTACGAGGGCTGCGTCCAGTTCATGGCGCACGCGTGGCCGAACACCACCGCCACCGGACAGTCCAGCGGGGCGCGGGTAATAAAATCGAGCATGCGCAGCCGCGTCAGGCCGGCCATCAGCCCGCTGCGCATCAGCCCGAAGTCGCGCTCGCCGCCCTTGAGATCCGGGCGAGGATAAAGCGGATGCACGTTCAGCCGTCCGCCGCTCAACGCGCCCTGCCAGAGTTCACGCACGTACGGCGCCGTCTCTTTGGAGTAGGTCTGGTTATACCAGAGCGGAAAGCCCCACCGCTTGGCCAGCGCGGTCCGGCACGGATACGGCGCGGACTCGTCCGACTGCCCGATATCCCGCGTCGCGTCCCACCAGGACAACCCGTTCTTGCGAAACTCCTGCGCGCCCGGATACGGGATCCACGTGGAGTGGGTCACGATAAACGCGTCTTTGCCGAACGCCTCCTTCCCGGCGCGGTAGAAGTCGTCCTCGATCTCCACATTGCGCACGCGGCACAGCTTCCGGTAGCGGTTGACGGCGACCTGGCGCTCGTGCGCCCTCCCCTTCTCGCCCGCGAACATCAGCAGCGCATCGCGCACCAGCTCCCGTCCCTCCGCCGCCTTCGCGTAAGCCGCCGCCATGGCAAGGGAGTACCAGTAACGGTCGTGCGCGGGATTGCCGGTGTGGTCGGGCGGAAAGCCCCACTCGTCTTTCATGATGCCCGCCAGCGGAAGGTCGGCATATTGCCGGATGAGGCCGCGCTGGTAGTCGAGGAAATGCGGCGCGAACACATCGGGCGTGAGACAGGTGTGCGAGGCGATCACGCACGCGTCGCGGCCCGGTTGCGCGGGCACGCGCACCGTCAGCTTGAGCCGCCCTTCGGCCGTCGCGACAACGCCGTCGCCGGTGATGTCCTTCACCGTCGCCGGGTCAAGCCCCTCTGGCCCGCGCACGAACGAGTAGACGCGCACGAGCCGCGTGGTCAGACACTCGTACTTGGACAGGCTGCCGTTCATGTGGTCGCCCGTGTCGCTCCCTTGGAACACAACCTCGGCCGCGCCTTCCTTGGGAAACTCCGCCATCTTGAGGACGAGTTCCTCCTGCTGTTCATCGGGATATCGGGCGCGGAAGGCCTGCCGGGCCAGACGGATGTCGACTTCCAGCGCGACTTCCAGCCCCAGCGAATTCGCATACTGAACCGCTTTGCCGACCTGATCGTGCACGCGCGGCTCGACAACCTCGGCGTGGCGGCAGGAGGTCGTAAGCAGCGTGTACGGCGAATGCGCGGCGGCCGCGTCCAGAAACGGCTTGAAGCCCTCCGGCTCCAGCACCTCTCGCGTCCAGAACCACGCGCCGATCACGGGCGGCCACTCGCGGCCGGACGGACGGAGCGGCGCATCTGCCGCGCCGATGCTCGCGCAGAAAACTGAGATCAGAACGGCATGTCTTTTTTTCATTTGCTGTTGTCGGTTTATAAGGCGCTAAAACTGCTTCGCGTCAACGACCACGTTCTCCGTCGGCGCGGTCCTCTCCACCAGGTTCGTGCAGCCGTCGTAGCCCACGATGTTGCGCAGCACCGCATTCTTGAGCGTCCCTTGAATCCTCACCCCCGTCTTGCCGCGGGTGAGCACGTTGTCCACGAAGACGTTGAACGTGTCGCCCAGCTCGCAGGGCTTCATGCTCCAATAACCCCGGTCGCCGATTTTCAAGCCGGCCTGCACGCGCGGCTCGCCCGCCACCGACGCGTCCATGATATCGCTGATGAAAATATTGTAGAGCCGGATGCCGTCCTGATTCAGCAGCCTGACGATGTGGTGCCCGCCCGCCACCTTGGCCCGCACGTTGCGGATCGTGATGTTGTAAATGTCGTCGTCCCGGCGCGGCTTGCCGCCGCCGACCTGCATGGATTTCCGGCCCGCCGCCGCCGGCTTGTCGCTGCGCAGACCGGTCAGCGCCACCGCGTCGTCGCCGGTCACGCCCGTGATGTTTTCGATCAGGATGTCGTGGCAGCCCTTGCGGATATCCACGCCGTCCTGATTCGGGTATTTGTTGCTGTTCTTGAAGTGCAGGTTGGCGATGCGTCCGAAGGCGCAGCCGTTCTCCACGGAAACGGCCCACGCCTGCGTCTCTTCCAACGTGAATCCCTCAATCGTGAACTGCTTCACCCCGCACAGCAGCACGCCGATCGTGCGCCAGCCGCTCTTGTCGCCCGGCGGATCGAAATGTGCCGTAAGCCCCCCGCTCAAAACGGCGTTGCCCACGCCGAGGATGCGGATGTTCTGGTCGGTCTCCATCGGCTCCTTGGACGTGCCCGCGTTGCGGATGAGGTTGTCCTGCGTGCCCGGCGCGAGCCGCACCAGGCAGTCGCGCAGCACCAGCGTGAAGTCGGAGGGCAGCAGGATCGCCCGCACGATCAGCCAGAGCGGCTGGCCGCTCTTCGCGTTCATGCGCGGGATCTCGACCGACCGCTCGCCCGTCTCCACCGCCTTGGCGACCGCCGCCTCGATCCGGTCGCTGTCCGTCCCTTCCGAAAAGTCGTTCGGCGTCACCGCCGCCCAACCGACCCCTGCCGCCGCCGCCCATCCGCACAAGAAAAGGACCCGCGTCATTTCCAGCCTCCCCCTCAAACGTTATTAATCCGCTCTAGCGGAGGAGCATGATGGAACCGGCAAACCGCAGCTCCACGTCCACCTGCCCCGTCCCCGCATTCACGAGCACCGAGCGGAGAATGTTCTTGCCCGTGATCCCGTCGCCGGTCACCTTCCACTGCTCCAGCCGCTGCGCATCCGAAGACTCGATCGCGCCGAAAAGCATGACCGTGCGGCGCAGCGGCGTCGTCAGCGGATCAAGCGCGGTGCGGCCCAAGTCGATCGTGCCGGTCGCGGGAACCTCCAAGGCCCCGCTCACGCGGACCACGTCGTTCGTTTGCTCCGTGACCGTGCAGGCATAGACCAGATTGGTGCTGCCGAGGACGAGGTGCCCGACCGTCAGGGTGGCCACCTCGCCATCCCCCTCCGGTTCCAGCCGTTCCGTCACCACCAGCGTGCCGTTGGAAATCGTGCCGCCGCCCGTCACGGACGGCGTCGTGTTGGTGGAGCCCAGCAGATCATACTCCGCAGCCTCGGCCACCTGCACCGGCGGGCGCGGCGTAACCGCCGCCGCATACAGCGCCGCGATGTCTCCGGCGGTCAGCGCACGGCTGAAGACCGCCACGTCATCGATCATTCCGCCATCCCGCATGATCTCGCCGTTCGGGTTCGTCGGTGTGGCGGTGCCCCGCCCGAGCGTCAGCAGATAGCCCGGCGGCAGGAGAGCCGAGGTCGTGCCGTTGGTGGCGTTTTTCCACACGCCGTCGAGATAGGCGTCGACCCGTCCCGGAACGACCACATAGGTGATCATGTGCCACTCTCCCACGGGGAGCGAGCCCCCCATCGCCGCCGTGATATGCGCCCCGTGCCCGAGGTTTCCGGGAATCAGGTTCGAGATGTAGTCGCTGCCGTTGTATTTGAAATCGAACGTCGCGCCCGCATTGTTTTCAGCCGCATTCACCCGGGTGCTGAAGATACCCTGATGGTCACCCTTGGAGGCCAGCTTGACCCACGCCGACACCGAGTAGGTGGCGATTTCGAAGAACGACGTGTATGCCATTTTCAAGGAGCTCAGGCCGGTGAACCGGGCGGCTTTGCCGAGCGCGCCGCCCTCGACGAAACTCACCAGATTGGTGTCGTTCTGCTGGAGCAGGTGGAACCCGTTGCCGGACTGGTCCGAGGCCGTGCCGTCGTCAAACGTCCAGAGCGCCAGCAGCCCTTCGGGGTAAAGGCGCTGGGCCTCCTGATTGAGCCGCGCGCGCAACGTGCCGGACTGGACCTCCGTAGCCCCGCACCAGGCGTTCTTGTCGCTGGTGAGCGACAGCGTGCCCGCGCCGCGCTTGATCAGGCCGCCCGACGACTCGGCGGCACGCAGCGGCTGCGGCAAGGTCACGTCGAAACCGGCGGTGTCGAAGCGCGCGCCGCCCGAACGGAGCGATAGCGTGTCGACGCCGTTCAGATAGTTCGCGAGCGAAGAGCTGCCGGAGGCGGCAAGGCCGCGTACCTTCAGCACGCCGCCATGGAAGGTGAAGGCGGTACGCCCGCCGTTGGCGCCGTACGGCACCGACCGCGTGGTGGCCACCAGCTGGAGTTCGCCCTGATCCGGCGAGCCGTTGCCCAACAGCACGGTGTTGTACCGGCTCCGGTTGGCGTCCGACATCCAAGAGCAGGAGCCCGCGATGGTCAGCCGGCCGCCGGTGATCGCGATATGACCGCCAGGTCCGTTCCATGCGTAATTCGAGTAATCGGTGACGCCCATCGCAAAACGGCCGAGCGTCATGACGCCCCCGTTGACGATCAGGTAGCCGGGGCCCTTGGAGCCCACGCTGGTCCACGAGCTGACCGGCGCACTGAAGGTCCCGCCATTCATCCGATACGTTCCGGCCGAAGCGCCGTAGTCGCGGATGAACAGCCCTTCGCCGTTGGTGACCTCCACGGTGCCGCCTTCCTGACGCACCACGCACTCGCAGTTGGTGGCACTGTCCACCGCCGTGCTCATATGGATCCCGCCCGTTTTGAGCCGGGCACCGGATTCAATGACCAGCTCGGTCGGCGCATTCGCATTCTGTCCGAATTTCAGCGTGTCGCGCGCGCCGCTGAAAAGCGTGTAGTCTGCGCCTCCCGCGAAGCGCAACACGCCTTGCTGCAGGTGTAACTTGCTGCCCGTCGTGTTCAGCGTCGCACGGCCCGCCAGCGTCAGCCCGTTGGTGCTCACCAGGGAGAGCGTCGCGGCGGCAGGGAAGTCCAGCGAGCCGGTGAGCGTCAGCGCGGCCTGCTCGGCGCGGAGCATAGAGGAGGCCCCCACGGTAAGAGGGACGCTCAGCGAGACCGGATCGGCTCCGGTGTACGAGGCTGTCGCGCCTGCCAGCCGCAGCGGGGCAGCGGCACCGAACACGTCCTGGGTGAAAGCCAGCGTCCCCGCTTCAGCCGAAACACCGCCGCCATTGCCCAGCGGGGCAGACAAGGCCAACGTGCCGGAACCGGTCTTGCGCAACAGGCCGGCACCCTGCGTCGCTGACGCCAGAGTCACCGTCACGTCGGCCGCCGGCTGCACCACAGCCCCGCGCGCGCCCACGTTGAACGCGGCGGCGATGGCCGTGCTTTGCGTCACCGCGAGCGTCCCGTTGTCAAACTCGACGCCGCCGGCCAGAGAGGCGCCGTCCCGGATCGTCAACGCGCCGTCGCTGAGCTGCGTCAGCGCCTGGTTGGTGCCGGTCAGCACCGTGTCTCCCGGCCCGGTGACCGTCAGCGGCCCGGTGCCGGAGATCGCCCCGGCCAACGCGAGCGACGACCCGGCGGACGTCAGGACTTTCGCGTCGGACGCCAGCGCCAGCGGCAGAGCGACCGTGTGCCGGCCGGCTTGCACGACGAGCAGCGCCGGCTGCGAGCCGGCATCCAGCGTCAGCGTCTGGCCGCCCGCAAGCGTGTACGGCGCAGCGGCGTTGCTGAAGACCAGATTACCCGCCGTGGCGGCGGCGTCGAGCGTGACCGTCAGCGCGGCAACGGCATTCGTCAGGAAAAGAGCCGGAGCGCCAACGGCATTCGGCACCGCGCCTTCCCAGTTGTTCGAGTCCGACCAATTTCCATCGCTCACGGAGCGCCACTGCGCGCCGGTCGCACCGGAAATCGTCAGCGAGATGACCCCTCCGCCGTCCGAGAACGTGTATTGTTTCATCGGGTCGGAATTGGCGACACGGAGGTCGTCCACAGAACCGGCCGGCGCCCCGCTGTAGGAGATCAGCGGATAGGTGCCGTCGGCGGCGAACGTTGCGGTCGTGCCGGTCTGATAGAGGAACAGGTCGGCACCGTGCGAAAGGTCGAGCGCGTCGGCGCCCGTGACGTCCACCTGGTCGAAGCCGGACCCGTCGGTGATTTCGAAGATCATCCGGCCCCGGCCCTGCGCGTCACCCAGCGTCAGCCCCGCGAGCGCGAGCGTCCCCGTGGAGCCCGGCGTGATCCCGAACGTCGCCGACCTCCCGACCGTCAGCGCCCCGGAGAAAAACGCGTTCGAGGCGAGGTTGGCCGCCGCGTGCGGCGCAAGCCGAAGCGCGGTTGTGGCGAGCGGCGCCTGAATGTTCAGCAGGCCGTTCGAAACCGCCGTCGCTCCGGTGTACGTGCAGTTGGTGGCCAAGACAAGCGTCCCCGAGCCCAGCTTGGTCAGGCCTCCGTCAGGGGCGTCGCCCGACTCGATGGCGTCGTTCAACGTCACCGTGTAGCCCTGCGTGTCGAAGACCAGCCCGCCGGCCTGAACCAGCGAGTCGATGAGATCCGGACGGCCGCCAAAGAACGTTGCGGTGGTCTTGCCTGCGCGCACCGTGCCCCCGTTAAAGGCGAGGGTGGTGTGAAGATTGGTTCGCGCGCTGTGCTTGAACACGCCGGTCAGGAAAAGCCCCGCGTTAAAATCGATCCGGTTGGTGATCGTCGTGTCTCTTTTCTGACCCGTGAGCCGGTATCCCACATCGAACTCGCCGGCCCCGTCGGCCCCGAATTTGAACAGGCCGCCATCCATGGTGATGCGGCTGCCGCCGTTCTCAGCCAATTCCCGCCCTGTCGAAAGCCACTCGAAAGCGCCGTCGCCGCTGAGCGTGAGCAACGTGTTCCCGTTGTTCGACCACCGCGGGTCACCCCCGACGTTGAAGACGCCGCCGCGCACGTTGATCGTGCAGGTCTTCGACCAGTCCTGCGCCGTGAGCAACGTGCTCCCGACGACGATCCGGCCGCTGCAAAGCTCAACCGTCGAACCTTGCCAGAACACGTACGGCGTCCCCGTGAAGCCGGAAAGCGTCGCGTTGTTCGTGATCACCAGCGTCGCGTTGTTTTGCAAGTCCAACCGATTGAAAACCGTGTCGGCCGCCACAATCAGTGTCCCGCCATTGATCCTGCTGATCGGATCCACCGCCGTGAAATTTCCGCCGCCCTGCAGCACGAGCCGCCCTGAGCCGTTTTTCGTGAAGGAGGCGTTGGTTGCGCCACTGCTCAGATACCCGCCGAAGATCACGTCCCCCGCGCCGGTGTCGAGCGTGCGGTTGCTCCCGGCCCACGTGAGGTCCGCCGCGATGTGCTGACGCGTGCCGGAACTGTTGGCGAGATTGCCGAGCAGATTGAACCGGTTGCCGGAAAGGGTGAACGGCGAAGCGCCCGCCGCGAACGTCAGATTGGAAAAGAACGACCCCGACAGATAATCGTTGACCGCCTGGGTCACGCTTCCGCCGAACGTGAGGCTCGTCAGCGGACTAGAAACCGGCGCGGACCCTCCCTGCCAGTTGTCCCCTTGCGACCACTCCGGACCGGAACCCGCCCCGGTCCAAACACTCTGCGCCGATGCGGTGTACATGACCGACGCAGAGACCGCAACGCAGCACACCATTCTGTTTATCGCTGTCATCGAACACCTCCGTATCGCGTTGATTTGACCTCTTCTATTTCAATAATTTCACCATGGTAGCTCTTCAACCGGATCGGTTCAAGCAATCATGAACGCCGCTCTGAAAAGCAGGCCCTCCCCGTTTCTTGCGCCGTGTGCTACACTGAACACATGTCCCACGAAGACCACCACCCCCGTGACCGTCAACAGCTGGAAGAGCGCGTCACCTTCTGCGAGCAGCTCGCCGAACGCCTCGACGCCGTCGTGACCGACCTTCAGAAGCGCGTGCTCTCGCTCGAACTCCAGAACCGCAGGCTCGCGGCGGAACTCCGGCAGCAGCAGGACCCCTCCCGCATCAGCGGCGCTCCCCAAGAGACTCCGCCCCACTATTAGTGCCTTACGAATCAACAACCACGATAAAAAACAAGTTGTTTTCCCGCAAAGGCGCAAAGGCCGCAAAGGGTTTCAGGCTTGGCGTCTTTGCGTCTTGGCGAGAACTCTGTTGGTTGTGGTGTCACGTTAGTGAGGCGCTCACTCGCCGACGGCGAAGCCCAGCCCTTTCGCCGCGGCGGCCTGAAAGGCGCGGCGGAGCTCAGACGCGTCGGCATTGGGGAAGTTCGCCCGCTGGACCATCAGCACGTACGCGACCCGCCGGACCGGATCAATCCACGCCTGCGTGCCGTACGCGCCGCCGTGGCCGAACGTGCCGGGCGACAGCATCGCCGTAACGCCCTGCGGCTGGCGCACGACGCCGCAGCCGAGGCCCCACGCCATGCCTTCTACGAAGCCCGTCTTCAGCTCGCCGCTCTGCACCGACGACAGGGCGGCGACCGCCTCGGGCGAAAGGATCCGCCGGCCGTCGAGCGTGCCGCGGTTGAGCAGCATCTGACAGAACCGGCCATAGTCGGCGGCCGTGGAATACAGCCCGCCGTTGGCGGCCGGGTAGCGCTCGCCCCCGCGCTTGCAGTCGTAGACCTCCCTGACGGCCGCCTCTTCCAGCCGCCCGTCCGCACGCCGGTAAGCCTTGGCCAGCCGCGCCTGCTGCGCCGCGCCCGGATAGAACGTCGTGTCTCTCATCCCGAGCGGGATGAAAAGCCGCTCCTTGAGAAAGTCCTGGAGCGGCTTGCCGGAGACCACCTCCACGATCCGCCCGAGCGCGTTGATGCCCGCCTGGCTGTACTGCCAGCGCTCGCCCGGCAGGCGCTGCAACGGCTTGGAGGCGATGTGCGGCATCAGCTCCGCCAGCGTGCGCGCCGTGAGCGCCTCCTGCTCCGTCGGCTCGGCCAACCCGGAGGTGTGCGTGAGCAGATGTTTCAGCGTCGGCGTTCCAGCCCGGCCGTCGGCGGTCTTCAGCCCCGCCAACGCCGGCAGGTACTTCGCCGCCGGGTCGCCGACCGACAGCTTGCCCTCGTCCTGCAGCATCATGACCGCACAGGCGACAACCGGCTTGGTCATCGAGGCGATCCAAAAGAGCGCGTCTTTCGCCATCGGCGTCTTCGCGGCCAAGTCGGCCTGGCCGCAGACGGCGAAATGGAGAACACGGTCGGGCGCCAGCACCAGCGACACGGCCCCCGCGACCTCGCCCTGGTCGACCTGGGCCCGCACGGCCGCCGAGACCGCGTTCATCTCGGGCGCGGAATCCCCCGCCCAGCCGATGGCCGCAGACAACGCGAACGCGAGAGCGGTCTTGTTTACCGTGTTGCCGTTCCCGGTAGGAACGCCTCCCCGCGGCGTCCGCGGACGGTTCGGGGAACCGTCCCTACCTGACATCGCCCAACGGCCACACGTGAACTTGATCCGCTCTACCCCAGAAACACGCTTGCTCAGCTCCATGGTCTTTCTCCCTCCCGAATCGGCGGCGAAAAAAGAAGCGTCTCACCGCCACTGCGCGCCGTCGAACGTCTTCAGCACGCCGTTCACTTTGACGGAGTCGCCCGTCTCCGGCGTCAGGCCCTCCAGCGTGCTGACCGACCCCGTCCCGTTGACGCGCGCGCGGACGCCCGCACCCGCCGACACCCGCAGATCGCGCTCCTGCATCAGCCCCTCGACCGTCACGTTCAGCGACGAGCCCGCCCCGCTCACCGAAATATCCGCCCTTTCCCCTCCGTCCTTTTTCAGCACCACGCCGGAGAGATGCAGCCAGACGTCGATCGCGCAGTCCCGGTTGTAGTTCCGGCGCGAGAGGCTCACGAGCGGCCCCTGCGTCTTGTAGACGTTCCGCAGCCACAGGCGCACGGACTCGTTGCCGCTGACCAGCGCGTGCGGCGACTCGGAGTAAACGTCCTCCAGCCGGACTTCGCAGACCGGATAGTTCTCCGGCTTCACCTCCGGATGCATGCCGCGGTTCCACTCGGACCGCGTCTCCCAGTCCGCGAGGAAGCCGTTCCTCGGCGACCGCAGGTAGATGTTGCGGAACGTGACGTTGCGGATGTTCGCGGAGAGCGCGCCGTCGTCCTGCATGTACCAGAACTTCAGGCCCGACGAGTCCGTCCACACGCCGCGCGCGTGGGCGGGCGCCTCCAGCGAGACGAACTCGTTCGTTCCCAGCGGCATCGCCACGCGGTAGAGCTTTTGCCCGCACCGCACGGTGTCGCCGCGCTGCAGCCGGATTCCCTCGTGCCAGTCCGTCCACGCGCCGGTCAGGATGCGGCTGAAGTTGCAGTGGCCGTGGCCGTCGTCGGTGACGTTCTCGATCAGCCCGTCCTCGATGCTGCCCAATGCCGGCGTGGCCGAGACCCAGTCCATGGCGTTGAGCGCGATGCCGTCGTCGCCCGTCTCCACCGTCCCGTTGCGGACCACGAATTTCCGCCCCGTGTTGATGTGGACGCCGTCCTTTTTGCCGCGGATCTCGAATTCATCCAAGATCACATTCTCGAAAGCGGCGAGCTGAAACCCGTACTGGGCGCCCACCAAGCCGAGAAGGGTCAGCTTGCGCACCGTCAGATCGCGGATGCGGCAGAAGGCGACTTGGCCGCGGTTGCCGAACATCGGACTGTTCTCATTGTGGCCGGAGCTGAATTGATTGACGTCGATCGTCGCGCCCTCCACGACGACGTTCGTGTTCCATGCCCACGACTCGAGCCCGCGGTTGGCGAGCACATGGACATACGCCGCCTGCTTCTGCAGCACCGCGCCGGGCGTGAAAACCAGCCGCGTGTCGCTGTCCAGCCACACCGTCCGGTCCAAGCCGTAGACGCCGGGCCGCGTCACCTGCACGGTCCGCTTTCCGCCGTCCAGCGCCCGCTGCAGCGCCGCGGCGTTCGTCGCCGCCGGCGCGTCCGGCGCGAAGCCGTAGTCCGCCGGATCGATAATCCCCGTGCCGGCCCATGCGGTACCCGCCACGCCCAGCAACAAAACCAGCCCTGTTCTCATACTCTCTCCCATTATTGAGGCTTGCACAAATGCGTAGCACGGTATTGCGGTAGGGACGGTTCCCCGAACCGTCCGACGGTCACCGTGCTCAAGGCCCTGTGGACGCCTCGGGGAGGCGTCCCTACCGTTATTTCGTTTTTGCCAGAATCTCGTCGCACTTTTTCCGCAGCGCCTCGGCGATCAGCTGGTAGGCCTCGCCCGACCAGTGGTACTGGTCGCCGGCGGCGAGGTCGAGCCGGTCCTTCAGCAGGGCGTAGAGATCCACGCACGCGACGCCCTCTTCTTTGATGACCTTTTCCGCAAGGGTGTTGATCCGGACCACGACGGGGTTCAGCTCGCCCAGGCCCGTGACCGGGCGGCCCTTGGCGGTGTGCGGCGTGGTGGCGGCCCAGACCAGCCGGGCCTTCGGAGCGCCTTTGCGGAACGCCCGGATCATGTTGCGCACGACGTCTTCGATCTGCGCGTCCGTGGCCTTCTCGGGTGACCAGTGCAGCGAGTGCAGCCCGTTGTTGAAGAGGATCACGTCGAACGGCGCGACCCCGGCCGCCGCCTCGAACGCCGCCGTCGGGAAATGGTCCACATGGCCGACAAAATGGCACCAGTGATAACAATAGGCCTTGTCTTTCATGAGCGCCGTGAAGCGGTCCCCGTAGCCCATGGAGATGGAGTCGCCGTAGTAGAGGATGCGCGGCAACGGCTTTTCCGTTTTCCCCGGCAGGCGCACCAGCCAGCCCTGCCCGCCGACGAAGCCGTTCTTCATCGTGTCCGCCGACTCGCCCGGCAGATAGTATTTATAGTCCGGCCCGTAAACCTTCAGACTCAGAATCTCGTAATCCGAGATCGCCTTCATGTCTTTCCGGACCGGCGTGCGCCCCACCCAGACCGGCGCGAGGTTCGGCGTGATGCGCAGCACATACTGGGGCCCGGCCGTCTTGTTCTGGTACACCGCGACCGCGCCGTCGCGCGCGGCGAACACCACGCGCCACACCTGATTGCTCGTAGCCCGGAAGCTGTTGCGCCCGTACGAGACGCCGTTGACCGTCGCATTCAGCGGACTGCCGACGCGCCCCCATTTGAGCGCATCCAGAGCGAACCCCGTGTCGGAGACCCGCTGGTCCAACACCTGCAAACAGCTTTGCTCCTCCAGCTCATTGAACCGGATCTCCATCTCGATGGTGAAGCAGGAGGCGTCCGGAATCGCGCTGTTGGGAATGGCGAACGCGCTCTTCCCGTCCATCCGCACGCGCCCGTCCACGCGCTCGATCCGCCCGGTCGTGGCGGCAAACGCGTCTTTGGCCAAGTCCCAGAGCGGCGCCGGCGCTTGGGCCGTCCCCGCAGTTACCGTCCCCGCACACGCGGCCAGCACCGCGCAAACCCCGATCGTCCAAGTCTTCATACGTTCGTCTCCCCTCGTCTCTAGATTACGCGGGCAGGTTCTCAAAACTAGCCCGCCGCGTCAAGCCCGCGCCACAGGTCTGCCTGCTCAGCTTATGATCCTCCGCGAGTCGCCTGTCGCTGGTCGCTCGTCCTCCTTGTTTCCTCGATCCGCGACTTGCGACCCGCGACGCGTGTGATAGAAAACCTTCCCGCAAAGGAGGCTCACCATGGGCACGATCTTCAACAAAAGCGGCGGTTGTCCCCGTTTCATTGACCGCCCGTGCACGAAGGCAGCAGGTCCTCAGGCCCTGCTGTACGGGCTTGGACTAAGTACAGCGGGGGCTGCGCACGCTGAAAGCGCGCGTGTTTGCGAACGGAACAGTTGAACGGCCGAATCCGCCCTAAGCGCTTAACGTCGGCGCGGCTCACTGCACCTTGAGCAGGAAGAAGCTCTTCTTGCCGCTGCGCAGGACCGCGAGGCGGCCGTCGATCAGATCGTTCGCATCGAACACGCGCTCGAGCCCGGAGACGCGCACGTTGTTGATGTTGAGCCCGCCCTGCTGCACCAGCCGGCGCGCCTCGCCCTTGCTGGCCATCATGCCGGCCGCGGCGATCACCTCGAACGCGGGCTTGCCGAGCACCTGGTCGGCGGGCAGCGTGGCCGAGGCCACGTCGGCGAAAATCTTCTCGAGGTCGTCTGCGGCCAGCCCGTCGAGCGCGCCGCCGAACAGCACGTCCGTCGCCTTCTTCGCCGCGGCCAAGCCCTGCGCGCCGTGCACGGTGCGGGTCAGCTCCTCGGCCAGCACCTGCTGCGCCGCGCGCCGCCCGGGATCGGCCGCGACGGACTGCTCCAGCTCGGCGATGCGCTCGAACGGCACGAAGGTGAAGATCTTGAGGTAGCGGATCACATCCGCGTCCAGCGTGCGAAGGAAAAACTGGTAGAAGTCGTAGGTCGAGGTCTTGCGCGCGTCGAGGAAGATCGCGTTGCCCTCGCTTTTTCCGAACTTCTTGCCCGTGCTGTCGC
>CAYZQL010000041.1:0-18998 GCA_964480555.1 uncultured Lentisphaeraceae bacterium | reverse complement strand
CGAGGTGGACGACCGAAAGGCGGTAATAGAGGTCCTCGCGGAAGCGGCCCTCGTTCACCTCGTTGGCGAGGTTGCGGTTGGTGGCGGAGATGATCCGGACGTTGATTTTAGAGACCTTGTTGGAGCCGACGCGGCGGATCTCGCGCTTCTCGAGGACGCGCAGGAGTTTGGGCTGGAGGTCGGGCGAGAGGTCGCCGATCTCGTCGAGGAAGACGGTGCCGCCGTCGGCGAGCTCGAAGGCGCCCTGGCGGTCGGCGTTGGCTCCGGTGAAGGCGCCTTTGACGTGGCCGAAGAGTTCGCTTTCGATGAGTTCCTTCGAGATGGCGGCGCAGTCGATGACGATAAAGGGCTTGTCGCGGCGCGAGGAATGGTTGTGGATCTCCTCGGCGAGGATCTCTTTGCCGGTGCCGGTCTCGCCGGTGATCATGATGGTGACGTCCGCGGGGGAGTAGGTTTCGGCGAGGTAGAAGATGCGCCGCATGGGAACCGAGCGCCCCATCATCAGGCCGAAGGCCTCATTGCGGGAGAGGGGGATGTCGTTGGCTTCTTGGAGGGGGCAGAAGACGATGCGGGTCTTGCCGAGCTGGATTTCCGAGCCGGGGGCCAGGTGGGCGGAGGAGACGCGGACGCCCTGGACGAGGGTGCCGTTGGTGCTGCCAAGGTCACGGATCAGGTAGCCGGTCTGCTCCACGACGATCTCGCAATGCCGTTTGGAGACGGTGGAGTCGGCGATGCTCAGGTCGTTGTGGCTGCCGGACCCGATGGTGAAGGTGTCGCGGTTGACGAGGATTTCGCGCCCTTGGAGAGGGCCGCTGATGACCAGGAGCTTCGTACGCCGGACGCGGAAGAGGTGTTCCTGGTTCTCGCCGTCGGCCAGGATCAAGGTTTCGGCGGCGACATTGTTGGTGCGGTCTTGGGTCATAAGTGCATTCACTATAACGCATGCGTACGTGTGTGAGCAATTCCAAAATCCCAACCCTTGCCAAACTCTTTCTCACTCATTCTAAGAATCGTCTTGCCCGGCCTATTATGCGCATGATAAGCTAAGACAATCACGGCGTTGTGTGCTCACGGGTCCAGAAGCGAGGGGCGCTGCGTCTTGAAACGGGCCGGAAAGCGAGTCAGATGTTGGATTTTTCTAAGGTTAAAGCGCAGGACAGCCAGAGGAGCGGTGTGAAAACCCTGTTTTGTGTGGGCATGGTGTCAATCGCTTTTTTGTGTCTTTCCCTTATGGGATGCAAGAAGCGCACGGCCCCGGCCCCGAACGTGCCCGAGGTTTCTTTGCCGGGGGTCATCACAAACCGGATGGCGGATGCGGCGTACCGTGCCGCGCTGTCGGAGAACAGGCGCGAGCAGATGCGGCTGGCGGGCGAGCGCAGCGAGATTGTCGCCAAGATGCAAGGGATGGTTGATCGGGCGCGCGCGAAGTTGCCGGCCGGCGCGGACGACGCGGCGGTGAAAGCGGAACTGGCCAAGGATCCCGAGTGGGGCGCGCACGAGGCGAGCAATCAGGTGAAGGTCGTCGAGATCCAGAACAAACTGTCGATGAGCAGGGAACTAGCCCGGCAACGGATGCTGGCGGAAGCGCGTGACGTGAAAGCCGTGGCCGAAGGCAAGGCGAGGGCGGTAGACCCGCAGCAGACGAAGACGAAGTGACGCAGGGAGAGGTTCCTCCCGGTGTTTGAGAAAAGGCCGTTTAAAAAGCCGGCCGGAGACGGTCAACGATTTACGGATGACAGGAGACTAAACATGAATACGAGCTATACGAGAGACGTTTTAAAGAACAGGTTGTTCCCGTGGGTGGTTTGCGGGATGTTGTGGGCGGCGACGTTCGTTCAGGCGCAGTCGTCTCCCCCCTATAACGGCGATCTGATCGGCATCAACACGTCGGTCAGCATCACGAACAAGACCCTCAGCAATGTGGGGACCCAGATCCCGATCATTCTGAGGCTCTGGGGGCGTTTCGTCATCACCAACACGGCGGTCGGCCCGACGGCTTTCCCCCGGCTCAGGATGAATCTGAATGCCGAGGAAGAGGCGTGGGCGACGCTCGATCCCACGACCGGCGTCGAATGGTTCACCGAAAGCGGCTTGAAAACGCGCGTGACCTTCAACTATGCGATCCGCGAGGGCGACATGGTCGCCAAGCTGAAAATCGCCGGTGCCGACGGAAGTGACGCGGCCGGTGCGGGCTACGGCTTTGATTGGGGAACGTACCGGCTCGTCAGCAACACCAACAGCCTCCTTGATGCGGTGTGGCGTTTCGCGACGAGCAACGTCGAATTTCCGGGGTATGACCCCACCCATTACGATTTCAGCTACCGGAACGTTGCGATCAAGACCCTGCAGTTCGGCAGCACGCCGAGTCCGGTGCAGGTCGGCGAGTCGGTCACCTGGTCGGTCACGACGGCCAATCCGGTGTCGGCCGGCCGCACGGTCAACTGCTACGTGTGGGTCTCCAACTCGGTGCCGACGGGCGGGGATGTGAACCTGGACGGGGTGAAGGCCAAGCAGCTGACGATCAACGCGGGCGGGACGACGGCCCCGTTCCAGCTCACGGGCCTGACGGCCGGCACGAACACCGTTTACCTGCAAGGCACGCAGGACTACGGCAACAACGCGACCAAGGGGGTCCTGAACTTCGAGGCGCGGCAGATCATCGTCACGCCCGCGCCTCCGCCCTACGTTTCGGTCCGGCTTCAAGAAGTGCCCGACCCCACCTTCCAGAGGGTGCCCGAGTCCGCCAGCTCCAGCGCGGGCAAGCTGCGGGTCCGGTTCTCGCAGGCGCACACGCAGGACGTGTGGGTCCGGCTGGACACGGCGCTCAACACGATTCCGCAGACGCCGCAGAGCAACAACCTGATCTTCACGACATCGCCCTACTATGCACTGGTGCTGGCCGGCCAGACGGAATCGGGCGACGTGACCTTCCGGGCGCCGGACGGCACCTTGTCGAGCGACCTTTACGGCGTCGCGATCACTCCGGTGCTCACGAACGCGACCGGGTTCTTCACGGGAGCGCCGGTGGGTTGCGTGGTTGCGGTATCGAACGTGGTTCCTGTGGTCACGACGCCCAAATCGACCGATTCACTGACCGCGACGCGCGGCGTCCCGTTCCGGTTCACCTGGAACGTGACGGACGTTGCGGCGGATGTGGTCTCGGGCATGTCCGTGACGTGGAAGTTCGACGACGCTTCGGCGTGGGTGACGACCAACGGCGCGGCCGGCGAGATCTTCCACACCTACAATGACGTCGGCCCGCAGACGGTCCGGATCAGGGCGGTCGATAAGGACGGGGCCGAATCGGCCGAGGTGCAGTTCACCGTGACGGTCGTGGAGCCTGTGCCCGCGCCGTCCGTCTCGCTCGTGTTCGACCGGACGCCCGCCCGATATGGCGAGTCTCTGGACTACAACACGGGGTGGGTGAAGATCCAGTTGTCGAAATCCTTCAGTTCCGAGGATGTGCTGGTCCAGCTCTCGACCTTGCCGGCCGGGCAGTCGAATGTGCAGTTGGCGTTCACCGATCCAGTGACGATCGCGCGGGGAACCACGCTGTCCGAGGAGATCCCCTTCAGCCTGCTGGACGGCACGCTGGCCAGCGCGATCAGCGGGATCACGATCAAGCCCGCGGTCATCACCCCGGCCGCGTCGAACTACTATACGGACGTGCGTTCGTCCAAGGTGTACGTGACCAACATGCCGCCGCGCATCGTCGCGCCGGTCGCGGCCGCGGACCTGACGGCCCCCGCCGCGGTGCCGTTCAATGCGGTCCCGATGGGGCAACCGTTCGCTTTCGACTGGGAGATCGAAGACGTCGCGGCGGACGCTTCGCCGATGGTGATCAACTGGGATTTCGGCGACGGCACGACGCTGAGCGTCACCAACGGACTCACCGGCCGGATCTATCACACCTATTCCAGCTTGGGCGACAAGGTCGCCACGGTGCGGGCGATCGACAAAGACGGCGCGAGCTCGACGCTCGTCAAGTTCAAGGTGACGGTGGTGACGCCGCCGCCGCTGCCGACCGTATATGTCCGCCCGCCCGCCGGGGCTTTGGACGAGACCATGGCGGTCGGCACGGGCTCGATCGATGTCGAGCTGTCCGAGGCCTTCACGAGCAAGGTGACGGTGCTGCTGACGGTCGATCCGCTGAACAGCACAGGCAACGGCGCCATCCTGCTGGCCACCAACGTCGTCGAATTCCGGGCGGGCGAGGTGCTGAAGACGGTCAAGGTCAGCGCGCGCGACGGCACCAGCCTTTCGGAGATGTCGGGCTTCGTCGTGGCGCCCACGGTTCAGGCGACGGCCGCCGCCGCCGCACACTATACGGAACTGGTCCCCGGGGTGGTGTACGTGCGGAACGTGGCTCCGGTCATCCGCACGCCGACGGACCCGACGTCGCCCACAGAGATCGCCTACACGATTCCGCAGGGCACCGCCTGGACCTACTATTGGGATATTCAGGATGTTGTGGCGGACCTGGCCGGGATGACGGTGACCTGGTACTTCGGCGACGGACTCACGAGCGTGACGAACGGCGGCTCCGGATCCGTGTCGCACATGTATGACGCGACCGGCACGATGACGGTGCGCATGGTGGCTCAGGACAAGGACGGCGGGCGCGACGAGGTGCAGTTCAAGGTCATCATCGCTCCGGCCAAGACGGTGCTTGTCACGCCGATCGGGCCGAACTACGAGGCCAACTACTGGGGCGCGTCGGGGCTGGGCAACGGCATGGTCTTTTCCGAGGACGCGCTGGGGTGGATCAACCGCAACAACGTGTACTTCTTCCGGTACGGCCCCGGGGTCTCTTCCGCGGCGCTTCGCGCGGTGCCCTACAAGACCGGCGCCTCGGGTGTCTATACGGTGATGAATTACTTGAATGACGGCACGGCCGTCGCAGGCGCCACCAACGATATGGACAGCTTCTTCTATGTCTGGGTCGGCGAGGACCAAGGCTTGCCGGCGCAGGACCTGGTCCCGGCGCAGGCCGGGCCGACCACCGCCGTCACCCTGCCCGCCGCGGCGACGGGCACCGGCGGCACCTCGTCGAGCGTGGATATCCGCATCATCCAGGCGATCTTCAGCCGCGAGTACCGCAAGGCCGACAACATGGGCGACATCAACCAGGACGGCATCCCGGACAAGATCGCCACGCTCTACAACCTGCCCTCCGCCGCCAGCGGCGACACGGGCACGGGGACCGACACGGGCAGCACGCCCATCGAGCTGGCGGCCGTCGGCAATTTCAACGGCGACAAAGACGCGGCCGGGAACGTCGTGGGCGACTTCCTGCCGGGGGCGGCCAGCGGCGGCGGCGCCATCATCGGCGGCCTCTCGAACGTGTTCGCCTCGGTCGGCGACCCCTTCACCGCCTTCTTGGAGGTGCGCGGGTTCCACGCCGGCTTGAACAACGCGCAATACAACTCGGACGACGACTTCGGTGAGGGCGAGACCGACCGTTCGTGCGAGCGGCCGACGAACCCGACCTTGCAGGACACCGACGGCGACCTCTTCCCGGACGGCTGGGAGTATTACTTCTGGTACAACTCGAAGGTCAAGGGAGTGACGGGCTTGGCCTACACGCCGACGAATGTGGCGGTCGGCACCCTCATCCCGACCCGCGTCATCACCACGGCGTTCGACCCGATCGTGCCCGCGACCGACAACGCGACCGGCGCGGCCGTCAACCGCGACCTCGACAACGACGGGCTCAGCGACATCGAAGAGCTGTCCATCGGCACGAACCCCATCCAGTGGGACACGGACTTCGACGGCATCTGCGACGGTTGGGAAGTGCTCCGAGGGCTCAATCCGAACGATCAGCGTGACGCGCTGAACGAAGCGATGAACAATCCGGACGGCGACTACATGGCCTATGCGACGGTGCCGCGGATTTTGGTGACCTTGGCGAGCGGCATGAAGTGCCTTGTGCCGGAAGACGCGGTTCTCGTTGTGGACGAGGCGCTCGGTGAAATCGCGGGCACGACGCGTTGCTACGAATATGGCGGAACGAACGCGTTGTATGCGGTCGGCCGCGCTCTGACCGGGGTGGCGGCAGAAATTGTCGCCAGCGTTGAACCGATCGACGCGCTGATCCTGCATAATCAGGTCTATCAGGAGTTCGGCTTCGACCCGCGCGTGGCGTGGGCCGGGACGGTCAATCCGCTTTCGAATCCGCAGCGTTTCCCCCCGTGGGTGGCGGGGTATACTGCGGAGGGTGTTGTCACGGCGCCGAACACCAAGCCCTTCACCTCGTTGGACGAGTATCTGCTGCTCAAGTACATGTCGGAACTTAACCTGAACGGCGCCACCGAGGCGATCGGCGCGGGCACGGCGCAGCAGAAGACGGCAGACTGGACAGCCTTCTCCACGCACCCGAAGACGCCCGACAGCGATGTGGAGTGGGGCGCAAACGGGGCGGTTGCGAAAACGGACAGGATGCCGGACGGCTGGGAGCTGTATGTCTCAGCCCCGCAGGGATGGACCAGAAGCGATTTGTGGATCTCCCCGTGGGATCCCACGGACGGGGATTGGACGATCGTTGGGGAAGATGAGCTTTCGAACGTGCGTGAGTTCCACGGCACGGATTGCTCTGGCGGGTACACCAACATCGCACTGTACGGCGCGGCGTATCCGGTTGTGACCATCACCCGGCCGGCCGGGGACGCCGCTTGGGTCAATAAATTCTGGCCGACCTCCCCGTGGATCGGCGACACCGACGGCGACGGGATGGACGACGACACCGAGATGGCCTTCGTCTATGGCGCGCCGGCGGACAACGGCACGACCTGCACGCCCGGCGGCGGGCTCAACCCGTGCGCGATGGATACGGATTCGGACCAGCTGCCCGACGCGTGGGAGAATGAGTTCGCCTACACGGCGACGCCGGTCACGCCGGGAGCCACCACCAACGGCATGAACGGCACGGTCTCGGACTGGAACCAGGACTGGGACCGCGACGGGCTGCCGAACTATCAGGAGTACTGGGTGCAGGCGGTGCGCAGCCTGCGGTACGATTGCTACACCAACATCCCGATGGACGGTTCGCTGGGCCCCGTGGCCTTCTTCACCGAAGTGACGAACGTTTGGGACTTCTGCCGCTACCCCTGGGGCGATGCGCATCCGCCGCTGTGGGTGCTCCTGCAAGTGGGCCATGTCCCGCGGTATGTTTCCACGGATCCGCGTGATCCCGACACGGACGGCGACGGCATGGACGACTTCTACGAGATGTTCCATGGGCTCAACCCGATTCTGGGCGACACGTCGCTGGTCAAGGGCGACCGGATCAGGGAAGCGTATGTCCGGAACGGGATGTACACCATCGATTACGGGTCAGGGTATCCGCTGGGGAACGCCTGGGGCGGAAGGCTGAACCCGATCGACATGAATTTCATCACCTTCCCGTGGCTGACCGGACTGGACGAGGCCGATCCCGATGCGGACGGTCTGCGCAACATGGAAGAGCAGTTGCAGGCCGATTCGGCCGCGCCCGCCGCCTCCAACACGGATCCGAGCCCGCTGTGGATGACGGACTCCTCGAGCACGAACAGCGTCACGCGCCGCTACTACGGGTTCGGCTACATGTTCTTCTGGCCGGGGGACAGGGGAACCCTGATGACCATGGACCAGATCGATTTCAAGATGTTCTCCTTCGAGATGAACGAGGGGTACGACACGGACAACGACGGACTCAGCGACAAGGCGGAGCTGCTGCAGACCGCGACCTCGCAGTCCGACCCGCGGGACCACGACGATCCCCGCCGCCGGCAGGCGCTCTGGTTCAGCGGCAGCGAAAGCGCGGCCCAGACGATGTACACGCAGCCCGAGAGCGTATGGGCGTTCCGGAGTTTTACGGTCGAACTGTGGGCGCGGCCCGAGACCGTGATCAGTCCAGCCGGCCAAGTGCTGATCGAGCGCCCGGTCATTTACGGCGCCAGCGATCTCAGCACGCCCACGTACCTCACCCGGTTGAACTTCCGGATCGGCATCGCGCCCGACGGCCGCGTCTATGCCATGTACCAGAACGCGGGTGCGCACGACGCGCACACCGGCGAGGTCGTCGCGTACGGACGCGTGCTGACGGCGAATGAATGGGTGCGCATCGTCGCGCGCATGGACGCTCAGGAAGGGACCTTCCAGTTGTTCGTGGATCAGGAGCCGCCGATTTCGGTGGGAACCGCGCTGATTCCCGCCAACGGCGTGATCAATGTGTTGACCGATCCGGACAGCGGGCAATACCCTGCGCCAAACTTCCTCTCGATCACGCCGGCGGTGCTGGTGCTGGGCGCGGCGAACTTCAACACCGACTTGAGCGTGACCTTCCCGCCGTGGGATGCCTACGGGCGGTACTTCCGCGGCTACATCGACGAAGTCCGCGTGTGGGACGGCGCCCGCACGCCGGAAGAGATCCGGGCCGATTATTCCAAGCGGTACTCGAAGGACGAACTGCTGGCGAACCGCCGCGCGGTGGCCGAAAGCCAGTATGCCGGCGGTACGCGCGTCGAAGGGGCGACGCCTCAGTTGCCTCCCGAGCTGGTGTACCACTACACCTTTGACAATCTGTTCGGCGCGGACCGCGCCGAATCGGTCGCCAAAGTGCCGCGCGGGTTCAATTATCCGGACGTGACCGTCAACCGGCCTTGGAACTCGGTGGTCGGCTGGTGGTCGTCCGACTTCGCGGTGCCGACCCGCAGCACGATTTACGATGACTACGGCTACATCCCGTGGATCGAGAACGGCGTGGATCACCTGCCGATTTTCGGCGGCAGGGTGCAGGACGGGACCAACGTGGTTGTGCGCGACGCGAACACCGTGCGGGATTCGGTTTACTGGTCGCACTACTCGGCGGGGGTTTTGCCGACGCCCGCCTCGGCGCATTTGACCAACGGCATCTCGATGTACAGCTTCCCGAACGAGAATGACCCGTACGGGTTCTGGTACAAGCACTCGCTGGATCTGAAAACGACGGAAGGGGCCGGCGACAAGATCGTGGCCGACCTGCTGCCGCTGGGCGGCGCGTGGGCCAAGCAGGCGCTGGAGATGTGGGACAACGACGCGCCGGCCAGCGTCTGGGCGGATCAGGCCGTCGACGACGATGCCGACGGTTTGGCGGATTGGTGGGAAGCGGATGTCGCGACCAACTACTTCACCACGGCGATGGGCTGGTACGACCTCGCCAGCAACGGCATGACGGCGGGAGAGCTGTACATGCGCGATCTGGCGAAGGGGTATACCGAGGGGAATCATCCGGGCGGCGCCGGGTACAATCCGGCTACGCTGGTCAAGCAGACTTCCGACATCGACGGCGACGGCTTGCCGGACTGGTGGGAGAACCTCTTCAACCTGAACCCGACCTCCACCGTCGGCATCGACGGCGCCATGGGCGACCCCGACCGCGACGGGTTGAGCAACTACGCCGAGTTTCTGATCTCGGACGTGTACTCGCTGCGCGTGTCGCGCCCTGACCGCTACCGGACGAGCGCCACTCAGACGGAGTCGGATTACTTCGTCAAGGCAGGCCTGCTCTACTACGGGCAAATGTTTTCCGACCACGACTTCATGGAAGACGCGTGGGAGGACAACTATGACGCCTATTACGTCAACCGCTACGTCTACGACCCGCACATGGACTGGGATCAGGACGGCTGGTCGAACTGGTCCGAGTGCCGTTTCGGCGCGAGCGCGCTGCGAAGCGATCCGACGTTGGGGATGCATCTGAATCCCGAGCAGGATTCCGTCAAGGACTTCCCCGTGCCGGTCATCCAGACACGGATCTCCTACAACGGGATCCGTCCGATCGGGAACCTGATGCTTTTCGCGTACTCCGACCCGGGCATGGACGGAGCCCCGGATGCCGTGTGGCGTGTCCAGACCAGCGCCGGCGCCGCGGTCGACTCGGTCAAGAGCCTTGGGTATTGGGGCGCCAAGACGATCAAGGGCTTCCTATCGCCCGGAACGCTGGTTCCGGGAACGGTCCTGATCGAGATGGTGGACAGCACCGACAACCCCAGTCTCTACAGCGTGTTGGCGGGGCATGACATCGGCAACGCGTCAGGGATGAGCGGCGTCATCTATGGTCAGAGCGGCGCGGGACTGAGCAGCCCGATCGGCACCATCAACTACATCACGGGCGAGTACGAGATCGATCTGGGCTGGTTCAAAGGCATGACCTTGGCGCGGATGGTTTCGCCGACGCTCGTGGTCACCGCGATCCCCGATAACTCCTATGTGAAGATCACGTACCAATCTTCGCAGGTGGTCGGCTGGCCGAAGACGCTCTACCTGTCGGACGCCGAAGTCCCGTCCGCCACATTGCCCAGCCGGGGTTATGTGAGCGAGGGCATCAACCACTTCTTCGCCATGCTCGACCTGAACAACAACGGGGTCTGGGATGCGGGCGAGCCGTGCGGCGTCTCCGACACCTTCGGGGTGGACATCGGGTATGACCGCAACATCGTGAATATCGAGCTGACCGATTACACGCCCGGCTTCCTGCGCATGACCCTCATCCCGCCGCAGCGCTCCGAGGAGATCTTCACGGGCGGCGCCTCGCAGCAGGCGGGCGGCGGCGCGACGCCCCTGGCCGGGCTCGAGAAGCGGATCGTCGTGAAGCGTTCGGCGGTCGACGGCAACAAGGCCTACCAGGACATCGTGCTGGAGAAGACGCTCAGCTCGACGCGCGCCTTCGTGCACGAGGGCGACCTGCTCGAGCAGGGCGATCTCGGCCTGGACTGGGGCTTGCCGGATGTGCCGACGGCCATGGACCGGCTCACCGCCGTGTACGAGGTCTACCTCGGCAACAATACGGTGTTGACCAACGCCGTGCTGGCGTTCACCAACCGGTTCGACAACGTGCGGGCCAAAGCGCAGTCCGTCTATCCGGTCGGCAACGGCTACGTGTATGCGGCCCGCCCGACCTTCAAGTGGTCGATGCCTAAGAACTACTCGGCCTTCACGCTGGAGATCCGCAAGTTCTCCTCGACCGGCCCGGTGGTCTATAACTCGGGCGCCGTCAAGGCGCCTGCGCGCGACATCGACGGCAACTGCGTGTGGACCGCGCCGGTGTACGCCGGGATGCGGGCCGCCAACGGCCAGATCTACGCCTCGAACGTGCGTTACGCCTGGCGCGTGAGCGCGCTCGACGCCAAGTTCAGCGACGCGACGGTCAGCCCCAACTGGTCTGACTGGCAGGTCTACCGCCTGGACGTGAATCCGCCGCTGGATTCGTCCGGTTACGGCGCGATCAAGGCCGTGGTCAAGTATCACGGCCCCGCGACCGCGATGCTGGCCAACCGCGTCAAGGTGCAGGTCTTCCACAACGCGGCCTTCGCGGGCCTGCCCGAGGCGGAACTCACCTTGGCCGGCACGGGCCTGACCGTTCTGACGGATCCCGCGAGCACGCTCACGAATGCCGTGGTCTGCGGTCTGGCGCCCAGCGTCGAGGCGGGGGACTATTACGTCCGCGCTTTCATCGACCACAACGACAACGGCGTCCGCGACGTGTGGGAGTCGTGGGGTTACGCCTGTTCCTACGGGGTGAACGACACGCCTTATGATCCGTTCCCGGTCAAGGTCAAGTATGTGCCGCTGGTGCAGTGCGAGACCGTCGTGATCCACATCGAGGACGCGGACTCGGACCAGGACTGGTTCCCGGACGCCTGGGAGTTCGAGCAGAATCCGACCGAGGACGACTTCCTTGCCCTGTCGGGCCCCGGCGACGCCAGCAACGGCGATCCGGACTATGAGATGACCAACCCGAACCTGCTGGCGGCTGCCAGCGTTTCGGCCCCGTCGCTCTTCACGGCCCTGGCTCTGGGCACGACCGATGCGGATCAAGACGGGCTGGGCGACTTGGCCGAGTTGGTCCTCGGCTCGAATGCCCGGTCGGCCTCGACGGCGGGCGACGGCTTGACGGACGGCACCAAGCTCGGTCTGGGCCTTGCGCCTGCCGACACGCTGGCGGTGGACGTCACGGGACTCAGCCTGAGCGGCACGGAGGCCTCGGTACAGTGGTCGATGGCCGTTCAGAAGGCCGAGGACGCGAGCCGCGCGCTTCTCTCCAGCCTTGCTCCGGCAACCGGCACGGTGCGCTACGAGGTGCTCTTCACGCCGTCGCTGCAGGCCCCCGACTGGCAGGTCGTCGCCGGCGATGAGGTGACCTTGGAAAGCGGCACGGACGGTCTCAGCACCCGGATCGAGAGAACGCAGCAGGCGCTTCAGGCCGCACCGGCTCAGGGCTTCTTCCGTATCCGGCTGGTCGATTGAACGGGATCAAACGACGTACGAGTGGGAGTGTGGACGTGTTTAAGCGCGACCAGAGAAATCGGCAACCGGCGCTGAGGTGGGGTATGGCTGGAGGTTCACCGGGCTGGACCTTCGCCTTGGCTGTCGGCTTGCTGTCGGGCTTTTCCGCTGGAACGGCTTCCGCGCTCCGGTCTGAGGAAGGTCTTGACTTGCTGCGCGTTCCGCCGGCACAGGTGCGGCAGGGACAAGCCCCTGCCGCCCGTACGGTCCGTCAGACAGCGGCCCTGGCGTCAGCCGGGCCTTTGGGCGTCGAGGTGGTCTGGGACGAGTCGAAAGCCGTGCCGACCCATATCCGGGGAACGGATCTGGGACGCAAGCAGGCGTTGGCCGGCGGCAAGGGCCTGCGTGTCAAAGGGCAGAAGGCTTATGAGGAAGATGCCGTCGCGGTCTTGGACGACCTCGCGGGCCTTTATGGGATCAGGGAGGCGGCAAAAGAGTTTGCCGTCAGAAAAAATCAACCCGATGCGTTAGGGCATCGGCACATCCGGCTGACTCAGAAATGCGGCGGACTGAGGGTTGTCGGTGCGGAACTGATCGTGCATTTCGACGCGGAGGGCCGCATTTACGAAGTCAACGGCCAATACAAGCCGGATGTCGCGGTGGCTCTCGTCCCGGCGGTCAAGAGCGCTCGGGCCGTCCGGATCGCCCAAGACAACTTGACCGGGATGGGATATCCGAAAGGCGCGCCCGCGAAAGAGCCCGAGTTGGTCGTGTACGCGCGCGACATCGAGCCGTGTCTGGCGTATGAGGTGGTGCTGCGGTCGCGGGATGCCGCTACCGGAATCCCGGGACGGTGGCGTTACTGGATCGGCGCGCGGCAGGGCGAGATCCTGATGCGGTATAACGACATCAAACGGGTTGATCCCCCGACCGACAACGGTCAGGCGGCGACGGTTTCCGGCAACCGGTTGGAGCGCGAGGACGGGTCGGTGGTGAGCGTGGAGGGATGGTACGAGAACACCGGGCTCTACTACCTGCACAACCCGGTGCAGCTCTGGTGCGTGTCGAACGCCTCGGAGTACGCATTTTTTGGCTACCCCGATACGGGGACGTATGCCAACCGCGCGACAGACGACTGGGGGAGTTCCGATCCGGCGGAGATCTCCGCCGCCAATAACGTCAACGTGATTCAGCAGTACTATCAGCAAGTGCACGGGCGGAACAGCTACGATGACAACGGCGGCATCGCCAACGCCTATGTGCATGTGGGCTTATTCTACAACAACGCCTTCTGGGACGGCAGCGCCATGCACATCGGCGACGGGGATGGCGTGGGTGCGGAAAGCCTCGCCGTGCTCGACATCTTTGCCCACGAGTACATGCATGCCGTGACGGAGCACACCTGCGACCTCGTCTACGCCAACGAGTCCGGCGCGTTGAACGAGTCGTTCTCGGACATCTTCGGCGCCTGCATCGAGTTCTACGGCCAGGCGGATGACCGCACGAATTATCCGGCGAGTACCCCCGGGCGGGCGGACTGGCTGATAGGTGAAGACAGTTGGCTGTCTTCGCCCGCGCTGCGCGATATGCGCAACCCTGCCAACACGGCAACGGTCGGCGCAGGCAACGAGCAGCCGACCCGGTACAAGGGATCGTATTGGTACAGCGGTCTAGGCGACTACGGCGGGGTTCATCAGAACTCGGGCGTACAGAATTACTTTTTCTATCTGCTGTGCGAGGGCGGCTCCGGGACCAACGATTCGGCAGCCTACGGGTTTGACGTCAGGGGGATCGGCATCCAGAACGCCGAGCAGGTCGCATACCGGGCTTTGTCGGCTTACTGCACGCCCGAAACGACGTATTCCAAGATCAAAGGCGCGTGGGCCTCGGCCGCGCGGGATCTGGATGCCCGATGGGTGCGCCCTGTCAATTCGGCGTGGAACGCGGTCTTGGGGCTGGCGCCGCCGCCGCCGACGGCGATCCTCTCGCCTTCGCAGCTGCCGGCCGGCCGGGTCGGCTCGTGGTACAGCTACAACCTGGTGGCCGACTACGGGGTGCCTGCCTACACGTGGGAGTTCCTGCCGGGGGCGACGAAGCCGGACTGGCTGAATATAAGCGCCGGCGGCGAACTTTCCGGGTTGCCGCTTCAGGATGCGGTGGGGACGAACAGTTTCACGGTGACGGTGACGGATGCGGCGGGCGAGGTTGCGACCAACCAGTTCAGCCTGGTCATCCGCGCTCCGTTCGTTATCCCGTACGAGCAGACCTTCGAAAACGGCGGGCAAGATCCGGACAGTTGGACGCAGACGATGCTCGCGAAGAACCAGCCTTGGGTTTTCGTGAACGGCAGCCCCTATACGCATCCGGAGTCGGCGTACGCCGGGAGCTATTGCGCGCGGCTGGCGGTGTTGGAGCAGTCCCTCACCAATTCCGTGACACGGCTCGAGTCGCCGATGATCGATTTCGGGACAGGCTATCGTGCCGGCCGTTTGACCTTCTGGCACTACATGGCCAACTGGGAGGGGGCACAGGATTATCTGCGGGTCTATTACAAAACCTCCTACTACGGGGAGTGGCAGCTGCTCGCGTCTTATGTTGCGGCGACGGAGAACTGGACACAACGCAGTGTGGACCTGCCCGACCTCACGGGGACGTATTACCTGGCGTTCGAGGGGACGGCCAACTACGGGTATGGCATCCACATCGACAACGTCAGGATTTTCGATCCGACGCTGCCGCTGGCGATCACCGATCCGGCCCAACTGCCGGACGCCTACACCGAGCGGCCTTACAGGTATGCGCTGACGGCTGCGGGGGGCGCGGGGGCCTTTACCTTTGATCTCGTTGCCGGGGCGCTTCCCACCGGGATGACGCTGACGGCGGACGGTGTGATCAGCGGCACCGTGGCGACCGCGCAGAGTGCGGTGTTTACCGTGCGGGTCACGGATTCTGTCGCGCCGTTTGCCTCGGCCACCGCCGAGTTCCGTTTGGATGTCGAACTGCCGGTCGCAAGCCTGTTCGAGGAGGACTTCGAGCATTACGGCAGCCTGCCTGCGGGTTGGACTCAGGAGTATGTGGAAAGAAGCGTAAACTGGGCGTGCCGGAATGGCGGCGGCAATGAGACGCAGTACAATCAGCCCGATCACGCGCACGGGGGGGGATATAACGCGGTTCTGTTTTATACCACGACGGACACCTTCGCGTTGAACGACAACCATAAGACCCGTCTGGTGACGCCGCCCATCAATCTGGGTGCCGCGCCGGCCGGCATCCGCCTTGTCTTTTGGCACTGCATGACCCGCTTCGACGACGGGCAGGATGAATTGAGGGTTTATTATAAAACCTCGGCAACAGCGCCGTGGAACCTGCTGGCCTCCTACACGGAGAATGTGCCGGACTGGACGAAGCGGACCTTGCCGTTGCCCAACCCGACCGGGACCTATTATCTTGCCTTTGAAGGAAACGCGCGTTTCGGGCACGGGGTTTGCATCGACGACATCCTGATCCACGACGGGGCCAGCGCGCCGGTCATCACAACCCCCTCGCCCTTGCCGAACGGGCTTAAAGGTTTCGCCTACAGCCAGACGTTAACGGCCTCGGGCGGCGTGGAGCCCTATACGTGGGCGGTGGTCTCCAATGCCCTGCCTGGTGGGCTGGAGTTGAGTACGAACGGCGTGATCAGCGGTTCAACGGCGATTGAGGGGACGGCGGTTTTTCTTGTGCGGGTTGCCGGAGCTGACGGCTATGCCTCGACCAACCAGTTCCGGCTGACGATCAATCCGACCCAGAGCGGGCCCTTTGCGGAGACCTTCGATGCGGGAACCGGGATGCCAGCAGGGTGGACGCAAGAATTCACGATCGGGACCTTTGGCTGGACGTTCCGCAAGGGAAGCCAGGAGAACCTGCCGGCCGCGGCGCACAGCCCGCAGTCGAACGCTTGTTTTTACGCCAACGGCGCGATAAGCGGCCAGACCAAGCTGGTGTCGCCGATGCTGAATCTCGGTGTCGGCACGACGAACGCGGTGCTCACCTTCTGGGAATATCGGGCCGCCTATTATGGCGAATGTGATCGGCTGCGTGTTTATTACAAGACCAGCGCGTCTGGGGCGTGGACAAGTCTGGCCTACTTCACGGCTTCCGCAGGGGCGTGGACACAGCGCACGTTGGCCTTGCCGAACACGACCTCCACCTATTATATCGCCTTCGAAGGCGAAGCCCACGGCGGGTATGGCATCGGGCTCGACGACGTCGGGATCACGGGGGATTTCGTGACGACGTACAACGCTTGGATGAGCACGAATTTCAGCACGGAAGAATTGGCGGACGAAGGGATCTCGGGAAGCACGGCGGATCCGGACGGCGACGGTGTCGCGAACGGACTCGAATATGCCATGGGACTGGACCCTTGGGCGTCCGACACGGAAGGCCTGCCTTTCGGCGGGGTCACGGCGGGGTATCTGACGCTCTCGTTCCGAATGGATAAAATCGCGCTTCAGGCGGGAACGGATTACGTGGTCGAGTCGTGCACCAACCTGGTCAACGCGGTTTGGACGACGAATGATATTTCTGAAGTCGCGCGTGCGGACAGCAACACCTGGTGGCAGTCGGTCTACCGGCACGATGTGCCGGTCACGAACGCGCCGCAGCGCTTCTTGCGCCTCAAGGTCTATCTGCCGTAACGGCCCCTCCTGTCAGGGCGAGTAGCGCGGCTCGGCATAGCCTCGCCCCCCAGGTGAGATATCCGTGATGTGCTGGAGGGCGAGGCTGTGCCGAGCCGCAGGACTCTACATTCTCTGAGCCCGCCCTAGACAGTCAGCTCGTGCGGGGTTTTCGTCAGCACCTCGCAGCCGGTGCGGGTCACCACGATCACGTCTTCGAGGCGCAGCCCGAGCTTGCCGGGCAGGTAGATTCCCGGCTCGACCGTCAGGACCATGCCCGGTTTAAGGAGCGTCCCGCACGCGGACGAGAAGCTGGGCGACTCGTGGACCTCCAGCCCCAGTCCGTGGCCGAGGCTGTGGCCGAAATACGCCCCGTATCCCGCTTGCTCGATGTGGCCGCGCGCGGCCGCGTCGATGTCGCGGCACGCCACGCCCGGACGGATGGCCCGGACCGCTTTGCGGTTCGCCGCGAGAACGATCGCGTGCAGCTCGCGGTAAAGCGGGGTGGGCGTGCCGAAGAAGACGCAGCGCGTCATGTCGGCGCAATAGCGGTCGAGCCTCAGCCCGAGGTCGACCAGCAGCGGCTGCCCGCGCTTGAGCACGGTGCCGTCAGGCAGGTGGTGGCACTCCGCGCCGTTGCGGCCTACGCACGCGATGGTGTCGAAGGCCTCGCCCTGGCCGAGCCGGTCCGCTTCGCGCCGCACGAGGCTGCGGATGTCCCACTCGCTCATGCCGGGCGCGGCCTGCCGCAGCAGGGCGGCAAAGAGCTGGTCGTTGGCCGCGACGGCGGCCCGCATCGCCTGTTGTTCGGCCCGCGACTTCACGCCGCGCAGCTCCGCAACCGCGCCGCTGAAGTCCACCCACTCGGCGCGAGGCAAGGCCTTCTGCCAGCGGAGGAAGCGCGCCGCGTCCATGCGCCCCTCGTACCCGATGCGGCGCCAGCCCTGGCCCAGCCCGGCCATCACGGCCTCTTCATCTGCCGGACGCCACAGGAGTCGGCTCGCCAGCCAAGGTGCCTGACGCCGCGCCATGGTCAGGTAACGGAAATCCGTATGGAAGGCCGGGCCGTCTGCGGGGCCGGTCAGCAGCAGCCCGTTGGAGGTGTCGAGCCCCGTGAGGTAGTAGAGGTTGGTCTCGGTGACGAGCAGCACGGCGTCCAGCCGAAGGCGCTTCTGGCAGGCGAGCAGCCGTTTGAGGCGCGCCTGAAACTCGGCGTGCGGCAGGTGCTGAGGCGGGCGGTTCATATCGAGTAGTCGTTGGGTATGGGATAGCCCGGGCGGATGACCGGTTTAGGCGTCTGGTTGTAGACCTTCGAGCCGGGCGGCACGGAGTGGATGAGCCAGACGTTGCCGCCGATCACCGCGTCATGGCCGATCACCGTCTCGCCGCCGAGAATGGTCGCGCCCGCGTAGATGACCACGTTGTCTTCCACGTCCGGGTGGCGCTTGGTGCCTTTGACCAGCACGCCGTGCTCGTCTTTGGCGAAGCTGAGCGCACCCAGCGTCACGCCCTGATAGAGCTTGACGCGCTTGCCGATGCGGCAGGTCTCGCCGATCACCACGCCCGTGCCGTGGTCGATGAAGAAGCCGGGGCCGATGGTGGCGCCGGGGTGGATGTCGATGCCGGTTTTCGAGTGGGCGTACTCGCCCATGACGCGCGGTATGAGCGGCACTTTCTGCGCGTAGAGGGCGTGGGCGATGCGGTGGATGGTGATGGCGTAGAGGCCCGGGTAGCTCATCACGATCTCCATCGTGGACATGGCGGCGGGGTCACCTTCGTAAGCGGCCTGGATGTCCTGCTGGAGCATGTCGCGGATGGCGGGCAGACCGTTGAGAAGCGCCGCGACCGCCTGCCGCGCCTGCGCGGCGCAGTCGTCGCAGTTCTCGCATTTTGCGCGGCGGCAGGCGTACTCGAACGCGCGGTGGATCTGGTCGCGCAGCTCGGTGGCGATGCCGCGCAGGATGTCGCGCAAATGCGCGTGGCAGGTGTCGTGCGGAACGGGAGACTGCCCGTGGCAGCCGGGGTAGAGCACGGCCAGCATTTTTTCGAGCAGGGCGATGACCGCGCCTGTGCCGGGCAGGTTGACGTCGCGCT
>CAYZQL010000040.1:4727-19109 GCA_964480555.1 uncultured Lentisphaeraceae bacterium | reverse complement strand
CAGGTCTTAATCGATGTCGGCAGCAACAAAGCCACCTGTGGCATCCGTGTCCGAATGTGATTCATGTGATCGCTTATACCAAAGAAAGGCATGGCCGGAAACCGAAACTTGCGTTTTTATGATACTATTTTTGCGCAAATCTGACTTCTCCGCAAAGAAACCATATCGTATTGTTATCTCGACATAAGGGGCGCACCGCTGAACGAAAGGGAATTGACAATGGCGTTTCTTCTTCCTCAACCGCAACACGGGATACTTGTCGCACTTTTCGCGCTTGCCGTTCCGGCGGGTTCTTGCTCCGCCGGCGGGAGCGACGTGATGTCCCTCGACGGCACCTGGTCGCTGACCACCGACCCGGCGAACATCGGCCGTGAACAGAAATGGTTCCTTCAGCCGCGGCTCGAAGGCGCAAAGCCCGTCAAGGTGCCTTGGATCATTCAGGAGGCTTTTCCCGGATATCACGGCTTGGCATGGTATTCACGTACGTTCACAGCCCCCGCCAATCCCTATGCCAATGGGCGTGTCCTGCTGCGCTTCGGACAAGTGGACTACCTTGCCGAAGTGTGGCTTAACGGAGTGCCCGTGGGCGGGCACGAGGGCGGCGAGACGCCTTTCACGATCGACGTCACCGAAGCCGTACGCCCCGGTCAAGAGAACCACCTGTCCGTCCGTGTGCTCAACCCCACCGAGGCGCCCATCGACGGCATCCGTCTCAGTGAAACGGCCAGACGCTGCAAAGAGGGCGGACCCCAGTTCGTTGCGGGCGGAAGCTTCAACCACGGCGGCATCACCGAAAGCGTCGAGCTGCTCTGCGCCCCCCCCGTCTATCTCGAGGATCTGTTCGCCAATCCGGTGATCCATGCGGAAAACGGGAAAATCCGTCTGCATCTCGCCGTCCGCAACGCGACAGGCTCCGCTCAAAAAGCGCACGTCGCTCTGTCGGCCGCGTCGGCCCGCAGCGGCGAAACGCTGGCCGCCCTCACCATCGACCGCGTTCTTCCGCCCGGTTCATCGCAGGTGGAGGCCGAACTGCCGATCCGCTCGCCGCGGCTGTGGAACCTGAACGACCCCTTCCTGTATCGCGCCACAGCCCGCATCACCGCCCTCGGTTCATCCGCTTTCGCAGAACGTTCCGTGCGCTGCGGCTTCCGTGATTTCCGCTTCACCGACGGCTATTTCCGGCTCAACGGCCGCCGCATTTACCCGAAATCTTCTCACACCTGCAACCACTTCCCCATAGGACTCCAGTTTCCCCGCGACCCCGACATGCTGCGGCGCGACCTGCTGAACATGAAGGTCATGGGCTTCAACATGGTGCGCTTCATCTGGGGAGCGGCCACGCCCATGCAGCTGGACCTTTGCGACGAGATCGGCCTGATGGTCTACGAGGAGTCCTACGCCGCTTGGCCGATCGCGCCGTCGCCGAAAATGGGCGAGCGCTTCGACACCGCCGTCGGCGAGCTGGTCGTGCGCGACCGTAACCATCCGAGCGTCGTCATCTGGGGGCTCTTGAATGAAACGAGGGCCGGGCCGGTCTTCCGGCACGCCGCTGCCATGCTGCCGCTGGTGCGAGCGCTTGATCCGGACCGGATGGTCATGCTGAACAGCGGGCGCTGGGACGAGAACACGTCGCTCTCTGAAAGGGGAACGATCGGCGGAGCCTCCGGTTTCCGCATGTGGCAAACCGACGCTTCGTCGGAACCTTGGGTGGCGGTCAACGCCACAACCGGGACGATCCGCACGGTCGGGATCACCTGGCCGCCCAACCATCTGGCGCTCCACCCCGGCCCCGCAAACGAACTCAGCGCAATCCGCTGGACTGCTCCCGACACCGGCGACATCGAAGTCTCGTGCGCGTTTATCGGCTTGGCCGAACGGGCCACGACGGATGTCCACGTCCTTCACAACGGAACCCCGCTGTTCGACGGCGTGCTGAACCTGAACGGTGCGCCGAATGAGGCCCGCGTGAACAAGACGGTGACCGTCAAGCGGGGCGACACACTCGACTGCGTGGTCGGGGTAGGCAACGGAACCTATGGCGGCGACACCACAGGCCTGACGCTGACGTTGAAGACGGCCCAAACAACCTATGACGCCACCGCCGGGTTTTCCGACAAGGCCAACCCCGCAGGCGTGTGGAGCTATGGCTGGATGGCTCCTGCCGCCGCACCTGAAGCAAAGGCCTTTGCACGCTATCCGGATGGCAAAGGCCTCCGCGAACCAGGCGCTCCGGTGACCACCGGCACGCTGTCAAACCCAGGTTCCCTGGCTTGGGATGATTCGCTCGGCGACACCCACTGCTACCCGCGTGTGCCCCACTCAGCCGGCGAACTCCAGTCGCTCAGATCACGCGACGGCGGAGGCGGCAGGCCGCTCTTCCTCTCCGAGTACGGGATCGGCAGCGCGGTCGACCTGTGGCGCGCCGTGTGTCATTTCGAACAGGAGGGCGCGGAGCAGCTTGAAGACGCGCGGTATCTCTCCGACAAGCTCAACCGTTTCCTCGCCGATTGGAAACAGTGGCGCCTGGACGACCTGTTTGCCCGCCCCGAGGATTTCTTTATGGAAAGCCTCAAAAAGATGGCCGGACAGCGGACCCTGTGCCTCAACGCAATCCGTTCGAACCCGAACATCGTCGCCCACAACCTGACCGGCGCGACCGATCATGTGCTGTGCGGCGAGGGGCTCACCACGCTGTTCCGGGAGCTGAAGCCCGGCACCATCGATGCCATCTTTGACGGCTGGTATCCGCTGCGCTGGTGCCTGTTCGTCGAACCCGCGCACCTCGCCAAAGGCGGCAAGGTCCATTTGGAGGCGGTGCTTGCCGACGAGGACGCCCTCGCCCCCGGCGACTACCCCGCACGGCTGCAAATTATCGGTCCCCGCATGACACGCGTGATGGATCGCATCCTTACGGTGACGATACCCGAGCGCAACGCCAACACGAACGAATCGCCCTTCGCAAAACTCTGGTTCTCCGACGACATCGCCATCGACGGGCCGGCAGGCGAATACCGCTTTCTCGCCACTTTCGAACGCGGCGCAGCCGCTGCGGGAGGATCGGCGACGTTCTACGTGAGCGACCCAACCGAGCTGCCTGCCGTGTCGGCCGAAGTGGTCCTGTGGGGCGATGACGCCACAACGGCAAAATGGCTCAGAGATCGCGGCGTCCGCACTCGCCCCTTCGCGTCCGGTGCCCCGGCTACGCGCGAAGTGATCCTCGCCGCGCCGAAACCGCCTGCCCCCGGCGGTGCGGCGGCGTTCCGAGAACTCGCCGCACGCATCGCCGCAGGCTCCGCGGTCGTCTTCCTTTCGCCCGAGGTTTTTGCGCAAGGCGACCAAGCGGTCGCCTTGCTGCCGCTGGCGAAGAAGGGCACTGCGAAGACGATACGCGGCTGGCTCTATCTGAAGGACGAGTGGTCGAAAGCGCATCCGATTTTCGAGGGGCTTCCGGCGGGCGGTCTGATGGACTACACCTATTACCGCGAGCTGATCCCGGATCTGGTTTTTTCTGGCCAAGAACCGCCGACCGAAGCCATCGCCGGTGCAATCAAGGCCTCGCAGGATTACGATTCGGGACTGATGATGTCGGTCTACACTCTCGGCGCAGGGCGCTTCGTCCTGAATACGCTCAACATTCGCAGTCAGCTTGCCCACCATCCTGCAGCCGCACGCCTGCTGGTCAACCTGTTGCGATACGCATCGGACGACGTGAACAAACCACCTGCACTATTGCCCGCCGACTTCGACCGGCGGCTTGACGCGTTAGGGTATTAGGGAGGGACGAGCGCCTGCTCGTCCGCGGGCAAGCAGACGCTTGCCCCTCCCAAAATTCAACTCGTTTCTAGGAGAAACATGAAAATGAAAAACGTGAAGCACATCCAATGGTTGGCAGCCATCACGCTGGTCGCCATCACATCTGGTGCACGGGCACTGGGCGAACGGGACATCGTCAAACCGGTCATCGGCGACAAGCTGATTCCGGCACGGCTCACCCACCTGGAAATGGCGGGCGGCGAACTCGACCGGCGCATCATGGACTTGATCGACAAAAATTACATGATTCTCGACCTGGACCGGGATTGGTTGGACAAGTTCAAGCACCGGACTGATCGCGGGGACAAATGCAACGTCTACTACGGCATCGGCAAGGTTCTGGACGCCGGCAGCCTGTTTGCCCAATACACCGGCGAACCGAAAGTTTCAGAACGCGCCCAGTACATCATGGATCAATTGCGGAGCGCACGCGATCCGGACGGCTACCAGGGCTTCTGGAACGTCGAATCGAACAATCATCAAAACGTTGTGAACTGGATCCTCCACGAACAGGAGTACCTCAACCTGGCTTTAGTGCGGAACTACCGGGTTACGGGGAGTCACCAAGCCCTGGCGGACGCGAAAATCATGGCGGACTATATCATGCGGATGTTCCCCGCCAATAAGGATGGAGAGCATATCATTCCCCCCGGCACATCCATCGCGGGAATCACGGAAGGGTTCGTAGAACTGTATCGCGTGACGGGCGAGACCCAGTATCTCGACTTCGCGAAGACCCTGCAATATGAGCCGCACTGGTACTACCTGAAACCGTATGCCGCCTGGGAGAAGAACATCGCCCACGCTCGTTACCATGTCTATGTGATGCTGTCGCACATGTACCCGGACACGGAATTGTATCGGCTGCTCGGCGGCGAGGACTACCTCAATAAAAGCCGGTGGATGAAGCAGGAATTGTTCGAACGGGGACACGGCGGGTTGCTGGTGACCGGCTCGACATCGCAGGGAGAACACTTCACGTACAATCAGGACGGCTCGGGCGCAGTCGAAGAATCCTGCGTCACGGCCTATCTGCTCCGATGGGTCGACAGCCTCATGCGTCTGGAAGGCGATATGCGATATGGGGACATCGCGGAACGGACGATCTACAATGCCCTGTTCGCGGCGCAGTCGCCGGACGGCCGCCGCATCTGCTACTTCACGCCGTTCACGGGGAAGCGGAAGTTCCAGACGATCGATACCTTCTGCTGCAACGGGAACTTTCGCCGTGCGGTCGCTGAGCTGCCGCAAAAGGTGTACTACCGTACCCCGGACGGCGGCATCGCGCTGAACCTGTTCACCCGTTCCGACAAGACCTTCGATGTCAACGGCCAGACCGTTGGAATCAAACAGGAAACCTCCTACCCGAATTCCGGCGAGGTCAAACTGTCTTTCACGTGCTCGGAGCCGGTCGAGTTCGCATTCCTGTTCCGCACACCGCGCTGGGCGGAAAAAATTGAGTGTGCCGTGTGCAATGTGCCGTACACGCTGAACAAATCCGAACTCGGCTACGCCACCGTCAAACGGGTCTGGAAGTCAGGCGATACGCTCACCCTTTCCATGCCGATGAACTGGCGTTTCGTTCGCGGCCGGATGATTCAGGACGGCCGGGTCGCCCTTTTGCGAGGCCCCGTTCTGTTCACGTTCAGCGACACACTGAATGCGGATGTGCTCAAGACGTGCAGACCCCGCGACTTGGTTCTCGATCCGGCCAGTATCGGAAACCCGACGCTGGACAATAGAATTCGTCCCGACGGACAGAAAGTCATCGTCAAGGCCTGGACGAACCCCGAACGCACAGGCGACCCGGTCGACGTCGTTTTGACGGAGTTTGTCGACCCCGACGGCATCGACGTGTATTTCAAGGTTCCGAATCTCGCTGACACGCGGCCGCTTCGTATCATGGACGACGAGTTGCTCACGGAGCCCCGACAGTCGGCCAACGGCGAGATCACCTTCGCGTGGTACGGCCCCAAGAGCGACAGCACCTGGAAGGACATGTTTACGGTTGAGGGTGACCCGGTTGCCGACCTGGCTGCCGACTACCGGAATCCCCAAGGCAAACCGGATGTGCCTGCCGCGTTCCCGGACACATCGAAAACCGGCTCGTGGTCGCTCTTCAACTGCCGGAACGACGGCCTGTTATCCACCGCCAAAGGGGCTGACAAGACGCAGCTGAATTCCAGCTGCAAAGTTGATGGCTGTCCGTTGGGATACGCCTACGGTCTGCAGGGAGGCGGAAATCTGGGCTTTTTCGCCGATTACTCGCCTGCCTCGAACATGGAGGAGAACTGGGCGCGGCATTATTCGAAAGACATGTTCGACCGGGTTATTCCGGCAAGCGAGCGGAAACAGTATCTGCTGACACATCCGATCGCCGATGCCGCCAGCTATAGCGTGATCCGCTGGTCGCCGGGCACGCAGCTTTCCGGCAAAGGCATTGTGATTTCTGGAAAGAAGCTGACCAATCGCGGCGGCAATGGCGTTTCCTTGAAAGCCGTGAACTGGAAAGACGATCAGACCCCGGCGGTTCTCAACGTCATCGATCTGGAATCGGAGGGAAAGGCTAGCCACACCCGCGACTCGGAGTTCGTCGTTCGTGTGAACCCCGGCGAGCTGGGAAGAAACGTCGATATCGTGATCGGCAACAACGGGAGTTATGTCTGCGACGCCACGGCGCTGCGCCTCCGCGTTTACGCGACCGACAAGCGTGTCGAAACGGTCGGTAAAGATGTGACCCAAAAGGTACGGGCCGCTTTCCAAGGCAAGTTCAGGACGGACCTTGGCAAGTACGCAGACCTTTTCGGCGACCCCGCCCCCGATCAGGAGAAAATGCTCAGACTCAGAGTGCAGGACCTGGGCGGCAACAGCAAGACGATCGAACTGTCCGAAGACGCGCCCATCGAGCTGCCGTAGGACGAACCGTTTGCGGGCGCAGCCCGCTTCAGAAAGGTCACGATGCGTTGTGGCAACGGAAAACTGAAACAGAGAATCGCTAACAAGGATTTTCTGATCTGCAGCTGCGTGATGGACAGCCATAGCGGCGCAGTGATCGAAGCCTACCAAGAGGCCGGCTTCGATTTCGTGATGATCGACAGGGAGCATACCGCACTCAACAGCGAAACCATTTTAGAGCATATCCGGCTATCGCGGGCTCTTGGGCTTCCCTGCGTCGTGCGCGTCGCAGACAACACCTACGCCGAGCTCAACCGGACGCTTGATCAAATGCCGGACGGGATCTTTGTGCCGCGAATCCGCTCCCGGTCCGAGGTGGAGCGTATCATTGAGACCGTCAAATATCCGCCGCTTGGGAAGCGCGGCGTCGGGGCTTCGACGTGCCCGGCGGGCAAGTATATGGGCTGGGGTTCCGTGGCGGAAATGGTGGAAACGCTCAACAAGACGACGGTGGTCGGCATTCAGATCGAGACAAAAGAGGCACTGGACCATTTGGATGACATCCTTTCAGTCCCGGGGCTCGATGTGGCGGTGGTCGGCAATGACGATCTTTCGACCGGCATGGGCATTCCCGGCCAGCTCACTTCCGACACCTATCGGAATGCGGTTAAAGAGGTCATCAATAGCTGTAACCGGCACAACGTTTTGCCGGGGATCGCCGCAGCCGACCCGAAGGTGGTGAACTATTGGGCCGGTCAGGGGATGAGGATGTTCTGGTCAGGCGCAGACATCTGTTTCCTGTGGAGCGGTGCGGCGCAGTGCTGCAAAACGGTGCGAAAAGCGCTGGAGATAAAATGAGACTGGCAGCACGTATCGCGACAACCCATCCGAACCCCGGTGAACTGGCGGTTTTTTATCTGGCCCAGGCGGGGTTCTACTTCAAGACCGCCGTCGGGAAGACCGTCTGCATTGACCCGTATTTGGGCGACTGTTGCGAACGCCTGTTTCATTTTAAGCGGAGAATACCTGCTCCTCTGACATTGGACGAATTGAAAACCGACGTTCTGGTTGCCACCCATTCCCACAGCGACCATCTCGATCCCGACCTGCTCGATTGTGTTAAACAACGACCGGAGACCCGCTTTATCGGCTCTCCGGATTGCCGTCCGGTCTTCCAAGCGGCCGGAATCGCCAGTGAACGCGTCACCATCCTATCTGCGGGCGAAAGCGCGGCCCTGAACGGCGTCGAATACCGTGCGGTTTACGCAGACCACGGCGAATTGGCTCCGGACGCGGTCGGCTTTTTGATGACTCTGGACGGCATCACGGTCTACGACACAGGCGACACCGGCTATTGTCCGGATCAGATCCTGGCTTCGCTAGGCGACGTCGCGATCGACATTCTGATCGCCCCGATCAATCCGGCTTTCGGCAACCTCGGACATGAGAATACCGTCCGGCTGGCAGCACGCATCCGGCCGCGTGTGGTCATCGGCAGCCACTTCGGCATGTTCATCGAACACGGCGGTGACCCGGTGGCCTTTCTGGATTTCGCAAAGAAAACGCTGCCGGAAACGGTTAGCTCGGCCATCATGGTGCCGGGAGAGAGAATGATTTACTCCCCATGAAAAGGCCTTCCGTTGTTTTACGGCTCAACGCCCGAACCTTTCCCATTAAACCCGAGGAACGGAGCATTTTGGCGGCGGTGGGTGCTGAAGTCATTGAAGCCGAGCACCCGGACGAGTGCGAGCGCCTGGATGAGGTCGATGCCGTAATGATTGTTTCCGCCTATCTGCATGCTTCAACAATCAAGCGACTGCCCCAATGCAGGATCATCTCTCGGATCGGCACGGGCACGGATAAGATCGATGTAGGGCAGGCCTCGGCGCAGGGCATCATCGTCACAAACGTCCCGGATTTCGCCACGCAAGAGGTGGCCGACCACACCCTCGCGCTGTTGCTGTCCGCCTCCCGGAAACTCAAGTATTACGAATCCAGCATGCGTGCGGGCCACCGGCCGTTCGACACCGGCATCCTTCATCGGCTTTCGACACAGACACTCGGAATCATCGGGTTCGGCAATATCGGCCGTGCGGTGGCAGCCAGGGCCCAAGCGTTCGGCCTTCGGATCATTGTCTGCGACCCCTGCCTGACAGAGGCTGCAGCGGCAGCGCAGGGCGTCACACCTGCCAAGAAGGAAACGGTGCTGATCGAGTCCGATTACCTCTGTCTGCTCTGTCCGCTGACGCCCGCCACCCGCGGCATGTTGGCGATGCCTGAATTTCGAAAAATGAAACGCACGGCCGTTCTGATCAATACGGGGCGAGGCGAGCTGGTCAACGAAAGGGATCTGGCCGAAGCGTTGAAGACCGGCGTCGTCGCCTATGCCGGGCTCGACGTGTTCGGAGAGATTAACGTCTTCAGCCCAGACGGGTTCTCCTGCGACCATCCGCTGTTCGGGCTGGAAAACGCTCAGCTGACGCCGCATGTCGCCGCAAATTCGCGCGAGGCGCTGGACGAAGCCCAGACCCGAGCGGCTCAGGCCGTGGCAGATGTTTTCAGCGACAAGAGGCCGATGCACATCATCAATTTCAAAGCACTTTAAAAGGAAGCGTGATCCACCATGACAAAATCAATGAAAGCCGCCCGTCTTTTTGGGCCGAACGATCTGCGGATCGTCGATCAGCCGATTCCCGAACTGGGTCCCCACGATGTTTTGACCCACGTAAAATGCGCGGGGATCTGCGGCACCGATTATTCCATCTACACGGGCGAGTTCTCGTTCGTTAAAAACGGCGGGGTTAAATTCCCGTTCACGCCGGGGCACGAGTGGTCGGGCGTGGTCGCCGCCGTCGGCAGCAGGGTCACTCATTTCAAGGCGGGTGACCGGGTGGTCGGCGACACCTGTGTCTCCTGCGGGAGTTGCGTCTCCTGCCTGCTCGGGGACTATCTGGCCTGCGCGAGCACGTACTGTGTCGGCACGGTCAACGCCTGGGACGGTGGGTTTGCCGAATACACGGTTTTCCCCGAACGCCACCTCTTCCATCTGCCCGACGGAGTGAGCTTCGATGCCGGGGCATTTGTCGAGCCGGCCGCCACTTCGCTCTACGCGGTGCAATCGGCCCATGTCAAGATCGGCGACACCGTTCTGGTTCACGGCTCCGGGCCGCTCGGGCTGCTCGCCGCCAAGCTGGCCAAGCTTTCCGGCGCGTCGAAAGTTTTCATCACCGGCCGCAAGGACACCAAACTCGCGATCGCCCGCCTGTTCGGCGCGGACGTCACCATCAACACCACCCGAGACCCGCTGAGCGAAACCGTCCTGTGCCAGAACGGCGGCAAGAAAGTCGACCGGGTCATCGAAACCTCCGGCGCGGCGGAGCTGTTGCTCGCCTCTCTCGATCTGGTCCGCGCCGGTGGTTCCGTCGCTGCGGTCGCTTTCTACGACAAGGCCATCGACCGGCTGGAGGTCGACAAACTGGTGTTCGGCAACATCCTTTTCCGCGGCGCTTCCGGCAGTACCGGCATGTATCAGCCCGTGCTCGCGCTCATGGCTTCCGGCGCGCTCGACATCACGCCGTTGATCAGCGGACGTTATGCGTTCAAGGACATCCGGCAGGGCTATTCCGACATGAAGGACAAAAACGACATCCGCATCAAATGGCTGGTGGATTTCGAATGAGTGCCTTTTTATGGATAACTTCGTTGCGACACTAGAGGAGCTTGGCAAGCCCTCGCTGCGGCTGGGCAAAGTTTACGTTCAGCCTTTCGGCGGCAGGGTCATGGGGCTTTACCCGCAGGAGGGGTTGAACGCGCTTTGGGTCAATCCGGCCCTCGACACGGTCGTGTCCTCGCGGGCGATGTTGACCGGCGGTGGCTGGACCAATCTGGGCGGCGACCGGTCCTGGGTCTCCCCTGAGCTTGAACTGTTCGTTTCCGACGCGTCGCGCCCATGGGAGACATACAAGGTTCCAGTCGGTCTCGACCCGGCGGACTATCGCGTCGTGAGCCATTGCGCCGACACGGTGGAATTGGAAACGGGGATATTTGTGGATTTCTACCGAAGTGGCGGCAAGGGCGTGCTGTCACTTCGCAAGCGCATCACGGAATTGGATGCACCCGGGTTTACGTTGCCCGCGGGCTTGTCCACAGCAGGTTACGAACTCACCTGCACTCTCTCCGCAACGGGCACTCTTCCTCCGTCGGCCCGCCCTGCGATCTGGAACCTACTGCAAGTTCCTGAAGGCGGTGACATCATCGTTCCGGTCAAAGGGGTATCGGCCCCGGTCGCCTATTTCGGCAAACAACGCTGGCGGCAAGACGGGCAACGCCTCGTGGCCTCTGTTCCGGTCGCCCCGGAGGGGTACAAGGTCGGCGTTCTGGCCGATCATTGCCGGGGGCTGATGCTGTATCTCAATCGTGCCGGACCGCAGCCCTTTATGATTTTCCGGCGGTTCAGTGTCGGTTCGCAGGAACAGTACTTCGACGTGCCGTTTACCGATCCGCAGCGGACAGGCGTAGTCCAGCAGGTCTATGTGGACAATGGGGCGTTCGGCGGCTTCGGTGAGCTGGAGCACCACTCCCCCGCAATCATTCCCGGCCGGACTTCAAAGGTGACCGACACCTGCACAACGTGGGCTTTCGCTGGTCCGGTGGAGGCGTTGCGCGAACTGGCTGAACAGTTGTTAAAAGGATAAATCATGGACACGTCACTGATGGGCACCGGACTTGCGGTGATCGCAGGCATTGCTGTGGGGCTGTTTGCGGCTCCGATAAAATGCATGACGAAATACCGCTTCGAGCACTGGGCCTTCATCAACGCCCTTTTGGCGTTGATCGTGTTGCCCTGGGGCCTGGCCCTTGCGCTGTGTCCGCACCTTGTCGATGCGTTGGCACAACTCCCTGTGTCCGCCTATCTGAAAGCCAATCTCTGGTCGCTCGCCTGGGGCGTGGCGAACGTTCTCTGCGGACTCTGCTTTGTGCGGATTGGAGTCAGCCTGACGATGGGAGTTCTGACCGGAGTAGGACTGCCTGTGGGCATCCTGCTGCCGATGGTCCTCAAGGGGTCAGGACAGTTCTCAGAGGCCCCTTCCCTTTTCTCTCCGGCAGGTCTTGCGCTATTGGCCCTGACGCTTGTCCTCGTATTCTCCGTCGCGCTGATGGCGCGGGCGGGTTTCGAACGGGAGCGGGACGGGCTCAAGACATGCGGGTCCTTCAAAGGCGGGCTCATGATGGCGATCGCGGCAGGCGTCCTCCAGGTTGGACTTAGCTTCGCCTTCGTCTACTCGCAGGGGCCGCTGATGGAGGCCCTGAGGTCCCGAGGCGCCAGCGAGTCAGGCTCCATCGCCGCAGTCTGGGCGGCCACGCTGCCGGGAGGCGCGTTGGTTAACGTGTTCTTTCCCCTTTCCTTGATGCTGCGCGGCCGCACGGCGAAAACGCTACTGTTTCCGAAAGATTTTTGCCTGACCTTTGTGATGTCGCTCCTATTTGTGACCTGCCTCCTCTGCATGGGCAACGGCATGCGCATGATGGGCGCTCTGGGAGCGTCGTTAGGCTTCGGGCTCTACCAAGGCTTCCAGACGCTTTCTTCGCAAGGGGTGGGGTTCTTTTCGGGAGAGTGGAAAGGGGCAGCCGAAAAAGCCAAAGGCCTGATGCTCACCGCCGTCATCCTGATGCTTGCCGCCGTTTCTGCCATGGCCATCGTGCAGGCAACGTAGAAGTAGGATGCTTGCCCCGCCAGCCAGTGTACAACTGGCTACTGGCTGGCGAGAGTGTGTTCATGCTATCGCGATCTCATAGACTCAGAGTGCCGGTCGCGAAACGGTCGCGACCCGCGTAGTCGCGGACGATAGTGACATCCGTAAACCCGTACTCGTCCAACATCTCGCGTAGCACAGGGCCTTGTTCGTCCCCGATCTCGAAAAATACCGTTCCTCCCGGCTTGAGCACCATCACCGCGTCGAGCAGCAGGGCGCGGTACACAGCCAAGCCGTCCGGGCCGCCGTCCAGAGCGAGGCGCGGCTCATGCTCCCGGATATGCGCGTCGAGTCCATCCACAACCTGCGATGGGATATAGGGCGGATTGGAAACCAGCACGTCCACGCTCGCGGGGTCGAACTCGCCGCACCCGTCGCTTTCGGCGAAAAGCACACGGTCGCCGAGCCCCGTTAAGAGCGCGTTCTCCTTGGCCAGCGACAGCGCTTCGGAACTGATGTCAAGCCCCACGAATATGCCGTCGCGCAGCTCGCTGGCCAAGCTCAGAATGATGCAGCCGGTTCCGGTGCCGACATCCACCACGAGCGGCTTGGGAACCTCCCGCACCTGAAGCGACTTGAGGACCAGATCCACGAGCTGCTCAGTCTCGGGCCGCGGTATCAGTGCCCGGCGATCCACCTTCAGCGTCAGGCTGCGAAAATCCCACTGACCCAGCACATACTGAACCGGCTCCCCTTTGGCCACGCGCTGCAGACCGCGGCGTAGCGCATCGACAATGCGCGTGTCGGGCACGGTGTCGGCATGCCGATACAGCTCCAGCCGGCCGCACTTGAACAGCCGCGCCGCCAACAGCTCGCTGACCACCCGCGCGTCAGGAAGCCCGCCGCGCGACAGAAAACCCTCGCCGAGCGCAATCAACTCACCCAGTTTCTTTGGTGCCTCAACCATATGCACGCTCTCCGCACGATGGAACAACGGGATGCTGGAGTGGAAGGAAACAAACCATCACCAGAGGCCCACCAGCGGACCCCGGCATTTTCTTCATTCCAACCTTCCGCCACGCCAACACTCCGGTTCTTCAGAACGGCGTGGGGTCATCCGGCGGCGAAGGCGGTTCAGCGTCGTCATAGGCAACCGACGAGCCGTCCGTATCCAGATTTTCAATCTGGAATGCCTGCAAATCCACGTAATAGCGCTCTTTATACTCGTTGCCGCGGATGCGGAACGCCACCTTCACGCGATCACCGACCTTCACGCGGTCAAGGAGCCCGCACTTCTCTTTGACACAGACGAACTTCACGTCTTGCGGATAATCGTCCTCCATCACGAGAACAAATTCGCGCTTGGTGAATCCGCTCGCGAACGACATCGGTTCGAACATCATCTTGATCTTGCCGATCATCTCATACGTTGTACCAGCCATATCCTAAAACCCTTGTTTTGTCATTTGAGTGCGGTTTAATTTAATCATAACCCCGCATGTCGGGCAACACCGGATCAAGAAAGTTCTTTCCAAGACTTGCTTTCAGACCGGTCATTCCGAATTTTTGCCAGCCCCCGTCTGCGAAGCGCTCTCTCCATAGGTCCAAAAGGCCGCCTCGTGGCTTGAAAGAAGTCCGTCGCGCATCTGCGCGCGGATACGATCCTCATCCACCTTACGGGGAATGCCCGGCAGGTGCGAAACCCGCCGTTCACCTGCCTGAGGCAAGCGATGTGTCATCGGGACCCCACATGCCGCGGATTCTCTTCCGTCACGGTCTTCTGGGCGAGGTTGTGGCCATGCGTCGCGCAAGTGCCCTCCAAGAACCGCCAACGTGACTGTCAACGCCAGCCCCGCCGTCAAACGTGCATGACGGCTGCCGACCGTCACGCAGAGTGCCATTCCGCAAGCTAGCACAGCGAAACACAGGACGGCCTCCCACAACCCGGCAAGCGGCACCAAGACCACGAAAAAAAGCCCCG
>CAYZQL010000040.1:0-4717 GCA_964480555.1 uncultured Lentisphaeraceae bacterium | reverse complement strand
GCCACCGATGCGCCGAGAGCATCCACCAAAACAAACACAGCCGCGCCGTCGGCCGGGCTTCCCTCGCACATCACGAGCGCCGTCGGTACAGCCAAGCCAGCCGCACACCCCGCTGCAAAGCACAGGAGCACCACACCCGATGCTGTCGCCATCCAGTCTGCTCCAACCAATACGCCGAGGGCAACTCCAGCCTGCGCCAGCGTGAACACGGGAAGCGACCACCGCAACAGGCGCGGATACCTCGTCGTGAAAAAGAGCACCGAGTCCGCCAGCCGGTTGCCACAGAAGAGCCCGGCGAGATAGAGGCAACTTCCGGCACCGGCCAGCAGATGGAGCAAACCGAAGCGCATGTGCAGCCGGTAAAGCACAACCAGCGAGACCGCAAGGCCCAGTGCCCCACACGCAGCCAGCCACGCGGCCAACAATCTCCGCCGCGCATTCGACCGTGTCCCCAGCGCCACGGGAACCATCCAGAGAAGCACCAGAAGCAGCCCGGCCATGCGCACGCCCTCGTGCGCTTTCAGCCACGACAGCCAACGTCCCGGGGCCGACACAGGATAACTGCGCCGCAGCGCGTCGGCCAACCCCAGTGACAAGATTTCCTCGGCGCTCCTTGTCTCCGGCAAGGCTACGGCGCCGGCCGTATCCAGGATCGGCTCTTGTTGCATCCAGCTTTGGGCGCGGACAGAATCATAAAGTCCCGAAACAGCTTCCACAGGATACACGTCTCGCTTGAGCATGGCGAAACGGTTCGTCGCATCTGCAACCCCATAAACCAGTCGCGGCACCTGCGCGGCGAGCCACCACCCGCCGGCGCCTGGCACAAACAACCCACTCTCGGGCCATGCTTGCCGCACACCGCGCACGGTCACGTCGAGTAGCGACCCCTTCTCGGGAGTCAGCACGGCCGCCTCGCAGTCAAGACCGAAAAGAGCCAAGCCGGTCCGCCGCGTCACTCGCCGCACACGCTGCGCGAAAGCGGAATCACGCCACACGGCCCCCCCGAGCGAAGTCGCCGGTGGCGGAGCCGCCAACACCAGATCGTAAGACGCCCCGGGCTGGCTCTTGAGAAACGATTGCGGCGGCAGACCCGCAGCACAGACTCGGGTCTGCAAGCCCGCGGATTGCAGCACGCGCAGCAGGTTAAGTCCATAGCTCGCGTCACACGGACACCAGCAGATCGAGAGATCGGGGCGCACCGCCTCCAAGGCAAACCCCACCGCCAACGGCACTTGACCGATCAGCAGAGCCTCTCTCGCGTATGGCCGCTGCGACAACATCAACGCCGCCAGTTCCATCGCGCGCCCGCCGTCGGGAATAACTTCGCTCACCCCACCCGATGATAGCGCATAAAACGTTCCGCCGCTCGAACCATAGAACGTGGTTCCGATGCCCGTCTCGAAGCGCCCGGGGCGATCGACGTCCCGCGGAAAGAAGCGATGCCACTCGGCCACATCACGGGGATCTGGCGCAATGCCGCACATCAGCAAAGCGGTCACCCCTAGCCCACCTGCCGCCGCGCCCAGCGCTTCCCACGCGAAAATCCGGCTGACCGATCCGCCCAGCTGCTCCAAACGCCTGCAGAGGGCGGGGATCACAAACCCGGCGACGAAACAGAAAGGCGCGTTGGCGATCAGACAACCGAGCGCGAAAGACACGACCGGGAAAGCCTGATAGTCCGGAATGCCCAACCAGCCCCGAAGGTTCCCGATCAGTGCGTACTGCACAAAATAGAGTGCCAAGCTGAAGGGGATGAGGAGCCAAACGGCATGAGACAGGGCACTGGTCATACGACGTCCGGGCGGCGTCGCGGCTGACGCCGCACCCACGCCAGTCCAAAACAGCCAACTGGACAGAAAGAGCGCCACACCCGCCTCGGCCGACTCGAAACGCCAAAGGAAACGGCGTAACAGCACGGTCTGCACCAGCAGCGCCAGCGCCCCGAACACCACCGCCGCCAACAGCGCCGAGAATGGACGGCGATTTTTCATCTCTGAACCTTCACACGTTCTCGAAGTTCTGTCCCGGAACCGGAGCAACCGCATTCTCAACCCCGTGCTGCTTCACCAGCGAGGTCATCGCCGCGACTTTCTCAGGTTCCCCATGAATAGCGAACACGCGAGAGAGATTGCCCTTGACGCCGTCGAACCAGCGCATCAACGCCGTCCGGTCGGCATGCGCAGACAGCGCGTTGATGGTGTGCACACGGGCCTTCAACTCGAATTCGTCGCCCAAAATCTTCAACGGCGACATTCGCTCCACGATGCGTCGGCCCAACGTGTTCTCGGCCTGGAAACCGACGATCAGGATGATGTTCCGGGGATCGCCCACCGTTCGCTGCAAGTGGTGAAGAACGCGTCCGCCCTCACACATGCCCGACGCCGCAATGATGACCATCGGACCTGGCTGTTCGTTAAGCGCCTTGGACTCATCGGGCGTTTCGACGAACTGCAACCCCGGGAACCGCATCGGGTCAATCCCCTGCCGCAACAGGTCCGAAGCCTCATCGTCATAACATTCACGGTGTTTGGCATAGACTTTGGTCGCCTTGAGCGAGAGCGGGCTGTCCACATAGACTTTTGTCGGCTTCATGCGCCCCTCTTCGGTCAGACGGTTGAGATAGTAGAGCACCTGCTGCGTACGCCCCACGCTGAAAGCAGGAATGATCAGTTTGGACTTCAACTGGTGGATGTCGTCAATAAAGCCCTTGAGCCGGCCCTTCACGTCTTCCGCCGAAGGGTGGTCGCGGTCCGCATAGGTGCTCTCGATGAGCAGCACGTCCGCTCCCTGAGGATAGTCGTAATCCCGCAGGATCGGCTGGTCAGGCTGCCCCAGGTCGCCGGAGAACAGCAGTCGCCGGGAGCGCCCGTTGCCCGGCTTCACATCGAGCTGCACCAGTGCCGAGCCAAGAATGTGGCCGGCATTGTGAAAAACGAAACTCACGCCGTTCCCGAGGTCAGCCTCGCGCTTCAGCGGCTCGGGCTCAAAACAGCTCATGATCCGGTCCACGTCCGGCTGTTCATAGAGCGGCTCGAACAGGTTCTTCCCCTGCTGCGCCCGCTTTCTGTTGACGATCTCCAGATCACGCATTTGCAGATAGGCCGAGTCGCGAAGCATGATGTCGCAGAGGTCGCGCGTCGCGGGCGTGCTGTATATCTTCCCGCGGAAACCGTTCCGCGCCAAGGTCGGCAGGTTGCCGCTGTGGTCAATGTGGGCGTGCGAAAGAATTACGGCGTCAAGGGTCGACGGGTCGACCGGCATCTGCCGGTTTTTTTCGAACGCCTCTTTGCGGTTGCCTTGGAACAGCCCGCAGTCCAGCATAATCTTTTTCCCGTTGGCCTCCACCAGATGCATCGACCCCGTCGTCGTTTGAGCAGCGCCAAAAAATGTCAGCTTCATCATTTCGACCTCCATTTGAACCCCGATTCAGTTTCATGATCAGTATACGGTCTCCGATTGAGGAAACACAGCCTTTTCTCTTCACCTTTTGGCTTTATCCATGCCCGGTCTCACGTTATCCTTATGTTTCATTCGTCACCCCAAGATCATTATGACCTCTTCCGACATTCCCGCCGTCAACCGCTTACTTAAGGCCGCTTTTCTCTCCAATAAAGCGCCCGTCATCGATCTCGTCGCCATCCAGACGAACGACCCCTTCCGCGTCCTGCTCGGGACGATTCTGAGCGCACGCACGAAGGATGCCTGCACCGCCGCCGCGTGCGGACGTCTTTTCAAACGCGTCACAACGCCCGCCGACCTGCGCCGCATCCCTCTCGCCGAACTGGAACAGACGATCTACCCCGTTGGCTTTTACCGCGACAAGGCGCGTCACCTGAAAGCGCTCCCCGACGTGTTGGACGATAATTTTGGCGGCGTCCTTCCCGATTCCGTCGAGGCGCTCTGCGAGTTGCCCGGAGTCGGACGCAAAACCGCGAATCTGGTCGTGGCGCTCGGCTTCGGCAAACCCGCCATCTGCGTCGATGTCCACGTCCACCGCATCACGAACCGTCTCGGACTGGTTAAGACAACAACACCCTTCGAAACCGAGATGGCCCTTCGCGCCCTTTTGCCCGTGCGCTACTGGAAGACGTGGAACTCCTATCTCGTGTCCTTCGGACAGACGCGCTGTGCCCCTCGCACCCCGCGCTGCTGCGGCTGCCCGATCGCCGCCTACTGCCCTTCCTGCGCCCGGTGACCCGGCCGCCGCCGCAAAAACAAAAAGCCCCCCGGTTTCCCGGAGGGCTTTTTCAACGGGTGAAACGCACCCCTTACATCATCTCGCGCATGCCTCGGCGAGAGTTGTTACGGATGCGGGCGCGTGCCGACTTGCGGCGAGCCTTCTCGCAAGGTTTCTCGTAATAACGATTATTACGGAGTTGCTTGAGCAACCCTTCCTTGTCCATGATTTTCTTCAGGCGCTTGAGCGCGCGCTCGACAGACTCGCCCTTCTTCAATCGGAGTTGAATCACGCTTTTCACCCCCTTTCAAAACCTTCGGATGACACGCCGGGCCGGTTTTGCCGGGCCGGCCTGATCCGCTCTGGTCAAAAGTGAGATGTAAAATTAGCAGAAGAGCTCCCTCGCCGTCAATACGTGACTGAAAAAATCGCATTTCCTCCGTTGACATCCGTCTCTGATTTTGCGATATTCCGCAACGTCTTTTGACGCGGTAGGGTACCGAAGCGGCCAAACGGGGCAGACTGTAAATCTGCTGGCGA
>CAYZQL010000039.1:0-19477 GCA_964480555.1 uncultured Lentisphaeraceae bacterium | reverse complement strand
CGGCGTGGTGGTGGACAACCGCATCCAGGTCGCGTCGCTGTTCCGCGCGGTGCCGCCGGAGCGCTACGCCGAAGCGCAGAACATGTTCCTCCGCCTCGGCCAAGAGTGGAACGTGCCGATCGAGGTGGCCAACGACGGGGATGTGACCGCGCTGGCGGGGCTGATGTCCCTCGGCAAGAAAGGCATTCTCGGCGTGGCCATGGGGTCGAGCGAGGCGGGGGGGTTCATCGACCGCATGGGTTGCCTGACGGGCCGCCTTTCGGAGCTGGCCTTCGCGCCGGTGGATCTGCACCCGGCGGCTCCGGCGGACGAATGGTCGGGCGATGTCGGCGTCGGGGCGATGTATTTCTCGCAGCAGGCGGTCAATCATCTGGCGCTCAAGAAAGGGATCCGCTTCCCGGCCAAGATGCCGCTGCCCGAGCGGCTCAAGAGGGTGCAGGAGAGGATGCTCGACGGTGACGTCACCGCGCTGAACATCTTCCAGAAGATCGGGCTCTACCTCGGCTACACGGTGCCTTGGTACCGCGAGTTTTACGGGTTCGACAGCATGATGATCCTGGGGCGCGTGACCTCTGGCCCCGGCGGGGTGATGATCCTGGAAACCGCCCGCCTCATCTTGGCGGACCAATTTCCGGAAGTGGCGGAGCAGGTGGATGTGTTCATGCCGGACGAGAAGGCGCGCCGTGTCGGGCAATCCGTGGCGGCGGCGTCGATCCCGCTGATCGGTTAGGTAGCTCAGGCGGCAGCCCGATAGGAGAACAAAAAATGAAACTGACAAAAGCGACGGCCGATCTTTTCGTTCCGGATGGCCAGACCGCCGAAGCGGCGCTGGCCCGCACCACGCATTTGGGCGTGGGTGCGCACCAGGATGACCTGGAGTTCATGGCGGTGCATGGGATCCTGGCCTGCTTCGGGCAACCCGGGCGGGCGTTCTGCGGAGTCACCTGCACCGACGGCGCCGGCAGTTCGAGAAGCGGCGTTTATGCGGCTTACACCGACGAGCAGATGAAAGCGGTCCGGCGGCAGGAGCAGCGCACCGCCGCGATGGTCGGGCGCTACGGCGCCATGGCGCAGCTGGATTTCACCAGCAAAGAGGTCAAGGCGCAGGCGAACGAGGCCGTGGCCGACGATCTCTTCCAGCTCCTGAAAGCCGCGCGCCCGCAGACCGTCTACACGCATGCGCTGACCGACAAGCACGACACGCATGTCGGCGTGGCGCGAGCGGTGATCGCCGCGATCCGGCGGCTCCCGAAAGAGGAGCGCCCGAAACAGGTTTACGGGTGTGAGATCTGGCGCGATCTCGACTGGCTGCCGGACAACCGCAAGGTCGTGCTGGACGTGAGTGACCGCGCCAACATCTCGTCCGCCCTCTCGGGCGTTTTCGACTCGCAGATTTCCGGCGGAAAGCGGTACGACGACGCGGTGATGGGGCGGCGCAAAGCCCACGCGACCTTCTTCGAGTCGCACGCCGTCGACGCGGCGACGATGCTGACCTTCGCGATGGATCTGGCGCCGCTGGTGCAGGACGACACGCTTTCGCCTGCGGCGTACGCCGCCTCGCTGATCGACGAGCTGAAGGCGGATGTGGTGAAGCGGGTGGGGTGCTAGGCCGTATGGAGCAGCAGAAACACAGCAGAGAGCAGCTGCGGCACGTTGCGGCGCGGTTTCAGGCGTGGGGCGACTTCGTGGACGCCGTGCCGTACGGCTCGGGACACATCAACGACACCTACAAGGTGTCGCTGCGGATGGCCGGCCAGCCGGTTCACTACCTGATGCAGCGCATCAACCACGACATCTTCAAACAGCCCGGCCGCGTGATGGAGAACATCCTGCGCGTGACCGAACACCTGCGCGAGCGTCTCGCGGCTTCGGGGAGCGCGGACGCGTCGCGTCAGGCGCTGACCGTGCTGCCGGCGCGCGACGGGCTGCCGTATGTGCGCGACGAGGCGGGCAGCTGGTGGCGCATGTACCTCTTCATCGAGCAGGCGAAAACCTACGACATCATCGAGGACGAGCGGCAGGCGTACGAGGCGGCGCGCGCGTTTGCTCGCTTTCAAAACCAACTGGCCGACCTGCCTGCGCCGCGGCTGCACGAGACGATCCCGGCGTTTCACAACACGCTCGCGCGGCTGGGTGCGCTGGAGGCCGCGCGTGAAGCGGACGTGAGCGGCCGCGCGGCCGAGGTGGCGGCGGAGCTTGCTTTCGTCGAAGAGCGGCGCGAACAGTGCGGGCGGCTGCTGGCGCGCCACGCCGCCGGCGAAATCCCCGAGCGCATCACGCACAACGACACGAAGATCAACAACGTGATGCTGGACGACGCCACGGGCGAAGGCGTCTGCGTGATCGACCTCGACACCGTGATGCCGGGGCTGGCGCTCTACGACTTCGGCGACATGGTGCGCTCGGCCACGGCGGCGGCTAGAGAGGACGAATGGGATCTCTCGAAGATCGGAAGCCGCATCGCCATGTTCGAAGCGCTGGCGCGCGGCTATCTCTCCGAAGCCGCCTTTCTGTTGCCGTCGGAGCTGGAGGAGCTGTGCTTCGCTGGACGGCTGATCACGCTGACGATCGGCATCCGCTTTCTGACCGACTATCTGGCGGGCGACGTGTATTTCAGGACGCACCGCCCAGGTCAGAACCTGGACCGGTGCCGCTCACAGTTCCAGATGGTGCGCAGCATGGAGACGCAGGCCCCGGCGATGGAGGCGATCGTGCGGGATGTGCGGCGGCGGCAGAAATAGGCCTGCCGACCGGGCGTGCGGACAACCAGGCGATCAGCCGAGTGCCGGCTAAGTATAAATAGGGCCGTTGGACGATGTCAGGTAGGGACGGTTCCCCGAACCGTCTGCGGACGCCTCGGGGAGGCGTCCCCACCAGAAACGGCCACACAGGATCAAAAACCGCGTTAGTCCCTGCGGCGGCATTTTGAGAAACCTGCCGCCGCCAGATAGACGAGGACGGAGAGTTCCACGATGGTCGCGCCCGGCGGCCAGCCCGGCGCGTAGCTCACCGCCAGCCCGAGCACGCTCACCCCGAAGCAGAGTCCCGCCGCGGCGGCCATCATCCGGTCCAGCCGCCGCGTGAGCAAGCCCGCCGCCGCCGCCGGAAGCGTGAGGAGCGCGATCGCCAGGACGATGCCCGCCACCCGTACCAGCAGGACGACCGTCAGCGCCGTGAGCACGTGGTAGACCAGCTCGTAAAAGGCCGTGCGGACGCCGCGAAGCCGCGCAAGCTCTTCGTTGAACGCGATCGCCAGAAAACGGTTGTAGCAGAGCACCATCACCCCGACGATCAGAAGGTCCATGGCCGCCATCCAGACCAGATCCGACCCCGTCACCAGCAGGATGGAGCCGAACAGATAGCTCATCAGGTCGTCTTGATATCCGGGCGTGGCGGCCACGAACGAGACCCCCAGCGCCATGCCGCCCGTCCAGACCGCGCTCAGAACCGTGTCGGCCCGCTGCTTGCCTCGGACGGCCAGCCGCGCCGCCAAAACCGCCACGCCCACCGCGACCAGGACCGCCCCCATCATCGGCGTCAGCCCCTCAAACCCGAACCGCCGCTGCAACAGCCGCGCCAGCCCCAAGCCCGCCAGAAGGCTGTGCGACACCGCGCCCGCCAGATACGTGGAGCGCCGCACGACGACCAGGCTTCCCACCGTGCCCGCCGCGACAGACGCCAGCCCGGCGGCCAGCACGGCGTTCATCAGAAAAGGGAAACTCAACAGGTCTTTAAAAAAAATCAGCATGGGCCACCTTTCATTCACGCCGTCCGGTCGGTCGGGGCCCCCGCGCAGTCGCAGGCGTGGTGAGGCGCGTGCATCGCCGCCGACGGATCCAGCACGTGGCAGCTCGCATCATGCCGGATCGTCGTCAGGCTGTCGCCGAAGGCCGCCGTGAACGTTGACGAGGCCACCTCGCCGATCGCGTGCAGGCCTGCCGTGCGGTTCACGCACAGCACGTGCGTCGCATGTCCCGTCACCACGCCCAGGTTGTGCGACACCATCATCACCGTGACCTCCGAGGTCAGCTCTTGGAACAAGCCATACATCTGGCCGGTATGCTCGTGGTCGACGTTGGCTACGGGCTCGTCCAGCAAGAGCAGCTCGGAGCCGCCGGCCAGCGCCTGCGCGATCAGGACGCGCTGCCGCTCGCCGCCCGAAAGCTCGGCGAAAGGCCGCTGCCTGAAGCCGGCGAGCCCGACCCGTTCGAGCGCCTGGTCCGCGGCCGCACGGTCGGCCCGCGCATACATGCCGAACCGGCTGCGCCCCACGCGTCCCATCAGGACGGTCTCGCGTACCGAGACGGGGAAGCGCGGGTCGAACGGCACAGACTGCGGCACGTACCCGATCCGCGAGCGGGCCGCTTCGGACGTCCCGCCCAAGACGCGGACCGTCCCGTAGCGGGGCGTCAGCTCGCCCAGCAGCAGCTTCAGCAGGGTCGTCTTGCCGCCGCCGTTCGGGCCGACCACCGCCACCAAGGCGCGCCGCCCGATCGCGAACGAGACGTTGTGCAGCACCTCTTGGCTGTTGTAGGCGAAGCAGACGTTGTCCACCTCGATGACTGTCCCGCCATCTGCCATGTGAAAATCCTCTCACCCGTCACGTCAAACCGAGAGCACTTATTCCGCCGCCAGCTTGCCGGCGACCCCGCGCATGAGCGCAGGCCAATCCTCCTGCAACGGATCGACGGTCTCGAGCCGCGCGCCGACCTGTTTCGCCAGCGTTTGCGCCGGCTTCAGATCATACTGCGGCTCGGCAAAGACCACCTTCACCCCGGCCGCTTTCGCCTGCCGGATCACGTCGGCCAGATGCCGGGCGGACGGGGCTTTGCCGTCCTGCTCGATCACCAGCAGCGACAGCCCATAGGCCGCGGCGAAATAGCTCCAGGAGGGATGATAGACCACGCAGGTCCGCTGCGGCACGCTTCGCAAGACCTGGCGCACCGCCTCATCTGTCGCGGCGATCTCCGCGACGGTCTTGGCCAGCGCGACGGCGAGCGCCGCGCGTTGCTGCGGCATCGCCTGCGCCAAGGCGGTCACGGTGTTCGAGGCCATCGCGCTCAGCAAGTGCGGCGCGAGCCAGATATGCGGGTCGCCGCCCGCGCCGCCGCAGGTGTGCGTGCCGTGCGCGCAGCCCTCGCCGTGCGCATGCGCGCCGAGCTTCGCGATGCCCTGGTCCATCGGGGCCACCCTCAGCGCGCCGCTCAGCTTGGCCGAACGCGTGGCCAGCGCGGTTTCGAACGGCAGCCCGAGCGTGAAATAGAGGGAGGCCTGCGCCAGCTTCTTCACTTGCCGCGCGGTCGGTTCGTACAGGTGCGGATTCGCGCCGGGGGGCAGAAGCGTCTGGACCTCCACCGCCTCGCCCGCCAGCCGTTTCACCAGCCACGCCTGCGGCGGGATGGATACGAAGACAACCGGCCGCTCCTGCGCCGCGGCCGTCAGAACAAAAAACAAAAGAAAAAGACAAACGCTCTTCACTTCCGGTCCTTCCACAAACCATTTTTTTTTCAAGGCGGTCCGCGACGGCCTCGGCGCGGAGGCGTGCCCGGAGGTCACGCGCCACCTAGGAAACAGCTACCCGCTTTGTTTTGCGAGCGCCGACTTCACCGAAACGCCCGGCAGCCTTCCGAGCTTGCCGGTCAGATCGCCCAGCTCGTCGGTCGTGGCCTCGATCACCAGCGTGATCACGGGAACCCCTTTATCGCGGCGCGGCAGGCCGACGCGCGCGAGGATCAGGTCCGCGTGGGCCGACAGCACATGGTTCACCTCCGCGACGCTGTCGCGGTTCTCCACGAGGATCCCGACAAACCCGGTCCGCCGTTCCATTGCGTCTCCTATGCTTGGCTCAGCTCCGCGCTGCGCGCCGCCGCCGCCGCGAGCGTTTTGGCGAGGATCGTCCGGATCGGCGAGGCCTCCAAAACGGCCAAGCCAGCGGCCGTCGTGCCTTTGGGCGAGGCCACGGCCTGAATGAATTCCGCCGCGTCCCGTCCCGTGTTCTGCAGGTAGATGCCCGTGCCGACCAGCGTCTGCTCGGCCAGCAGCCGCGCCGCGTTTTTGGGCAGCTTCAGGCGGAGTGCGCCGTCGATCAGCGCCTGCATCACGTAGGCGAAAAAGGCGGGGCCCGAGCCGCTCAGGGCGGTCACGGCGTCGAAGTGCCGCTCGGCCAGCTCCAGCACGGCGCCCGCGCCGCCGAAGATCTGCTCCACCAGCCGCTTGTCCGCCGCCTTCGCGGTTTTTGCCGCGCAGAAGACGCTCATCCCTTCCTGGACCATCAGCGCCAGGTTCGGCATCACGCGCACAAGGCGCACCTTGGCCCCGGCCGACTTTTTCAGCGTGGCCAGCGTCTTGCCAGCCGCGATCGAGATCAGCAGGTGTTTGTCGCTGAGGGACGGCCGCAGCGCCTGCAGGAGCGCGTCGAGGTCCTGCGGCTTGACGGCCAGCACGAGGACCTTGCACTGCTTGACGGTCCCGGCCGCGTCGTCCGTGACGATCACGCCGTACTGCTTCTCCATCAGCGCGCGCCGCTTCTCGTCCTTGTCGCAGGCCATCACGTCCCAAGGATCGACAAGCCCGTTTTTCACCATCGAGGCGAGGATCGCCTCAGCCATTTTGCCCGCTCCCAGAAATCCGATACGCATGCGTGTTTCCTTTGCTTTCGGGCAGACGCCGAGGCCTGCCGCAACAGATGTGACGAAGAATCCGTGTGCCGATCAGTGGCTTACGCGTAGCCGTGCCGGTGCAGCTCGGTCCGCAACTGCATCTGGAACGCCTGCAAGTCGGACGGCGACGGCTTATAGCCCGGTTTTTCGGGCTCCAGGCCGAAACGCCCGTACTGGTCGATGAGCCACCGCGCCTTGACCCCGTCCGTGAACGTCACGGCGCCGCTGATCATGGCGCCCGGCACGACGAGCCGGTCCAGGGAGAGCGAGACGTTCGCGGCGGGCGCGTCCGGTCCCGGCGCGTCGGGGGCGCCGTCCGGGGTGGGGGTGCCTTCCTCTTCGAATTCGTCGGCATACGGGTCCGCCTCGTGAGGCGCGGCCGCGGCCGCTTCGGGGGCCGCGGGCTTGGCCGGCGTGGGCTCGGGCTTGTCATTGACCTTCGCCCCGATGTCGAGCACCAAAAGCCGCACATCGATGAAGGTCATCGTAAGGCCGAACTCGCTCTTCAAACGTTGCTGCACTTCGGAGAGAGAGGCCCCGGCAGCCAGCCACTCTTTGACAGCCTGACGCTGTGGATCGGGAAGTTCCATGGTTAAAATCTCCTTTGCCCCAGATTGTCCCAAGCCCGTGCCCAAACGTCAAGACTGTAGGGCTCGGCGTGCAGAAGACCGCAGGCGGCGGCAAGCACACAAAAAGGATGCTCGGGTTGTGCATGTGTCACCTAAGTGTCTCGGCACGATTCTCGCATGCGCCTGGCAGGAAGAAAGGCTCCCTGTTCTTCTCATTCGTCATCTGAGACTCAGACGCGGGTGCAACCCGGAGACGCTTTCTCAAAGCGGTATGACACGAAAGAATTTTCGAGCCGGCGAACCGACGGTATAAAACACGGTGTTTGTCGTCCCATCCCCAAGGATCGGGTCGCCAAAAGACTGCCATTCGCCGCCGCTTGTTGAGAGGATGTCCGGCAATCGATAGCCAGCGTCCCAAATGACATGGGTCTGATCGATAGATATCCGGAAATATGGAACCGTCAGGTAGTCGGCATAGGCGATTTGCATGGTGACCCGGACTGTCTGTCCAGAGGCGTAGGCGTACTGACTGCCGGAGGCGACAAATCCGTTTGTCAGACCGCAGTAAACGTTGAACCGATTGTCAGAATCCAGACACAGACCAAGCTGATGCCCTGAAGTCATTTCCTCCCAAGGAAGCTCTTCGCATGGAACCACCCATACGGACATGTCGATCCACACATTCTGTATGTGGCCGGTTGTAAAATTGTAAAGAGTCGCTCCTTCGGTGTCGAGCGACAGACAATTGCCCGAGAATTGAGAAGGACTTGCAGGTGTCACAGGCAATTCGGTTACCGCCACAGTCCGAGACGCATCACTGATGTTTTGGATCCACCCGTTTGCAGAAACGGCGAATCCGTAATTCACAGGATATGGGTCGAACGTTTCCGTAAACGGCATCGCGTTAGGCATGCCCCCTGCAATGGTCAGGCATCAGCTCATGGATGCGGCAGGCGCAGCATGTCCAAGAATTCACGGGGGCTCACAACCTGGACCGCACCCACGGCCTTTTGAGGAAAGTGTTTCTTGTTCCCCGTGACCAGAACCGCATGCGCCTCCGACGCCACTTCCAGAAAAGGGAGATCATCCGGGTCGGGCAGGGCCGCATCGAGGGGCATGGCGGTGACGGCCTCGGCGCAATCGTCCAGAAAATGCAGAAAATCCCGAACGGCCTCGGCATCAAGGTGCAACCGCGGTTCCGCACACACGCGCCGGTATTTGGTCATCAGTCTGTCGTCAAGAGCCGCGACGAGTCGGTTCTCGCTCAGCAGATCCAGAATGAGGGCGCAGGTTCCCCCCTTCGTCATCATTCCGGAAACCAGCACGTTCGTGTCGAGCACGACCTTCATGCCTTGCCCTTGGCATGGCGGGTGTCCGCGATGATCGCGTCAATCTCCTCCATGGGCATATCGGCCGTACCGGCCAGAGCCGCGCTCTCGCGCACCCGTTCCAGCGCGACCTTTGCCCGCGCCCCGCGGATCGCCCGCAACTCTTTGTCGAAGCATTCGGGACGAACCGCGGAAATGATTGCAAAGGGGCGACCGTTGGCCGTGAGCACGACTTCCTCGTCACGGTCCAAGTTACGGCGCATCGTTCCTGTGTTCACACGAAACTCTCTGGCAGACATGAATTTCATCCGGCTTCCTCCTCTTATGGCATCAATAGTGTACCAATTCCGGCACACATATCAACCCATAATCAATCACCAAACGGATCACGGGCGCATCTGCGATTTGGTGGCCTCTCACGGGAGCAGGGGCGTCCTCGCCCCCGTGCCACACTCGCCTTCATGTTCAGGTCTTTGTGTTCTATGCGTTCCCGTATTCCTTTGCTTCTTGTGCTTCATCTCAGCTCCTCATACCTTAGCAAAACCCGTTCTCCGAACCCTCGCTTTTTTGACCATCGATCTTCCCGCGGAACAGTGTGTGCGGCAATCACAGCCCGCATCGGCGCAGTACATCTCAAGGAAGGCGTAAGCATCAGCCGGCAGACCGTGGCCGGAGTCAGCCGGGAGCGTCACGCTCCGGGTCTCGCGGAACCCGATTTCCGGGCATATCTCATGGAACATCTGAAACGACATGATTCCTCCTTCGACTGCGGGCAGCGTCAACCCGCCCCGCCGCCTCCCAGCGCCGGATATCCGCCTCCGTCGCGCAGGTCGAGAACGCACCGCTCACGTTGATGCAGCAGTGTCCGCACGGCCGACATTCGAAGTCGTTCCGCTTCATTCGCTCATCCTTCAGCCCGGCTCTTCACTGCGAAGGTCTACCCACAGGTGTCGCAGATGGAAGGGAGAGACCGGGAAGGCGCGACATAGGAGAGATTGGAGGCGTTTCACCGTGTCGTCGCAAGACGCTCCCGGTATCGGTGCCAGTTCGCCCACGGCACATGTGCGAGCGTGTTTATTGACCTCCGACAATATGCTCTGGAATGACATGGATTGCATGTAGCCGATCATCGCGCCAGAAGGGCACCGGTGCCCGTACCGGTGGGACTCGTTCGCAAACCGACACATGCCGTTCGCGACGTATTCCTTGTTCAGTATCCAGTCGCGACGAGGAGGAGACCCAAGGCGTTTGCATTCGATCACGTAGCTCCGTACGCTTTCGCGAGCCGGTGCCAAATGGTCGATGATCTGCCATTGGAAGTCTGGTATCTTGCGTTCCCAGTCGGCACGTCGTTCATCGCTGGGATCCGGCAGGTTTGCGGCTTCCGGTTGAGGAAGATGATCAAAACCCCTGCCAATGGCTAGGAGGTCACGGTTGGCCTGTGTCATGCACAGGAACAGTTTGCGGTTAATCTCGGGCTCTGTCGCCGTACTCACGTTTGGGCAATCGCACAGCTTACGCAGCGAACGAGTGCAGAGGTCAAGCACACGCTCTTCACCCGGTACCCATAGATCCTTGTCGAATATGGTGGGTGCACGGGGGGTACTCATGGGCGGCGAAGCTCCTGCATCCGGATCGCCTGATGGAGTGTGGCTTCCGCGTCCTCACGTCCGGCGCTTGCCGTCCACAGTCGGCGCTCGTCGCGTTTGATGATGGTGATCTGGCGCTCCGATACGCTGCGGATCAATCCGTCAATGAAGATCCGCCGACTACCGTATGGCGTGAGGGCGATCTCGTCAATACGTGCGAGGACTTCGTTCCAAGCTGCGTCGGCGCCGGGTTCCGGCGGAGTTGGCTTGGCACCGCGAACTTGGGTAGTGAAACAGACCGCGAGAAGGAACGTTCGGTCGGTCGGCCGCACGACACGCCAGTTGAACTCGCCTTCCGGGGCAAGTTGCTGGTTCCACGAATCGAGAAATCCGCGCAAGTACGGCGACAAACCGTTCGCTTCCTTCGGTATCTCGCGAACCGTGCCGCAACAGTGTGGCCATTGGGAGAAATCGACGGCTTTCACGGCAAGGCTCTTCTGCGCGTTGTAAAACAGGTCGATGCCATACGTACACATGTCATGTACGAGATCCCTTTCCGCCGGCATCAGTTCATAAAGATCGAAGACAGCCTCGTCCAATTCGCTCTCCATAGCCTTCTGCTGCTTTGCGATTTCATCCTTGGAAAGACCATTTGTGAAAAGCGTCTGCTCCTGAGGCTGCCAATGGCGAAGCTTGTTCACTATTGAGACGATACGGCCACGAAGCCCTGCGTCATCGGGAATTCTAATTGGCAATGCTCGGAGTTCATCAAGACCAATCTTGTCGTACCACGTGCCCCAGGAACTTGCTGTCAGGAAGAAGTAGTACCGGGCAAGAGAAGACCACAGAATACCAAGAAGCACCTCTCCTTGCCATGTATCTGGGGCGCGCAACTTGAGTGAATAGACAGAATGACGAACAATAAAAGACGTCGATTCAAGCCGAGCGATAATCTGGCCTGGATTCGTGCCCACAGTCATAGGACACTGTTTGAAGATAAGTCTTGATCCCTCAAAAAGGCTAAGTTCTCTCGGACGAGCCACCTTTGAAGGGGCTCCTACAAGAACGTTTGCCTCTAGATCACCATATCTCGTGATTGCCTCGGCAGGAAATTCTAGTGCATTCTTAAGCCATTCCGCACAACACCCTGTCCCTCCGCCCACTTTTATACCGCTACCGGTTGCTACGACTATGTTGCCCTCTCGGTCTGACGCATGAATGATGGAAGGCCACCTGGCAAGACCGCGAATGAAGTTGGCATCCCGATGGCTACCCCACCAGTAGACCTTCCAGAGACGGTCGTCACGCATGACTTCCGCCTGACCGAGCAAACGCATGTCCGTCTTCTGCAAAACCACGGCCTGTAGTCGTTCGGCGGCAGCCGTGAGTTTTGGAGACCAGTATTCGAAGCGGTGCTCCGCGTCACTGAACGGCGTTTTCTCAAAGAGGACGGAGGCAAAAGGAGCGCATGCCTCAGCGAAACGTCCTCCACCCTTGAAGAAGAGGTGCCGCAGGTGGGAGAAGTTGGTTACGTGCAGCAGCTTGCTCTTCGACAGCCATGCGGTACGAAAAGCCTGACTCTTCTCTTGCTGCTTGAAGAAGATGCCGGACGAAACCAAGAGCCCGGCGACCCCTCCATCTCTGAGTTGCTCTAAGGACAGATGGATGAACGCCTGCGACAATTCCCTGTCGCCGATCGGCATCTTCCGGTTGCGACACCATTCCATGGCAACGTCGCAGGCCTCGACCCCTTTGGCGTCCTCGCGCTTGGCCGTTCCCCAGGGCGGATTACCGACAACGACGTCGGCGCAACCACTCGCGAACTTGGACGAAACGTCTGTTCCCTGCGCCGACACCGCAAAAGCGTTCGACACCAGAAGGACATCGTAGCGTTCCTTCGAGCCGTCGTTCGGTGCCGCATTATCGTATTTTAGATTCGGAAGTTTCCGGTTCTCGTTAATTTCGCGCGGGTTCTGGTGACTCAGAAACGCGAGGTAGAGACTGAACGCGGCCACGCGGACGGCAGCTTCGTTGATGTCGATCCCGATGATTTGTTCTCGAAGGATCTTCCGCAACTCCTGCTGGTTGAGTCTCCGGCCTTGCTTCCAGTTTCGATAGCGAACGACGCGGCGAAAGGCCTCAACGAGGAATATCCCGGAACCGCACGCGGGATCAAGGATACGAGGACTTTGCGCCAACCGCGCTTCCGTCAGCGTCTGGGAAAGGACGAACTCGACCAGTTCCGGCGGCGTGTAGTGGGAGCCATTCGTTTTTCCCCGCTCTTGTTCCGCGTTGTAGAACTCCTCATAGATGGCGCTGATAAGCTCGATCGGGATGACATCAAACCGATAGGCGAAAAAGAACAGGCTGTCGTGACGAGGATCGCCCAGCAGGAACCCGCTCAGATCCTTCAACTGCGTCGCGGTCACGGCACGTTCTTCTTCCACACTGTACGGAAACATATCTCCGTTGAAATCCGCGGCCAACTTGCGAAATAGGGCATAAGTGAACGACTTGCTCCGGAGGACTCTGGGGTAGAGCAAACGGGAGCCGTCGCTCCCGCTCCACGCCTCATCTGTCTTCGCCTCCAGCATCCTTTGCCAGGTCGGATCAGCCTTGGCCACGTCTTCAAAATAGGCCGGGATCAGCACCTTTCGATCTTCGAGATATCGGATGAAGATGGACCGGCCGATGAGCGCATGCGCAAATCGGTCAGGGAGTTGCGCGTCCAACAACATACGACGGACCTCGCCAAGATCCCGGATGAGCGCTCCATCCGCACGGCATGTCGCCGCTTCGATCCGTTTGTCGGCAAAGACCTGGCCTGACTCGACACTTTCCCTGCTGTATGCCGCCAGTTTGGATTGAACCTCGGCCGCGCTACGGACAAGTTCTAGCCGACGGTCTTCCTCGTTAAGTGACTTGCCGGGGCGTACCGGCGGTCTGGCCAGATCGTACACGGCGAGTTCGCCGGGCGTGGCCAGAAACAGAAAGCGGGGGCGTGCCATGCACCAGATGCGGTTGTAAAGCCGACGCAGAACTTCGGGGTCGGGGTTGTCCGAACGTGCGAAGACCACAACGGGGTTGTTGTCGACGAAGAAGATCCTGTCGATGTCCAAGGACTTCGCCAGGGTGAGCCACTCGCCGCGCTCCATCCAGTCGGCGACGGTGTGCTGTGAAAGAGGCTCAGACGGCGTCATCAGAGCGCCGTCCCTGAACCCCAGGTCCGTATAGGCACCGGCAAGAAATTGTTGCGTCGCTGTCATTCGTCAGTCTTCCGTCCAAGAACCGTCATTGCACTGTCGCAGAAACGTCCGAAGTCGTCAATGACTTCTCACTTTCCGCAGTATCCCGATCACCTTGCCGGCCACATGGAAGTCGCCGGCCTCTGCATGGACCTTGATCGGCCGGAAATCGGGGTTCGCCGGCTGCAGGCAAATCCCCTCGCTCGTCTTAATGACCCTCTTGACCGTCTGCTCGTCGTTCAGCACCGCCAAGGCGATTTCACCGCTTTCGACCTCGTCCTGTTTTCGGACAACCGCATGGTCGCCGTCATGGATGTCGCAGTCCTTCATGCTGTCGCCTCGAACCCTGACAACAAAAAGCTCCCCTCCCCCGAACACCTCGCTCAAGAGCACAAACGCCGGCTGTTGTTCGTCGGCATGAACGGGAACGCCGGCCACGACCTCGCCGGCGAGGGGCACGCCGCCCAGAGGCCTGATCAGGCGGACCGAGCGGGCCTGGCCGACGCCGCGCCTGATCCACCCGGCTTTCTCCAGTGCGGTGAGATGATCGTGAACCGTCCCCGGCGACGAGACCTTCAGGCGGGCGCAGATTTCCCGCACCGTCGGCGGACGCTGGCGCTTATCGGTCTCGTCTTGGATGTACGTCAAGACCTCCTTCTGGCGGGGTGTCAATGGACTCTGACCGTTCATGGTTACCATTACCGTACATCTGTACGGTTACTGTGTCAACAACGAAAACCGACACAACGAAAACCGACGGGCGAAAGAACGGCCATGCAACGAGGGTCAGTGCCACAAACTGAAAGGCCGGCCGAGAGGCGGAATCCAGTCCGGACGGACGGTCAGTTCGATGGCACGGTTCTGGTGGGGAATTCGCCGGATGAAACCCCACTGTTCGAGGCGGATGAGCATCGAGTTGACAGACGGTGCCGTCAGGTTGAAGAACCGCTGGAAGTCCGCATGGGTGGGCGCGACCCCGGCCGAGTTCCGCATCATGTACTCGCGGATGAAGGCGAGGAACTGCCCCTGCTGACGGGTGGGGCCGCTGGGCGGAGGTGCCGACCGCTTTCCCGGCGGTATGACCGCCTTCAGTTTCGCGATAGCCGTGTCAATGGTTTCGAGCGCCAGTTCCATGGCGGTCGATGCCTCAACCGGGGTTTCCTCCATGATTGTCTCGTCCTTGAGGATGGCGCGCAGTCTGCCGGCGACGTCCGCCAGCAATGCGCTTGCTTTGCTATTCGCAGCACGGAGGCCACGGTTCTCTTCCTGTAACTCAGCGGTCATGTAGTATGGATTCATACGTGCTTCCTGCCGACATCGGCGATCCGGCAGCCGTACGCCGTCTGGCCGTTGATTGCGATCTCGTCCAGATCCTGCGGCCAGAGCATCTCGCGGCGGCCTTGGGGATTGCGGAAGTTCATGCCGAGGGCGTAACCGGCCGCTTCCTTGCGAATATGCAGCGTTATCATGGGCGCCTCCTTTTCACGCGGTAGGGCACGCGCGCTTCTTTGACATGAAAGCCGATCTGCTTGTGCGGCTTGGCGGGTGGCGCCATGAGTTGGCGGATCGCGTCAAAGAGCGAACGGATGGCCTGATCGTGGCCTTCGAGACGCCGCTCCAGTTCGCCCAGTTTGCGGGACAGGGCCTCGTTGGCGCTCAGCATCCGGCGAAGCCCCACGAAGGCGCGCATGATCGCGACATTGACCTGCACCGCACGTTCGCTGCGCAACACGCTGGAAAGCATCGCTACGCCTTGCTCGGTGAAGGCGTAGTGCAACGAGCGGCGACGTCCGCCGCGCTGCTTTGATATTCCAGATTGGAAGATCAAACCCGCCGCTTCTTCGTCTGAGAGTTGGAACATGAAGTCGTGAGGGAACCGGCTGAGATTACGTTTCGCCGTACCGCTGCCCCGCCGCCGAAGCGCGGTCACGCCCGCAGAAGAGGTGGCGGAGCGGACCGGTTTTTTGTACAGTACGCCCATGAAAACAGGCATCGTCACACCGCTCTTCATCGTCCTTTTGTGCGCGGCCCCCGCCTTCGCCCAGACGCTGACGCTCTGGCCGTCGGAGCTGTGCGAGGCGCGCAAACACGCCGACAGCGAGGTCGCCCGGGGCGCGCAGAACGCGCTTCTCGTCACGACCGGCACGCAGTATGAATGGCCGGGCGTCACCGTGTTCTTCAAGTCCGGCGAGTGCGACCTGGCCGAATACGGCACGCTGCAGGTCGCGGTCAGCAACACCGCCGAGCGTCCGCTCACGGTCAGCCTGAGCGTCAAGAACCACGGCCAGAAAGGCGCGTCGCCCGGCGGCCACGTGCAGCTGAAGCCGGGCGGGCAGGGGGTCATCACCGCCAGCCTGCGGCCCTCGCCCTGGATGCTGGACAAGCCGCTCGAGCTGGTCGGCATGCGCGGTTTCCCCGCGTCGCTGGAAGGGGGCACCTTCAACGTCCGCAAGGCTGCGGAGCTGCACCTTTTCATCGCCAACCCCGACCGGCCCGCCCGCTTTGCCGTCACCCGCATCGAGGCCTCCAGGCAGCCGCTCAACCTGCTCAAGGCCGACACCTTCCTGCCGTTCGTGGACCGCTTCGGGCAGTTCGCGCACGACGAGTGGCCGGGCAAGATCCACAGCGAGGAGGCGCTGCAGCAGGCCAAGGCCAAAGAGGATCAGGAGCTGGCCGAATGCCGCGGCCCCGCCGACCGCGACCGGTGGGGCGGCTGGGCGAAGGGTCCGCAGCTCAAGGCCACGGGCCACTTCCGCACCGAGAAAGTCGACGGCCTCTGGTGGCTGGTCGATCCCGACGGGCGGCTGTTCTTCTCGCACGGCGTCGACTGCGTGCGCCCGGGGGCGGAGACCGGCGTGCAGCACCGCGAGGCCTATTTCGCTTGGCTGCCGGCCCAGGACACGCCGTTCGCGCCGTTCTACGGTTCGAGCGGCTGGGCACCCCACGGGTTTTACAAAGACAAAGGCAGCTTCAAGACCTTCGACTTCGCCGGCGCCAACCTGTTCCGCAAAGACGGCGAGGAGTGGCGCGCGGCCTTTGCCGACCGGGCGCACCGGCGTATCCGCGCGTGGGGCCTGAACACGGTGGCCAACTGGTCGGACAGCCAGGTCTACCTGCTGCGCCGCACGCCCTACACGGCCACCTTCCGTTCAGGCGGCCCGCGGATCGAGGGCTCCGAAGGCTGGTGGGGCAAGTTTCCCGACCCGTTCTCGCGGGAGTTTGCGGAGACCCTCCGCAACCGCGCGGCGGAGCAGCAGAAGGCCGGCACCGCCGCCGACCCCTGGTGCATCGGGTATTTTGTGGACAACGAGCTTTCGTGGGGCAAAGACGACCGCGACCTCGCGCGCGCCACGCTGCTCTCGCCCGCAGGCCAGCCCGCCAAGCTCGCCCTGCGCGCGTGGCTGGAAAAGAAGTACGCCACGCCCGCCGCGCTGAACGCGGCCTGGGGCACGGCCTTTGCCGCCTGGGAGGATTTTCTGCAGAACACCGCCAAGCCCGACGAGAAGAAATGCGCCGCCGATCTGGAGGCGTTCCACGCGCAGATTGCCGAGCAGTATTTCCGCACTGTTCGCGAGGCGATCAAAGCGGTCGCCCCCGAGAAGCTCTACCTGGGCTGCCGCATCGCCTGGGGCGCGCCCGGCGTTTACCGCGCCGCCGCCAAATACTGCGACGTCGTCAGCGTCAACATCTACCAGCGGGAGGCGGACAAAGACCTGCCCGAGGGCAGCGAGGACAAGCCCATGATCAACGGCGAGTTCCACTTCGGGGCGCTGGACCGCGGCCTGTTCCACACCGGGCTGGTCGCCACCCGGGATCAGGCCGAGCGCGCCGCCTGCTACACCGCCTTTGTGACCTCCTGCCTCAAGCACCCGCGCTACGTGGGCACCCACTGGTTCCAGTGGCGCGACCAGGCGCTGACGGGACGCGGCGACGGCGAGAACTACCAGATCGGTTTTCTTACGGTCACGGACCAACCTTACCCTGAGCTGGTCGGCGCGGCGCGCGAAATCGGCGCGGCGATGTACGGGCTCCGGTACCGGGCAGCCGGCAGGTAGGGCCGCCCCCCCCGAGGCGGCCGCCCTTCGGCTTGCTCAGGGTAGACGGACGGCTCGGGGCGCCGTCCCTACCTTACGGTTGTCGTTTGAAAGACACTTAGCCGTGTGCGGGGGCGAGGTCCACGATCAGCAGCTCCGCGGCCGGCTCGCCGCCGAACCCGTTCTGGCGCAGCTCGAACACCACGTCGACCCGCCCGCCCGCCGCCCGCACCGCTTCGACCGCGCGGCCGTTGCGGAACCAGACCCCGCGCACCGTGCAGCCCTGCGCCAGCCGGAAGAGGAGCTGCATGTGCTCCCCCGACTGGCCCATCGGCTGGACGCGTTCCAGCGCGACGCCGCGCAAGCCCCAACGCGGGGCCGGGTTGCCGACGCCGAAGGGCGCCAGCCGCTGCTGCTCGCGATAGAGCGCCAGCGACACCTGCTCCGGCTCCAGCCAGCCGTCGACCAGCAGGGGCTGGGCCCCGCCGCCCGCCGCCGCCTGCTCGGCGCACGCCGCGCAAAAAAGTTCTTTGAACCGCTCGAAGCAGTCGGGCTTGACCTGAAAACCGGCGGCGCGCGCATGCCCGCCAAAGCCCGTCAGCGCCTCGCTCGCGGCCGCCAGCGCTTCGACCGCGTGGTACCCTTCGCCGGCGCGCACCGAGCCGCGGCCGGCCTTCGCCTTGTCGAGCGCCACCACGGCGGCGGGCCGCGCCGTCGCGTCGCTCAGCCGCGCCGCCACGATCCCGAGCACGCCGGGGTGCCAGCCCTCCTCGCCGTACACCACCACCGCGGCCTCGCCGAACGCCACCGTCGCCTGCTCGTCCAGGCCGCATTGCCGCCGCGCCGCAGCCAGCATGCGCGACTCCACGCCGCGTCGTTCGCCGTTGAACCCTTCGAGCTTAGTTGCCAGCTCGGCGGCCCGCTGCCGGTCCCGCGTGGTCAGTAGCTCGTAGGCGTCCATCGCCGAGCCCATCCGGCCGGCCGCATTGATGCGGGGCCCCAGCACAAAGCCGAAAAGATGGGTGTCCAGTTCCTCGGGAATCTGCCCGGCCGCGCGCGACAGCAAGGCCCGCAGCCCTTCGCCCGCAAAGCGGTTCCAGTGCTTGAGCGCCGCGGTCACGAACAGCCGGTTCTCGCCGGTCAGCGGGACCACGTCGGCGACGGTGGCCAGCCCGACCGGCGTCAGCAGCTCGCCGCAGAACGGCTCGCCCCCATACCAGCCGTTCGCCTTGCCCAGCTCCGCCATGGCGTGCGCCACCTTGAAGGCCACCCCCGCCCCGCACAGGTGTTCCGCGCCGGGCGACGCGCCCAGCTGCGGGTTCACGAGCACCGCCGCCTGCGGCAGCTCGGGCCCCGGCTCGTGATGGTCGGTGATGATGACCTCGACGCCCTGCGCGTTCAGGAACGCCACCTCCGCCGGGGAGCCGATGCCGCAATCGACCGTCACCAGCAGCGCGGGCCAGCCGCCCTGTTCGCTGCGGCAGCGCTCAAGCGCCGCGAACGTCAGGCCGTAGCCCTCGGGTTCGCGCACGGGCAGAAAGGTTTCGGCCTTGCCGCCCAGACGCCGCAGCGCGGTGGTCAGGACCGTCGCCGCCGCCACGCCGTCCGCGTCGAAGTCGCCGAAAACCACAATCGTGCGGCCGGCCCGTATGGCGTCCCAGAGCCGCTCCGCCGCCGCGCGCGCGCCGGGAAAGTCGAACGGGTGCGCCAGGTGCGACTTGAGCTCCGGCATCAGGAACGCCGCGGCGGCCGCGGGCGTCAGAACGCCCCGCGACACCAACACCCGCGCGATCGGGGAGGGCAGCGCCAGCGCGCCGGCCAAGGCCAGCGCGGCCGCCTCGTCCACGTCGATTTCGCGCCACCTGTATTTGGGCAACATGAGGTCCTTTTAGACGTCAAACAGCGTCAGCTGCCCCGGGATGTCCGGAGACTTCCGCTTGCCGCGCCGGGCCAGTTTCGGGATGCCGGACTCCAGTTCGCCCTCTTCCAGATTCGCGAGGATCTCGCGCGAACGCTCGATCACTTCGCCGGGCATGCCCGCCAGCCGCGCCAC
>CAYZQL010000038.1:0-19551 GCA_964480555.1 uncultured Lentisphaeraceae bacterium | reverse complement strand
GCGGTCTACTCGCCTGCGGGCAAGGAGCAGACCAAGGCCCTCATCGACTTCTACCTCGGCAACGCGGCGATCATCCGCGGCACGCTGACGGAGCTCGGCTTCTCCCTGACCGGCGGCGACAACAGCCCCTACATCTGGGCCAACGTCGGCAAGGACTCGTGGAAGTTCTTCGACAAGCTGCTGAACCGCGCGCAGGTCGTCACCACACCCGGCGCGGGCTTCGGCCGCTGCGGCCAGGGCTTCATCCGCATCAGCGCCTTCAACAGCCGCGAGAACGTGGAGGAAGCCATGAAGCGCCTCCGCAAAGTGCTCAAATGAGCGTGAAACACAAAATGCCACGTCTCTCTGCGCCGCTTCTGGGGTGCCTTGCATTCTCGGCGTTCATCTGTCCGCATGCGTGGGCCGACGACGTTTATCCGAAACCGGACTGGCGAGAACGTCCGGACCCCTTGGCCAGCCCCTATGCGGTGCCGGGAGGCACCCTGCGCTTCGCCGCATTCCAGCCCCCGAAAAGCCTCAACGCGTACATCGATTCCAACACCTACACGCGCCAAGTCTTCGGCCTCATGTACGAGACCCTGCTGGGCTCCGATTCCGTCACCATGGAGTTCACCCCGTTTCTCGCTAACCGGTGGATCATTTCGGACGACAAACTCACCTACACGTTCGAGCTCGACCCCGCCGCCAGATGGAGCGACGGCAAACCCGTCACGGCCCTCGACGTCAAGTGGACGTTCGACCAGATCATGGACCCGCGCCATACCACGGGTTCCTCCAAAGTGGCTCTCGGAGTTTTCAACTCGCCGGAAATCCTCGGGCCGCTCACCGTGCGTTTCCGTGCCAAAGAGTCCCACTGGCGGAACCTGCTCGCGCTGGGCCTCTTCGAAATCATGCCCAAGCACGCCTTCGAGGGCCAGGATTTCAACCGGCTCGATTTCGACAATCCGGTGGTCTCGGGCCCCTATGTTCTCGATGCGGTCAAGGAGCAGATCGAGATCCGCATGCGTCGCCGCAGGGACTGGTGGGCCGACGCACGCCCCGCCATGCGGCACACAATGAACTTCGACACCCTCGTCTTCCGCTATTATGCCGACAACGAGAATGCTTTCGAGGCGTTTAAAAAAGGAATGGTGGACGTCTATGCCATCTATACCGCACGGATTTGGGCGAACGAAACCATTGGCGAAAAATTCGACAAAAACTGGATCGTGAAAAGCCGCATACGCAACCACAACCCGATCGGCTTCCAGGGATTCGCCATGAACATGCGCCGGCCGCCCTTCGACGACCTGCGCGTGCGCAAAGCCTTGGCACATCTGGTTGACCGCGAGACCATGAACCGGACCATGATGTTCAGCGCCTATTTCCTGCATCGCTCCTATTTCGAAGACCTTTACGACACGCAACACCCGTGCGCCAACGAGACCTTCACCTTCGACATTCCACGCGCCAAGGCCTTGCTGCGCGAAGCCGGCTACGTGCCAAACCCGCAAACAGGCCTGCTCGAAAAAGCGGGGAAGCCGCTCAGCTTCAGCTTCCTGACCCGCGATGGCGGCGCGGACAAATTCCTCGCCGTCTGCGCCAATGCGTTCAAAGAGGTCGGCATCCAAATGAAAATTGAGCGTAAAGACTTTGCAGCGTGGATGCGTGACATGGACGCCTATAATTTCGATGTGACCTGGGCTTCATGGGGCGGGTCTCTTTTCCGCGACCCCGAAAGCATGTGGCTCTCAAACGAGGCCGAGCGCCCCTCCGGCAACAATCTCTCCGGCTTCAAAAATCTGCGCGTCGATGCCCTGATCGAAAAGCAGAAGACCCTTTTCAGCATCACGGAACGTAACGGCATCTGCCGCGAGATCGATGCGCTCGTAGCCTCCGCCGTCCCTTATGTGCTGCTCTGGAACATCGACACCACACGCCTGCTTTTCTGGAACACCTTCGGCATGCCTGAAACCGTCCTCTCCAAATTCGGCGACGAGCGCTCACTGATCGGATACTGGTGGTTTGACGCCGACTCGGCCGCCGAACTCAAGTCCGCCATGTCCACCGGCGACGTTCTTCCCCGGCGCCCCGTCCTCGTGAATTTCGACACCGTTTTCAAGCCTTAGCCGCTCAAGCGATGCTCGGCCCATGATGCAAGCAACGACTAACCTGTAACCCTCAACTCCTGAAAGTGCCCATGTTCCCCATTAAACTTGACCGCCCCTTGATCGTTTTCGATATCGAAGCCACGGGCACAAGCCCCCGCGCCGATCGGATTATCGAGCTTGCCGCCATCCGAATCGAATTGGATGGAACCGAAACAAAAGGCTACTGGCTGCTCAACCCGGGCGTGCCGATCCCTGTCGAAACCACGGCCATCCACGGCATCACGGATGAAATTATCCGCGACCAGCCCACCTTTAAAGACAAGGCACTGGAGATCCTGACTTTCTTTGGCGAGTCCGATCTCGCCGGCTTCAACGCAGGACGCTTTGACATTCCCATGCTCGCAGAAGAGTTCTCTCGTGTGGGAATCCCTTTTGACCCCGACCGCCATCGTCTTCTTGACGCACAGCGCATCTTTCACACCCGTGAGCCCCGCGATCTCTCTGCGGCACTCAAGTTTTATTGCGACCGCCCACACGCCGATGCGCACGGCGCGGAAGCGGATGTGCGCGCCACGCTCGACGTGCTCCTCGGCCAGTTTAAACGCTACGGCGACCTGCCGCAGGACATGGAAACGCTGGACCGGACCTTTAACCCGGTCGATCCCTTTAACGCCGACCGCTCTGGCCGGCTGCGCTGGGCAGAAGGTGAGGTCGTCGTCAACTTCGGGAAAAAGAAAGGGGCCAAACTCAAGGACTTGGCCAAGGACGATCCCGGCTTCCTGAAATGGATCATCAAAAACGATTTCCCTCAAGACACGCGCCTGCTTTGCGATAATGCGCTCAAAGGGATATATCCTTCGCCCCCTCGCCTCAAAGCCGTCCCCTCCGATCCCATACGCTAACGGAAAACACGAGGTCTCCGGAAATTCAATGCGAATCTCCGGCTTGCCCTGCTGCCCTTTTTTTTATTACTATACATCAGCAATAGCAAAGGAAACGATTTATGAAACGCATTGTGCAGTGCCCGAAATGTGAATCGAAATTAGCTGTCTTCGACCTCGGCAAACCCATCAATCAAAAGTGCCCGAAGTGTGGTAACGCGTTCGTGGTCGATACCGAGCAGAATAAAACGGCACCCTCCGTCGCTCCAGCCGTAGCCGCTGCCGCACCTGCCGCCGCTCCCGCTGTTCCTGCGCCGGCTGTTACGGCGCCTGCGCCCGCCGCTCCCGCTGTTCCTGCGCCGGTTGTTACGACGCCTGTGCTCAGCGCTGTCGCAGCACCGGCACCAGCACCCGTTGTTATCGCGCCCGATGCCGCGCCTGTCGCAGCAACACCCCTTCCTGCTGCTTCGGCTGCTGTTGCACCAGCCCCCGCCGTTGCGACACCATCAGCCCCCGCAGCCGCACCCAAAGAGATCGCTCTCAAAAAACCGACGCCCCGGCCTGCCGCATCCAAGCCCGTCACGCCGGACCCGTCTGCCGCACAGGAACCACTCGCACCTCACAGCGGCGTCTCCTTCCTGCATGTCATGGTCATCATCGGGCTGCTGATCCTCACGATCATCCTGCAGGTCATGGGCAAAAAGGCTGCGGAAAAGCATTACGCCGACCTTGCCACGCGCCTGAACCGTGTTGAAGCGAAAATTAAATAGCGGGAACCGTCTGCGGGCAGGCCTCGCGCCTGCCCGTTTTTTTATTAATGGGGAGAACCATGGACACAGTCACCATCGAAGCGAAACTCAAAGAAATGATCGTCGAACGCCTGTTCTTGAGCGTCGCGCCCGCGGATATGGACACCCAGGCGTCACTGATCGATGCCTATGGGGTGGACTCCGTTTGCCTTCTCGAACTCGTGGTCGGTCTCGAAGAGGCTTTTGGCATTGTCATCGAGGACGGCGACTTCGACGTGCGCAACTTCATTTCCGTTGCCGCGTTGCGCGACTTCGTTCAAGCGCGGCTTTAGTACGTGAAGAGATCCGCCTGCGCATAACTTTTCCCTGAGGCGGCGTTGAGCGCCTCGAGGACGATCTTGCGGGTGTTGGGCGTCAGCCACCGACCTTTGCATGCCCGTGTCACCATTTTATGTGTCATTTGCACACACGAGGCAGTCACCAAATCATTCGGCTTGAGCCCTGTTTCGGCCATGATGCGGGCAATCGGTTGCTCGCCCAAATTCCGTTCTGTTTCTTCACCCATCGCGCTTCCTTTTGTCTTCCGTCACTTCACGACATGCGCAAGCCAGACGGCAGCCAACTCCGGCCACACGTCGGTCGCCTTGCCTTTTTTACGTAACCCGTACCCATGCCCACCGTTTGGGAACACATGCATCTCGACGGGAACCTTGGCCGCCTTAAGTGCAATGCAGTAGGCCAGACTGCTGTCGACGTGAGGGCTGTCGTCTTCGGCCTGAATCAAAAAGGTCGGCGGCACCTGAGGCGTAACGGGAAGTTCCGGAGCCAGCGTATACCCTTCGCGAAAAAGGTACGCCGGATAGATGACGAGCGAAAAATCCGGCCGGCTTGGCAGGCCATCTGCGCCATCGATGGGCTCGTAAAACCTTCGCCCAAAATCCGTGCTGGTTCGCACCGCAAGATGGGCACCCGCGGAAAAGCCCATGACACCTAACCGCTCGGGGTCAACATTGAAAGACTGGGCCTGGAACCGGATGAGTCCCATCGCCCGCTGGGCATCACAAAATGCCCCATCGCGGTTTCCCGGCACACGGTACTTGAGGATGAATGCCGAAATGCCTTGCCGGTTGAACCATTCCGCCAGTTCCGTGCCTTCGAGATTCCACGCCAGAATCCGATATCCGCCCCCAGGGCAGATCAGCACAGCCGGATTGGGCTTGCCGTTGTCCGGCGCGAGGCTTACGGTAAGGCTGGGCACATTCACATCCGTCAACCGGATGATGTCGTCGGCGGAAGGAGCCACCTTTTCCGGCGCACCACTCGTTGTGAGCGGGACCTTCCCCTCAGGCCAAAGGGGAACCACGCTCTGGCCGGCACACACGGCCGCCGTGAGTCCCATGATCCCCGCCAGACTTGTCATCGTTTTTCGCATCGCGCACCGCCTTGCTGGGCTCACCATCATGTGCCCTTGGCCCGATAAAGCGGACATTCCGCTTCTCTCAAAAAAGGCTGTGCCGCATCTTTTGCGGAGAGCACAGGTTCCTTCATCGGCCAGGTGATCCCCAGCTCCGGATCGTTCCAGCGGATGCCGCGGTCAGCCCGCGGATCATAGAACTCCGAGCACTTGTATAGGATTTCAGCGCTTTCCGAGACGACGCAGAAACCGTGCGCGAACCCACCCGGAATGAAAAGTTGATGATGGTTGGTTTCCGACAGCACCGCCGCCGACCACTTGCCGAATGTCGGAGACCCCTTACGGATATCGACCGCCACATCGTAGATCTCACCGCGGATGCACGACACCAATTTTGCCTGCGGCTTGTGGACCTGATAATGGAGGCCCCGCAGGACCCCTTTTGAAGAGCAGGAACGGTTATCTTGCACGAAAACCGCCCGAATGCCTCCCTCGATGTATTTGGCGGCATGATAACACTCAACGAAGAAACCGCGCGCGTCACAGAACACTTCGGGCACGCACAGCACCACCTCTTCCAGCTCAGTTGGCTCAAAACGTATCGGCATATCCGTCCTTTCTTCTCCCGATCCCTATGCGCGTCCCCGAACTTCACGGTACCGGCCGATCAGCGCGTTGGTTGAAGCGTCATGGCGCAAGACCGGCGGCTCACTCGCGGTCAGCTCGAGCAGGACTTTAGAGGCCAACACCTTGCCCAGTTCCACGCCCCACTGGTCGAACGAGAAGATGTTCCAGATGATGCCCTGGGTGAAAACCTTGTGCTCGTAAAGCGCGATCAGCGCGCCGAACGTTTCGGGGGTCAGCGCATCCGCAAGCAGCGTGTTCGTCGGATGATTGCCTTCAAACGTCTTGTGGGGCACGAGTGCCGCAGACACACCCTCGTCGCGGCACTGCTCCGCCGTCTTGCCGAACGCCAGCGCTTCCGTCTGCGCGAAAAAGTTCGCCATTAATTTGTCGTGATGGTCCCCGGTCGGATTGTGCGACGTGCAAAAACCGATGAAATCGCACGGGATCATGCGTGTTCCCTGGTGAATGAGCTGGTAAAACGCGTGTTGACCGTTCGTGCCCGGCTCGCCCCAGACGATCGGCCCGGTGGCGTAACCCACGCGCCGGCCCTGACGGTCCACCGACTTGCCGTTGCTCTCCATGTCGAGCTGTTGCAGATACGCCGCAAGCCTTGCAAGGTACTGATCATACGGCAGCACCGCATAGCTCTCCGCACCGTACCCGTTGGCGTATAGGATGCCCAGCAGCCCCATTATGACCGGCACGTTGCGGCTGAACGGCGCCGTCGCGAAGTGCCGGTCCATTTTGTAATACCCCTTCAGCATTTTCTGGAAGTTCCGCGGACCGATCGAAAGCATCAGCGGCAATCCGACCGCCGAGGGCAGCGAATAGCGTCCGCCCACCCACTCCCAGAACCCGAACATGTTGGCCGGATCAATCCCGAACGCCGACACCTTCTCCGCGTTGGTCGAAACAGCCACGAAATGCTTTGCTACCGCACTCGGATCGCCGAGTTTTTCAATCAGCCACGCCCGTGCGCTGACCGCGTTCGTCATGGTTTCCTGCGTCGTGAACGTTTTGGAAGCCACAATGAAAAGGGTCTGCTCGGCCTTCACGTCGCGAAGCGTCTCTGCCAGATGCGTGGCATCCACATTCGAGACAAAGTGCATCGCGATGGATCTTTTTGAGAACGGCTTCAGAGCCTGACAGGCCATGGCCGGTCCCAGGTCGGAGCCCCCGATGCCGATATTCACAACATGCTTGATGCGCTTGCCTGTGTGCCCCAGCCACTTGCCTTTGCGCACGCGGTCCGAAAACGCCGCCATCGCATCCAGCACGGCCTTGACATCCGGCATCACATCGTGCCCCTTGACCGAAACCGGCTGGCCTGAGCAGTTTCGCAAGGCCGTATGCAGCACCGCGCGGTTTTCGGTCTCGTTAATCGCCTCTCCCGCAAACATGGCGTCAATCCATTTCCGGAGTTCACTTGCCTCGGCCAACTCGACAAGCCTGCGCATCAACGCGGGCGTAATCCGGTTCTTTGAGTAATCGAGCCTCCACCCGGCGGCTTCTGCTGTGAACCGTCCCGCCCGCGCCGGGTCTTTTGCGAAAAGATCCCGCATGTGTAGCGTCCGGGTCGCCTCGATTTCAGTCTCAACCGCCTTCCATGCACCAACGTTCATGACACACTCCGTTTTTCAGTAAGAAGATTCATCCGTAAAAAGATAATCAGTATACCCGCTGCCGGCGTAGCAGAGAAGCAGAATCAAAGGCGTGGGATTGTTTGCCGAAGGCGTCCGCTCATGCTATTTTAGGAACCATGCAAGGAGAGTGTCATGACCTCAAAAATTTACGTTTCCGCCAATGCCTATCTGATGGACAGCTTCCGTCTTGCCCGACGGATACTCGATTCGGGGTGGCAGCCTGAAGACCTGATCGCCCTCTGGCGCGGGGGTGCGCCTGTCGGCGTGGCCGTTCACGAGTTCTTCCATTACCATGGATTGCGCCCTCGCCATCATGTGCTCAAATGTCAATCCTATACCGGCATCCAGACACGCGACCGCGAGGTTGTCTTCGAAAACGCCGACGCTATTTTCAATTCGGTCGTGCCCGGCTCGCGTGTTTTGGTCATCGATGATGTCTTCGATACGGGAAACACCGCCCGCGCGGTTTTAAACCGCTTGGTCCAGCATCATGCCGATGTCCGACTCGCCACGGTGTACTGGAAGCCCAATCAGAATCAAACCGATCAGAAGCCTGACTTCTACCTGCGCGAAACCGACGACTGGATCGTTTTCCCGCATGAACTCGACGGACTTGCCCCAGAAGAAGTGCGCCTGAAAGATCCCGCGCTCTATGCCTTACTCACTCCGGCCCGGCGCTGCGCTGTCGAGGGCCAGCCACCCCGAACCGGTTAATCCTTCCGCCGGAACTCCCGCATGGTCGTTCCGAAATGCCGCTTGAACATGCGCCGCAGATGGTCGTCCGTTTGGTACCCGCACCGGTCGGTGATCTCCCGAATCGGGAAATCGGTCTCGGTCACCAGCCGTCTGACCCGGTCGAGGCGAACGGTCTGTATTGCGTCCAAAATCGAGTGTCCGCAGGTCTTCCTGAAGCGCAGTTCGGCCAAACGGCGCGAAACGTTCAGGTAGTCGACAACACCCTCAACGCCGATCCCCTCGCAGGCATTGAGGCGGATGAATTCGAGCGCCCGGGCGACAAGCCGGTCCTGCACGGGCTGAACGGCATGCGTCGACTGGCGCTCCGCGATCCGCTTGACCCCGTAGGTCAACACCCGCTTGCGCTTCCTTCTGCCGCGCATCTGCTCGTCAAGAAGTTGCGCGGCCATGAACCCGCACGCCCCCATGTCGCAGCCGATGCTGGACAGGGTCGGGAAACTCCCGAGACAGAGTTGCTCGTCGTTGTCCACCCCCAAAATGGCGACCTCCTCGGGCACTTTGATGCCGTGGATCAGGCAGGTGTCGAGCACCTGCCGCGCGCGGATATCCATCGCGGCAAACAGCGCCACCGGCTTGGGCAATGCGGTCAGCCAGCGGGTAAGCTTGGACTGTTCCACCGACCAATCGCTGATCTCGTCATCGGTCAGAGGCGCATAGGTCTGGCAGGCGAAGCCCGCCTCGCGCAACTGGTCTGAGAATCCCTGCCCGCGGCCGCGTGACCAGGGCCGGTCCAACACCTCCCCGACAAAGGCGAACTGCTTAAATCCCTGTCTCAAGAAATATTCTGCCGCCGCCTCACCCACACGAACGGCTTCGTTCTGAACATACGAACACCGGGAAAAAGCGGAAGCCGTATCCAAATGCCGCGGCAACGGATCGATCAGCACACGCGGCACCTTTGTCCGGGCAAGCGTCTGTTCCATATCGAGCATCGACTGCCCCACAATCACCCCATTGGCACGCCACGCCTCGAAGTGCGCGAGGCGCTGCTCGCCCACACGGTTTTGGATGATGTGCAGATGCCATGGCCCGTAAAAGCGGACATACTTGAGTATCCCGTCCAGCTTTTCCCGGTCCGGCTGCACGCAGGTCTCCAGAATCACGACCACCCTCGGCGCTGCGGTGAACATTTTCGCCATGCCGGTCTTACCTCCTTCACAAAGAAAGTATGCGCGAACGGCCCGGTGTCGCGCAAGCGTGTTTTGCGCAAAATGCCGGATCATTTTGTGCGCAAACAGCGGTGTTCTTTCCACGCCCGGGCATGTACACTAAGTCATGGATAGGGAACGTTTGATTCCCGGTTTCTGCCAGTGAAGGAATAACCATGACCCGTTGCCCACACCCATCTGCCATGCTGCGTCTCCTGCTGCTCTGTGGAGCCGCCGGAGTCGCCTCTGCCCGCGACATCGTGCTGGCCCGCACCGGACAGCCCGCCGACTATACCATCGTGTGTCCGGATCAAGCCTCCCCTTCCCAGCGTTATGCGGCAGAAGAACTGCAATCGTTCGTGGAGCGGATGACAGGCGTCCGGCTGCCGATCACGACCGACGATCAGCCTTTGCCGCCGAAAGCCATCCTGCTCGGCGCCACGCGCCACACCGCCGCCGTGCTGGGCGCGATGCCCGCACTGGACGGCCTCGGCACGGACGGGTTCCTGTTGAGAACCGTCCCCCCGCATCTCGTCATCGCGGGCGGCCCGGTGCGCGGCACGCTCTACGGGGTCTATGAACTGCTCGAACGCCACGGCGGTTGCCGCTGGTACACTGCAGACTACAGCGTCATCCCGAAACGCGACGCCTTCGTCCTCCCCGCGCTCGACGAGCGTCAAACCCCCGCCTTCGCGATCCGCGAGGACCGCTGGACCGATATGATCCCCGGCGACGTCGCGGCCCGCAACCGCTGCAACGGCCACGACATGCTGCTCGAAGAAAAACACGGCGGCAAAGTGCGCTTCGGCGCCGGCCTGGTCACCCACACCTTTTACTCGCTCATGCCGCCCCGTGAGTTCTTCGCGGAGCACCCGGAATACTACAGTCTGATCCACGGCAAACGCCGCGCGGAGAACGCCCAGCTCTGCCTGACGAATCCCGATGTCCTGAAGATCACCGTCGCACGCCTGATCGAGCGCATCCGCAAGGACCCCGGCGCGCAGATCTACAGCGTCAGCCAGGAGGACAATCAGGCGTATTGCCGCTGCGCCGCCTGCGAGGCGATCAACCAACGCGAAGGTACCCCGGCCGGCTCCCTCATCGCGTTTCTCAACCAAGTCGCCGAAGCGGTGGAAAAGGTCTATCCGGAGGTGATGATCGACACCCTCGCCTACCAGTACACCCGAACGCCGCCTAAAACGCTCAAACTGCGAAAAAACATCCTGATCCGCCTCTGTACCATCGAGTTCGACTTCTCCCTGCCGGTTGACCGGAGCACCAAGGACTCGAACAAGCGTTTCATCGAGGAAATCCGCGGCTGGCAGGCGCTCACCGACAATCTCTACATCTGGGACTATGTCACCAATTTCGGCAGCTATGTGGGGGTCTACCCCAACTTCGGTGCCCTGCAGGGCAACCTCCGCTTCTACCGCGACCACGGCGCGGTCGCCGTCAAACAGCAAGGCGCGCGGCCCGGCAAGCACGCGGACTTCGCCGAACTGAAGGCGTGGGTCATCGCCAAATTGCTCTGGAATCCCGACCAGCCGCTCGAACCGCTGGTCACCGATTTCCTGGAGGGGTACTACGGCGCGGCCGCGCCCCATGTCCGCGCCTACCTCGACGCCACGACCCGTCTGGTCGCCGGCCCGGATGTGCATATCGGCTGTTTCAACAAACCCGAGACGTATCCCTGGCTGACGGATGACGTGCTGGCCGGCTTCGCCGACACCTTCCGCCAGGCGGAGCAGGCCGTGCGCAATGATCCGCCGCGCCTGCACCACGTCCGGATGCTGGGTCTCGGAGTCCTCTATACGCAGCTCCGCCGTATCCCACTGCCCACCGCACCGCAAATCACCTGGGCCGCCGACGGCGCGCGCCTGAACAACATCCCGCCCGCCACCGAAGCCCTTGCCCGCGAGGTGGTCGCCCGCCTCGACGAGGAGCCGGGCATCCTGCTCCTGCAAAATGGCCTGGCGCATCATGTGATTCAGGCGCAATACCGGGCACTGGCCGGCCGCGTGCCTCACCACACGTTTGGCAACGACGCCATCACCGCCTCGCTGATTGAACCGGAGAACGCCAAGCTGGGCTGGCTCGCGAAAACCGGCGGCCCCGCATTCAACTACCTCTCCCCGGATCAGGACTGGGGCGTGCAGATCCAGCCCGACTTGACGGAGAGGACGCCGGCCGATCTTTTCGGAATGGTTTACAAAAAAGCGAAGTCTTCTCAGGACGCCCCGGTGTTCGCCCTCTCCCGGCTCGGCGCGCTCTCCAGCGCGCATCAGCTCAAAACGGAAGGCTCCCGCCTGTTGCTCTCCGCGCGGTTCCGCAACACGCAGCAGACCCTGCCGCAGGAAATCGAGCCGATGATCCGCGCCGCGCTCAACCTCGGCCAGCACGGCCGCTTCTGCTGGCGCACAACGCCCGGCGCACCCTGGCGCACACAGACCGAATTGCGCGAACCCGTTGTCACGCTCTCCGCGGCCGAACGCGGGGCCGGCCGGGTCGAGATCGCCTCGCCTGTCACGCGCCGCATGCTGCGCCTGATCTTCGACCCCGCCCGCGCTGCGGCCGTCACCCTGCGCCTGCACCAGGCCGGGACGGAAAGCGTCCGCGTCCAGATCACGGAGAAGCCCGAAACGCTCGCCCCCGGTGCGGAACGGGTCTGTCCCCTCACGCTGGAGATCGCGGACCCGCCCCCAAACCTGCCGGGCAGCCTCGCAGCCGCTTTTGTCACGCCGCCCGCCGGCCAGCCGCCGCACATCGTCTGGCAGGGCCAGCCCGCGGCGCGGATCGCGCTGCCCGTCCGTGCCACGCCAGTCGAGCGCAGTGCCGCGCGTGAACTGGCGCTGCATCTCGAAGCCGTCTGCGGCGCCGCCTTTGAAATCATCGCCGAGGACGCACCCAAAAGCGGACCCCGCCTGCTGGTCGGCGACACCGCCGCGGCCCGCCGCCTGATCCCCGGCTTCGACCCGGCCTCCCTCGTCGTTGACGGCATCCTTCTCAAGACTGTAGGGGATGACCTGATCCTCGCCGGTCACCCGCAACGTGGCACGCTCTACGCCGTCCACACCTTTCTGGAAGATTCCGTCGGCGTGCGCTGGTGGACCTCGGACGAAACCTTCCTCCCGCAACGCGCCACCTTGCAGCTGCCCACGCTCGACCTCCGTTACGCGCCCAAACTGAAGTTCCGCGAAACCTACTACCTGGATTCGTTCAACGCCCGTTTCAAGGTGCGCATGAAGGGCAACTTCAGCTCGCGCACACGCTTCATGCTCGACCCGCTCGAGATGATTCCCGAGGCCTACGGCGGCAACCACCGGCTGATCCACTTCACAGGGCGCAACTCCGCCTACCACTCGTTCTACGAGCTGCTGCCGCCCGCCAAGTATTTCCAGACCCACCCGGAGTGGTACAGCGAGATCAGCGGCAAACGGACGCACACACACGCCCAGCTCTGCCTGACGAACGAGGAGATGCGCCGCGAACTCACCCGCAACGCGCTGGACCTCCTGCGCGCCGACCCCGGCGCAGACTTTATTCAGATCAGCCAGAACGACGGCGGCGGCCGCTGTACCTGCGCGCGCTGTCTCGCGGTCGAAACAGAGGAGGGCGGCGAAGGCACCGCCTCCGGACCGCTGCTCCGGTTCGTCAATCAGGTTGCGGCGGAGATCGAGAAAGAGTTCCCAAACGTCTGGATCGACACCTTCGCCTACCAGTACACGCGCAAAGCCCCGGCGAAAACCCGGCCGCGCCGGAATGTGTTGGTGCGTCTCTGCGACATCGAATGCTCGTTCCTCCACCCCGTCGAGGGCACGCCGCAGAACGCCAAATTCCTGACCGACCTCGCCGCGTGGAGCCGCATCGCGCCGGGCAACCTCTTCCTCTGGGATTACGTCACCAGCTTCAGCTCCTACATCCTGCCCCACCCCAACCTGCGCGTCCTGGCCCCGAATGTCCGGACGTTCGTGAAACACGGCGCCATCGGCCTCTTCGAACAGGGCGACGCGCTCTGCCGCGCGGGCGATTTCGTGCGTTTGCGCCAGTGGGTGCTCGCGCACCTCCTCTGGAACCCCGACCTCGACGCGAACGCCCTGACCGACACTTTTCTCGCCGGATATTACGGACCGCACACCGGCGCGGCCTTGCGCCGGTACCTCGATTTTCTCCACGACCGCGCGGAGCGCGCCGATGTCTACCTCGGCTGCTATCAGAACAACGTCACCCACTGGCTCGATGCCGAAGGCATCCTCGAAGCGCTCCGTCTCATGGATGCGGCCCTGGCCGAGGCCGAGGCCGAAGAGCGGGCCGATCCGTCCGGACGAAAAGGCCTGACCGACAAGGTCCGCCGCGAAAAACTCTCCATCGATCACGTCCTGCTCCTGAACCGCCCCCTGCTGCAACGCCATGCCAAGGCCGCCGGCAAGCCCCTTCCCGCCGCCGCGGACCCGCTGGCCGCGGCTGAAGCCTGGATCGCCGCCTGCGAACGTTTCGGCGTCAAGGCGCATCGCGAAACCACCACGGCCGACACCTTCACCGACTACAAGCGGAGCTTGCTGACACGCGCCCGCATGGCTTCGCAAAAGGTCAGCCCGCCCCCCTGTTGCGCAACCCTGCCGCCCGCCTCCTGGCACGATGTGCAGGAGTTCGAGTTCGATCAGCGGCCCGCGGGCCAGATTGCCCTGGTGGCGGACGAGGCGGCTTCCAACAAGATGGCCGCGCAAATGCCCGGCAGCCACAAGATCTGGGCCGTTCAGTTCCCGCTGCCTTCCTTCATGCCCCTGTCCGGCGCGGCGGGCGGCACATCGCGCTGCACGCTGCACGTCTACGCGCGCGCCGACGCGACCGCGACCGCGGGCAACGGGCTCGCCCTCGGCGTCTATGACTTCACCGCGCGCAAAACCGTGATTCAAAAATGGATCCCGCTGTCCGAACTCACCGGCCCCGGCTACAAGCTGTTCAAACTCGGTCCCCTGCCGGTCACGGAGGGCTGCAAATTCTGGGCCAACCCTCCGGAACGGCCGGGTGAGGTCCAGCACGTATATGTCGACCGCGTCGTGGTCGTGACTGAATGAATGCGCATACAGGTTGACGCGGAGCAACACTACGCATGGGTAAAGGAGTCATCATGAAAAAAATGGTGTTCATCGCAACCGCAGGACTCGGCGCCTGCCTGCTGCAAGCCGCCCCCTGGGTTCCCGCCCAGCCGTCTCCGGACGAAGCGGCCATCGCCTGCATCAACGCTTACGACACAAGCGGATCCGACGTGGGCATCTCGGCAACCTTCGCCAGTAACACGGCCGAGGTGGTGATCGGCTCAGCCGTCAGTGACCGGCACACCTTCCTTCGCGCCGTGGACCTCAGCGGCCGCACCGGCACGGGAATCGGCGCCTCCGACGGCTCGGCCTTCCAGTCGGCAGGCGCGGATGATGTCGCGACCGGCGCCGCCATCCTTTTGAAGCGGCTGAGCGGCGGCGTGTACGGGGCGGGCGTCACCAACGCCTTCGGCCTGCTCGCCTGGTCGGACAGCGCGTACGCCGACAATCCGGCTACCATCCGGATCGATCACCTCACGGGAACGGTGAGCGCCAACGTCCACCCCGACGGCACGGCCGCGGCCCTGTACGCGCGCACTTCCCTGAGTCTCAATCTCACGCCCGGCGCGCTGCTCTTCGGCGGCAGCTACGGATGGGACCACGGGGATCAGACCCTGACCAACGCCCAGGCCGAACTGGTCGGCCTGCTCGTCAAAGTCAAGGCTGGCACCGCAACCGCGGCGGAAAGCAACACGCTGGAATCGGCCGCGTCCGGGTATGCGGTCCTCGGCGGCGAGGGGGAGGACCTTCTCCGATTCGGTGGACCGGTCACCCTCTTCGGCCAGGTCGATCTGGGCGACGGCGCGGATGTGGTCTCGCTCTGCGACCTGCCCTCCAACACGGTTGTGCGCCTGCCCGCGATCGCGAACGCGGAACTGCTGCTGATCACCAACTCCCCGATCTTCTCGGTTTCCAATATCGGCGGGCCGACGGAAACCGCCATTGCCGGCGACTCGTTCTGCACGCTCTCCGATGCGGCCTGTACGCTCGACTCCCTCTCAGGTACCGGCACGCTGGCGACGGAAGGCGTTTTATGGATCACCAACCTGCTGAGCGTCAGCGGGGCGCTCTCGGCTCCGACCGGCTCAGCGCTCAAGATCATGGGAAACCTGGGGCTCGCCGACGGGCTCGCCTATTCCCTCCGCGCCTGCGCAACCGCAGGCGGATGGACCAACGACCGCGTCACCGTGACCGGAACCGTGACCGTCGGAGGCGGCTGCACCGTGAATCTCGGCTGCGCGCCCGCCGATCCGATTCCGGAAAAAGAGCGCCGGATCATCATGACCGCGTCGGCAGGCGTCGTCAACCCCGACAAACTCGCCTCGTGGACGCTGACCGGCACGGGCCGGGATGAGGACGCCAGCCTGATCCGCCGGGTCGGCACGGACGGGAATACGGTTTACGCGATCATCTCAAAAGGCGGCACGATTCTGCTTATGCATTAAGGTCCGAACAGGAGAATCACTATGAAAAAACTTTTCAAACACCTCGTTGCTCTTTCATTGGCTGGCTGTCTGTTTGACACCGCAAACGCGCAACAAATCCTGACCACGGTCAGAAACGTCACTGTTGCCGCACCGGCCATCACCTGGGCCGCCCAGCCCGACGGCGTGTATTCGCTCCTCGCTTCGGACACCGAGGGCGACCCGTTCGAAACCGTCCTGGTCGCCTCCACGCAGACCGTCGAAAACAGCATCACCTACGTGGACCGGCGCTGGGCGCCGGAAGGCACGCGCCGCTACTATCAGGTCGTGGAAAGCGCCAGGGGGTACGCGACCTACATGATCGTCGATCTCTCCGGAGGCCCCGAAGCGGAAACCTATCCGGTGTCGTATACCCACGACGTGCCGGATCTGCTCACGGACGGCGCGTACAAAACCAACAAAATGGTGTTCCGCCTGATTCCCGGCGGCGGCAACATCACCGGCTTTCCCGCGGATGCGCCGCGAAGCCAATTCACTTCCTACATCCCGCTGGGCATCATGACCCTGACCCGGCCGCATTACATGGGCGTGTTCGAGGTCACCCAGGACCAGTATGCCCTTGTGATGAACACCAACCCCTCGCCCTCCGACCGCTTGGGCCCGACCCGGCCGGTGCAGGATGCGACCTACAACGACATCCGCGGCTCGGCCGCGCAGGGAGGCGGCGGCTGGCCGACCAACAGCGGGGTCTACGCGGACTCGTTCATGGGCCGCCTGCGCCAGAAAACCGGGTACGGGGAGTTCGACCTGCCCACCGCGGGGCAGTTCGAGTTCGCGGCCCGGGCCGGCACCACGACCCTTTTTTACAACGGCTTCAACGACCCGACGAACACGACCGACTTCTCCGGCATCACCAATATCGCCCGCTGCAGAGGCAACCAGACCTCGACCTGGGGCGGATACGCCTACGCGACCTCGGTGGGCAGTTACCTGCCCAACGACTGGGGTCTCTACGACATGACCGGCAACATCACCGAGCACTGCCTGGATTGGAACGGCTCGAACTCGGGCCCCGACCCCGTCGGCCCGGTCAGCGGCAGCGCCCGAACCGTGCGCGGCGGCGCGCACAGCTCGAGCGCCCTCTCCACACTCTACACCGGTGCGCGGGACAGCATGAGCCCCAGCCTGGTCACACAAACCGGTGTGTTCGGTTTCCGCACCGCCCTGCGCCTGCCCGGAAACCCGGTCGAAACCATGCGCTCCCCGGTTCCGGCGGGCGCCATCACCTCCGTAACCGGAACTCCCTGTTCCGTTCCACAAATCACCTGGCAAACCGTGCCCGGCAAAACCTATATCGTGCTCTGCGCGACGAACGAGACCGGGCCGTTCGAAACCCAACTCGGCGACACGCTGACCGCTTCCGGCGACACGCCCAGCGTAACGGACACCGGCCACACGCCCGGCGGCCCGCAACGGTACTACCGCGCGGAAGAGCTGCCCGGCGGCTATGCGCGGTACCGGATCGTGGACATCTCGGGCGGCACCAACGCCGCCGCGTGGCCGGTCACCCACACCAACGTGCTGCCGGACATCAACTCCGCTCTCTACCGGACTACCCGCATCGCCTTCCGGCTGATCCCTCCCGGCAGTTTCATCATGGGCGCCCCGCTCTCCACCGTGGGCGCGACCGTAAGGACCACGCCCCATCATGTCACCCTCACCCGGCCCTTCTACATGGCCGTGTTCGAAACCACCGAGGCGCAGCATTCGCTGCTTTACAAAGACGGCAGTGCCACTTCGGAGTACCCTGTCGGGAGCGTGACCTACAACATGCTCCGCGGCAACGCCAGCGACTGGCCGCTGAGCAGCAATGTCGCAGCGAATTCCGTTGTCGGGCTGCTGCGCGCCAAAACCGGCGGCGCGCTGGATTTCGACCTCCCCACCGAGGCCCAGTGGGAGTACGCCTGCCGCGGAAGCACCACCTCGGCGTTCAACAACGGCGATGACTTGAAGGTTCTGTCGGATTTCGGTACGCTGCAAACGACTCTCGGTCTGAAAACGTCGCATGTGGGCGGCACGTATCAACCCAACTCCTGGGGCCTGTACGATATGCACGGCAACATCATGGAGTGGGTGCTGGACCGTTGGCAGACCGATCTCGGTACCGCGGATGCGGTGGATCCGGTCGGCCCCTCCACCGGCACCGGGTACTCCTGCCGGGGAAGCGCCTATCTGGCGACCGACGCCTTTAAGTACGCTTCCTTTTCGCGGGAGAACGGGAATATGGGACGCTACGGCGCGACCGGTCTGGTCTCCTACCGGCTCGCCTGCCGCCTCGATTGATTGCAACGCACAACCAAGGGAACAACATGAACGCACACGTAAAAATCCTCGCCGCCTGTCTCACGCTCGCCCTCTCCTGGAGCCTCGCCGGCTGCCGCACGCCGGAAACCGCGCGAACGCCGCGCGATCAGGCGCTCGACTTCATCCGCAACGAAACCCAGTTCCATCTCGGCTATCTGCCGACCGAGCAGTCGCACCCTAAAACGCGCGGTCTCTCGCAAGCCTTGCAAGCCGACACGGCCAAAGGCATCCGCTTGTTGCTGAGCGTGGACGACGACATTCCGCCCGTGGCGAGGCAGGTAATCGCCTCGCCCGAGTTCGCCAAGTTGCGTGGCGCGATCAAAACCGCCTTGGACAACAACAGGAAAGTTTACTTCAGCGGGTGCGGCGCGACCGGCCGCCTTTCGATCCTGCTGGACGCGGCCAACCGCCGCTACTGGCGCGAGACTTACGAACGCCACCCGGACCTCAAAGCCGTGTGCGGTGACATGGCCGGACGCACCCACGCCGTCATGACCGGCGGCGATTTTGCGCTCATCAAGTCAGTGGAAATGTTCGAGGACTACATCACCTTTGGCTATCACCAAATGGAGCAGTCGGGTGCCGCAGAAGGTGACGTGATCGTGGCGATCTCCGAAGGCGGCGAGACCTCGTCGGTCATCGGCACCGTCCTGCGTGGCGTGGACGTCAAGGCGCAGGTCTTCTTTCTTTTCAACAACCCTGCCGACCTGCTGGCCGACAAGCTGGAGCGCTGCCGCCGGGTGATCCGCAACGACAAGGTCACCACGCTCGTGCTCTGCACCGGACCGATGGGCGTGGCGGGCTCCACGCGGATGCAGGCGACCACGACAGAACTGCTGGTCGCCGGCATAGCCTTCGAAGCCGGCATGAAAGAGCATCTGCAGGCCAAACTCACACCCGCGCAAATCACCTCTCTCGGACTCGATGCGCGCACGCCCGAAAAGACGCTGGAACAGTTTGAAACACTGCTGGGGCAGATCCGAAGCACCGGAAACGTGGCCGCGCTCGCGCGGCTGGCGGATTATGAGGAAGGCCTTTATGCGCGCGGCGGCCGCATCACCTACTTCGCGGACGGCTACCTGCTCGATATTTTCACCGACACCACCGAGCGTGCGCCGACCTTCAAAATCCCGCCCTTCCGCCGCTGCGACGACATCCTGTCGCCCGCGCCGTGGGCTTTCGTGAAGGATCCGCTGAGGACAACCCCGGAGGCTTGGCTGCGCGTGCTGGAGCACGAGCCGCGCTGTCTGGACTGGACGCCGGACGTTTACATCCAACTGGGCGCTTCCCAAAACATCCGCGCCAATCCGCCGCAGATCGACCGCGTGACGCTCCACAAATTCATAATCGGAAAAGAGC
>CAYZQL010000037.1:0-20935 GCA_964480555.1 uncultured Lentisphaeraceae bacterium | reverse complement strand
CTGTGCTGGAACACGACGGACGGCGGTTTCCACCAGCACTACGGCGCAGGCTGCATCATCCGCAACAACGTGTTCGCGTGGAACCGGAAGCTCGGCGCGGTGCGCACGGCGCGCCAGGTGGTGCAGGACATCCCGTGCACGCTGCACTTTGTGAACAACCTTGTCGTGGTGCGCGAGGGGCCGCTCGTCGGGCGCGGCCCGCGCGGCGTGGGCGGCATCTGGGCCGGCAATCTGTGGTTCGATTACACGGGCAAGCCGGAACTCGACGGCCTCGCGTGGGACGCGTGGCAGGCGTGCGGCAAGGAAGTCGGCGGCACGTACGCCGACCCGCTCTTCGAGAACGCCGACGCGTGCGACTTCCGTCTCAAGCCCGAGTCCCCCGCGTTCGCGCTCGGGTTCAAGGCGTGGGATTACACGCAGGCGGGCCTCCGTAAGTGAGGGGAAGGAAAGGATGATGAAGGGGACAGTTCTGCGCGGAATGTTTGCGGGGTTGCTGGCTGCGGGGACCGCGTTCGCCGTCCGGGCGGCGGGACCGGTGAATCCGGGGCTCGAAGACGGCGAGAAAGGCTGGAGCGTGCCGAAACCGAACTGGAGCGTGCGCGAGGGCGCGGGTCGAAACGGTACGAAGGGGCTCGTGTGGGAAGGCGCGGATACGAACCAGTACCAGATCTGCTCGTGCAGGGTGCCGTTCAAGCCCGGTCAGAAGCTCAAGATCTCGATCTGGATCAAAGATGAGGGCCTTGACGACGGCAAGCCGGGGTTCTGCGTCGAATTCTTCAACAAGAGCGGATATCTGAGCGGCGTGGGGAGCAGTCTCGCGCCCAACCAGCCGGAGGATCCGAAGGCCTGGCGCCTCTACGAGGCCTTCACGGGACCTCTGCCGCCCGCGGCGACAGCGTGCAGCGTGGATCTCTCCGTGCGGAAGGGAGTGACGGGGCGCTGCGTGTACGACGACGTGGAGGCGGAGACGCTCGGGTTCGAGACGGAGGGTCTCTTCTATTCGCTCGCGCCGGACGACCGCGCGTACGAGGGGCGGGTGCGTCTGTCGGCGACGACGTACGCCGACATGTCCGGCTACAGGCCCGAAGACGTGGAAGCGTTCTTCACGGTGAATACGCCGGGCGGCAGGAAGCAGATCCAGGCCGAGACGTTCGAAGGCGGACTCGCCGAAGCGCACGTCGACGTGCCGGAACTCGTCATGGGCACGCAGCGGATGCTCTTCACCGTGAAGACGAAAAACGGCGATGCGCTTTCCGAAGCGCGGCTCGCGTTCACGCGCCTCGAAAAGCCCGATACGCCGAAGGTGTATTTCGACAAACACCGCCGCATGATTGCGGACGGCAGGCCGGTCTATCCGCTGCTCGTCTATTCGAGCGACAACTCCGAGCTCGACCCGCGGGCTTTTCCGGCGCTCGACAAGGGGCCGATCAAGATGGTGGTGTCCTACAACCGGTACATGACGCCCGAGCGGCTCGACCTTTTCCAAGCGCACGGCATCCGGGTCTTCTGCGGCCTCGACGCCTACTGGCGCGACTGCTGGTGCGTGCCGGTCGAGATCGGCGAACGCTGGGACGAGGCCGCGCACACGGCCCGCCGCGTGGAACTCCTCAAAAACCACCCCGCGCTCCTGGGTTGGTATCTCGCGGACGAACCGACGCCCGCGAAGATGCCGCGTCTCCGCGAACGGTACAAACTGGTCCGCGCGCTGGACCCGGAACATCCGTGTCTCAACGTCCTCTGCCACGCGCGTCAGGCGCGCGACACGGCGGCGGTGAGCGACGTCGTGGGCCTCGACTGCTATCCCGTTCCCGGTTCGGGCACGGAGAAGACGAAGCCGGCGAATCTCAGCGCCGCGGCCGTCGCCGCGACAACCGCCGTCGCGGGGCTCCGGGGCGACAAGCCGTTCTGGTTCGTGCCGCAGGCGTATCCGCACGAGCCGGAGCGTGCGCGCTTCCCCACGGTACACGAGCTCGGCGCAATGACGTGGCAGGCGATCTGCTGCGGCGCGGACGGCGTGCTCTTCTATTCGCTCGGCGAAATGCTCTCCAACAAGGAGAAGCCCGGCTACGGTTTCGAGGAAGCCTGGGGCGTGACCTGCGCGGTCGCGCAACAAATCAAGGACCGCGAGGCGTTCCTTCTCTCCACAGAACCCGCGCCCGAGGTGAAGGACGTCCCGGCGGGCCTCGTCGCCCGCGCGTGGCGTCTGGACGGCAAGACCCTCCTTGCCGTCTGCAACACCACGCATCAGCCGGTCTCCGGCGAATTGTCCGTCGGAGGGGAGAAGGTCGCCGTCTCTCTCGGCGGCGACGACGTGCTGTTGAAATAGCCGGACTGCCCGGAACGCCCCTCCTGTCCTGCCGGAGTCTGCGCGATGTCGCCTTCAAGCCCGCGATTCGGTGCCTTTTCGGGGTTGACTCTGTTTACCCGTCCCCCGCATAATAATAAATGACGATCATGGAAACGGTGTCATGAACACTGGAGCGTGATTATGAAATGCATGGGGCGAAATGTTCGGATTCTGACAGGTCTCACCACACTCATGTTTTTAATGGCGGGGACGTCGGACGCTGCCACACCTCCGGTACGCATCATGCCTGTGGGCGACTCCATCACGTATGCGCCACCACGCCCGGCGGCTACCGCTTCCCGCTGTACGTCGCCCTGACCAATGCCGGGTATTCCATCGATTACGTGGGCACGCTGACCAGCAACGGCGCGACCGGCCTGCCCGACTCGGACCACGAAGGTCACGACGGTTGGAAAATCTCCGACGCCTCCATCGGTGTGTACGAAAAAATCCTGAGTTGGCTCTCCGTCATCGCCGACCCTGACGTTGTCTTGCTGCACCTCGGCACCAACGATTCCGGCGACGGAACTGCTTTTACGAATGCGGTCGACCGGCTGGACGATCTCGTCACCCGGATCGCCACCAATCGGCCGTACGCGCACATCATCGTCACCTCCCTGCTGCCTCGCGGCGGCTCTCGTTATACCGCAATCACGAACTACTTCAACCCCTATGTGCCCGGCAAGGTTGCCGAACAACAAACACAGGGCCACCGCGTCACGTTCCTCGACATGCACGCTTATGTGACGACCAATGACATGTATGATGCGTTACACCCGACCGCGGTCGGCTACACCAACATGGCCAACGCGTGGTTCACGGCGATCACCAACGTGATCAGCCCGCAGGGCGACTGGGCCCCGCCCGCCATTGTCCGTGCGGCGGGCAGCGCCGATAACCGGCAGGTGTCCGTCACCTTCAGCAAGCCGGTCGAGCCGGCCAGCGCGACGGATTCCGCACACTACGCGCTCAGCGGCGGGCTGACCTTTTCAAACGCGACGCTCAGCGCCGACCAGCGCACCGTCACCCTGAACACAAGCCTGCAGGCCTACGGCTCGAACTATGTGGTCACGGTCAATGACGTGACCGACATCACGGCCACCCCGGGCCCCTTCACGATTGCCGCCAACAGCACCGTTTCTTTCCAGGCCGCCACACCCCGCGGATATCGCACCAACATCGCGGAATCAACCAACTATACGCTCGTTTACTCGCTCGATCTTCCCAACACAGCGAATTATAGGAGCAGCCTTGTCCCCTACACGGTGGACAACAGCATCCCCGTCGGCGCCTTCAGCCGAGTGGCCTATTATCTGGAGTTGCAGTCTGCTGGCGGACCGCTCCAATACCTGTGGGCCTCCATGGACGCCTTCACGAACCGCGCGGACAAACTCGGCGTGCCGACGCCCCTGTCCGGCGCCATCTATCAGAACTACGTCTCCAACCTGAACGTTTTCTGTAACGTGCCCGGCGTCATCAACGGCACGAACCTCGTGGGAAACATCGAGTTCTGGCCCTCCGACTATACGGGCGCAAACGCGGCCGGCATCCCGGGCGCGGCAGGGAGTTACGATTTCGGTGACCAACGGCTCTCCGCCGGCAATCACGGCTCGATGCAGCTTCACAATTACGTCGCCAAACAGACGCTTTTCGCCTTCAACAACTGGGGAGGGGCCGGCACTTACCTCGCGATGGGCATCGGAAACCAGCCGTCAGGAAACCCCGACTGGACCCTCGCCTATAACGCGACGAACTTCACCGTGAAAACGCTCCAGGTGCTGGTGCTGCGCGACACGTCCGACTCCACCCCGCCCATCCCGACCTCCGCGCAGGCCGGCCCCGCCGGCAGCGTGATCATCGTCACCTTCCCGGAGCCGGTCGACACCTCCTCCGTGGAGGGGACCCGTTTCGCGCTGGACAACGGCGTGTCCGTGCTCAGCGCCACCCTGCTCCCGGATCTGCGGACCGTCTGTCTGACCACCACGCCTCAGCCGTTCGGCGTTTCGCTGACGCTTACCGTAGGCGGCATCCGCGACACTTCTCCCGCCGCCAACGCCGTTCCCGCAGGAACCACCCTCGCCGTGACCAAGTACGAAGTGCCCCCGGAAGTCGCCGCCAACGCCGGAACGCTGGCAAACGGATACACGCTCATCTATGCGCTGGACATCCCCACGGTTGGCAACTTCAACGCGTCGCCCGCTTTTTACCGTTATGACCAGGGACTTGCCGCCGGTGTTTTCGACCGTGTGGCCTATTACGTCGAGCTGCAAAAGATAGACGGAACTTTTCAATACGTCTGGGTCTCCATGGACGCCTTTACGAACCGCGCGGACAAACTCGGCGTGCCCACCGCCGCCTCGGGAGCCGTGTACCAGCGCCATGTCTCCAATCTCGACGTGGCCTCCAACGTGGCGGGCATCACCAACGGCACGGGATTGGCCGGAGGCAGCCTCGAGTTCTGGGCCAGCGACTACACGGCGACTAACTCGGCCGCCATTCCCGGCGCCAGCGACACCGTCTGCGACTTCGGCGACTCCATCGGCTCCGCGGTCGCCGGCTCCGGTTCGATGCAGATTCACAATTCGACGTTCGGACACACCCTCTTCGCCCTCAACAAATGGGGCAAGGATGGCGTCACGCTCGAAATGGGCATCGGCAACCAGTCCACCGGCAACAAGGACTGGACAGGTGCGGCCAATGCGGCCAGCTTCACACGCCGTACCCTGTACGTGCTGATTCGTCCCGTGGCTCCTCCCGCATTGCCGCCCGAGGTAACCGCCCGTGTGCCCGGCGCGACCGGTTACCATCTCGCTTATACCATCGACCTCCCGACCAACGGCAGCTTCAACACCAGCTCGCCGACTTATTATTCCGTCAACAACACCACGAACGGCCTCCCGGACCTCTTCTCGCGCATCGCCTACTATCTTGAATTGCAGTCCGGCAGTGATCCGACCCAATTCATTTGGACAGCCATGGACGCCTTCACCGCCGACGCCCGGCGAATCGGCGTGCCGACCAACAACTGCCACTTCCAACAAAGGGTCACGCGTCTGGATGTGCTCTCAAATGTGGACGGCATCGCGAACGGTATGGGCCTGGCCACGGGAAACATCGAGTTCTGGCCCTTGGATTATGGCTCAAGCAACGCGTCCAACGTGCCGAATGCGAGTTCAAGCACGTATGATCTGGGGGATGTTTACTACGGCACGGGCGATTACGGCTCCATGCAAGTGCACAACTACGGAGCGACTCAGACCCTCTTTGCGGTCAACAACTTCAACAACAATCACCCGCTCTGCATCGGCATCGGCAACTGCCCTTCCCCGACAAACGGCGGCGTGGACTGGACCTTCAAAACCAACGCCGACACCTACAACCACCGCCGCCTGCACGTCTTTGTCTTGCCCGGTGGCAACTTCAGCGCCCCCGACACGACCCGCCCGACGCTCGTCAACGTGGCGGCTTCGCGCTCCCTCAATCAGGTCGCCATCGGCTTCAGCAGGACGCTGGCCGACAACGCCGCCACACCTTCTTTCTTCACCCTGAACAACGGCGCGACCGTGACCGGCGCCCGGTTGCTCCCCAGTAAAAAAGATGTGGTTCTAACCACCTCGGCTTTGACAGCCGGGCAGGCCTACACCGTCAGCGTGACCGGCGTGCGCGACCGTTCCAGCGGCAACCTGATCCTGCCCGGCTCGACGATTTCCTTCATCGCGCCAACCGCTTCGGAGACAACCTCCTCCCTGACCAACGTGACCGAGGCGGCGACTTACACGCTGATCTATCAGCTGGCCATTTCAAACACGGTGAATTACGTGCCGGGCGGCGCACCCTACTCGGTGGACGAGAGCCGGTTCATGCAAGCCCAGCCGTTCGACCGTGTAGCCTACTGCCTGGACCTGAAAGGCACGAACGGCGTGTCGCAGTGGGTGTATGTCTCGATGAACGCCTTCACCAACGACCTCACCAAGATCGGCGTCCCAACCACCGAACGCGGCGTGATCTTCCAACAGTATGTCTCGAACATGAATGTCTACGCCTCGGCCAATGCCGCCGTCACCACGGGCGTCGGCATCACCGCCGGCAACATCGAGTTCTGGCCCTGCAACTATAACCAGTCAAATTCCAAGGGGATCACCGGGGCAAACGGGGGCACCTACGATTTCGGCGACAACCCCACGGGGACCGGCACGAATGCGGGGCACGGGTGCATGCAGGTCCACAACTATCTGGCCGCGCACACGATCCTCTCCATGACCCATTTCGGCTACAACGGGATAACGCCCGGACTGGGCATCGGCAACAACACTTCAACCGCCGACCCCGACTGGACCTTGACCTACAGCGCGCCCGCCTATGCCATGAAGAACCTTTACGTGCTGGCCCACGCGGTCTCCCAATCCGAAGGCACAGGCACGCAGCCCGACATCTGGACCCAGCCCCAATCCCGGCATGTCCGCGCAGGCGAGCCCGTGGTCTTCAGCGTCTTCTCGCCGACCGCCACCTCTTACCAGTGGCGCAAGAACGGCGTCTCCATCCCCGGCGCAACCCAGTCGAGCCTGGAGTTCAACCCAGCAGAGGTCGCAGACGCCGGCCGTTACGATGTGCTGGTCTGCAGCGCCGGAGGGACGGCGCTCTCAAACAGCGCCACGCTCTCTGTGACCCGGATCGGCATGATGGTCATCCTGCATTAATGCGACACGGTCCTTAAGAAATCAACGCAGGGGCAGACACTTCGCCCGCTATCTTGAGTTCGTTCAGCCGCTCTTTAAGGACCGCGGCGGAAGCCCGCAGCGCCTGCATTTCTCCGTCCGCAAGCTTTGCCTCTATGATTCTGTCGACACCCGAATGAGACACGATGCAGGGAACGCTGAGGCACACGCCCTGCAAACCGTATTCCCCGTCCAGCAAGGTCGAAACGGTCAGCACGCTGTGTTCGTTCCGCAGGATGGCCCCGACGATGCGCACAAGCGCGAGCCCGATCGCATAGCAGGTGGACCCCTTCGCGTCGATGATGTGATACGCGGAATCCCGAACCTGGGTGACAATCCGATCCCTCTCCTGATTCCAGTCATCGCATGCGTGGCACGCGGGACAAAAGTCATCCATCGACATTCCCGCGAGGTTGGTCATCGACCAGACAGCGACCTCGCTGTCGCCATGCTCCCCGAGAATGTAAGCGTGCACGTTTCTCACATCCACACCACAATGCGCGCTGAGGAGGTGCCTGAACCTGGCACTGTCCAGAACGGTGCCGGAGCCGATGATCCGGTTCCGGGACCAGCCTGTTTGCTTCAGCGCCACAAAGGTGAGCACATCAACCGGATTCGTAGCGATCACAACCGCGGCCCGCGAATCACGGGCCTTGACCTCGCCCATGATCTGCCCCACGATGTCCGCGTTGCGTTTCAAAAGGTCGAGCCGCGACTCGCCCGGCTTCTGCTTGGCTCCTGCGGTGATCACAATCACGGACGCATCAGCATAATCGGCGGCTGAACCGGCACGCACAACCGCCGTGGTCACAAAGGGAATCCCGTGGGACAGGTCAAGTGCTTGCCCTTCGGCCTGTTCCTTGCGCGCGTCAATCAGCACAATGCTTTCTGCCGCACCGTTCTGAAGCAAAGCGTAAGCGAAAGAAGCCCCCACATCGCCCGCACCGACAATCACCACTTTGCGGGAAATGTCGTGTCTTTCCATGCCTTTCATAAAAACCTCCTTACTGGCTATGCCGTCTTTCCCCACAGCCCGCCGTGTGCCTCCTTGATCGCGTCAGCCAGCGCGTCCAAAGCCGCAAAAACCGGATCACTCGGGCGTCTCTTTCAGATCACAGAGGTGAAAACTGGTCTTTATGGACGCCACATTGAGGGCACACCCAACTGTCGGGAATATCCTCAAACGGCGTGCCCGGCTTGACCCCCTGAAAAGGATCCCCGAAATCCTGCTTATAAACCCAGCCGCAAACAACGCAGATGTGCTTCTTCATAATGCCGGCTCCTTATTTACGTACTCCACCCGTTTTTCATAGTTTAACAAAGAACGGCTCGTAAACCAAGTCACGCATTGATCCCGCGCTTTTTTCTCGCGCGGCGAGTCCGACGTTGCCTCCTTGTACACGTGCCGGCCCATCTGCTATTCTTACTATCAACATCATGAACGACTCCTTGAAAGAGATATCGATCATCCTGGATGTGTGGGACGACATCTTCTCGGACTTCGACCCCCGGCCGCTGAACGAGCGCGCCCTGTCGGAGGACTTTATCAATGAACTCAAGAAGCGCTACCGGGAAACCGCGAGAGGGGATCTTCTGATCTCCTTTTTCGCGCCGAAAAACCTGAAGGACGAGCAGTCGGAAAAGATGGTGATCCACCGGCTCCGGCGCTATTTCACGGACCAGGCCTCGCAAAAGCGGCACGACATCCGGCGCATGTGGGCCCGCGGGGGCGTTTTTGTGCTCTTCGGCATCTCATCCCTGAGTTCGATCACCCTGGCCTCCTATTTCCATGTGGTCGCGGACTTCACCGAAAGGCTCCTTGAGATTCTCTTTGTGCCGCTGGGCTGGTTCGGCATATGGGAAGGGTTCCTGCAGATCGTTAACGCCTCTCCGCGGTTTGCGCAGGATGAAACGCTGTATCGTAAGCTGGCCGCGGCCGAGTACCACTTCCACTACGAAGGGTGAGGGCGTGCGTTTTCGAGATCCTCCGTTAACGGCGGGGGCGTAATCCGAGACCGTTTTTTGCACATCGCCCTGGTCTTTCTTAGTCTTGAATGGAATCGCGTGATCAATCCCCGCGCGGATGTTCACCGGTATTCCCTTTCCGCGAGGTTTTGTGCTATCTTGACCTTGTTCTTACCTCTCACCTTGACTGTTTTCAGGCGGCCCTATGTTTTACCTGCTTCTCGTGTTTAACGTCATTTTCCTGCTGTTCTGGCTCCGGCTCTGGTCGGCACCCGACAAGGAGTTTTACTTTAACCCCTTCCTGTCGGGGACGATCAAGCTGACGGACAGCGTCATCGCTTTCCTGCGCCCCGTGCTCTACATGCCCGAACAGGCGGCCGCCCTCGTCATCCTGCTGTTCCTGACCCTCTTCAAGACCCTTCTCTTTGTCCGCTTGAAATTCGCCTGGAACATTACGCTGGGGACCTTTTTCCTGTTCGCGCCCGCACGCGCCGAGGACCTCCCCCACCTGCTGCTCTTCAGCGTCCTGCACATCGCCGCGTTTCTGCTCAGGCTCTGGACGGTCTACCTGCTGGTCCGGCTGATCACGCCGCCCTTCCGCACCACCCGCGCCACGGAGGCGCTGGCCTTTTTCGCGCGGCCCTTCTCGCGGCTGCCGGCTCTGGCGCAGCCGTTTGCCCTGTTCGCCCTGCATGTCGCGCTGGCGTTCGTTCTCTCCCGCACCGGGGCGCTCAGCATCCTCGTCCAACCGCTGGAAGCGCCCAAGCCCGCCTTGACCTCGCCGTTCACCGAGGGCCCGCTCTACCTGCAGCTCTTGCGGACCGGCTGGCTGGGGGCGCTCTCGTTTGCGGACGGGCTGATGCTCCTGACCCGCGGGCTCTTCGTCCTGATCATCGGCAATCTCGGCGCGGCCATTCTGCAGGCGCGCGGCGCGACGATCATCTGCAGCGAAGGGGCCGAGCTGCTGATGGGCCGTTTCGCCCGGCGCAGCACCGTCGGCATGGGCTTCGACTTCACGCCGCTCATCTTCTTCTTTGTCGTGGACCTCCTGTACAACAGCGTCTGCCGCAGCCTCTACGAGCTCATCCACTCCCCCTTCTTGCGATAAAGGATTTTTATGGGCTGGCTCCTCGCCACACAGGACGGCTGCATCGTGACGGTGAAAGCCACGCCGCGCGCCCGGAAAACGGAGGTCGCCGGCGCGGACCCCGACTGGCTGCGCGTCCGCGTTCAGGCGCCGCCCGTCGACGGCAAGGCCAACGCCGAGCTGACCGCGTTCTTCGCGAAAGCGCTCGGCATCCCCAAGCGCTCCGTGGTAATCCTGACGGGCGACACCTCGCGCCTGAAGCGCGTCAAGCTCCTCGGACTGACCGCCGAGGCGGTGACCGCCTGCCTCGCGCCCTGACCGGACCGATGACCGCCGCGCCGCAACAGCCCTCACACCGGGCTCTCGGCCGCCATCGCCGGCTGCTTCTCCTTGAACGCCATCGGCACGACGAGCACCGGGCAGGTGGCTTTGCGGGCGACCTTGCCCGTGACATTGCCCAGCAGCCACTGCGTGATGGCGCCGCGCCCCTGCCGCCCGAGGATGATCAGGTCCACCCCCTGCTGCTCCGCGTAGTCGAGAATCATCCGCGCCGCATCGCCGATGCGCATCTCCACCTCGAAGGTGACGCCCTCCGGCACGCGCGGGCGGTAGTCGGTGTCGACCGCGTGGTCGATGTCGGCGCGCGCCTTGGCGTCCATGTCGCCGACCTCATAAATATACCCTTTCCAGAACTGCGCGTCCGGCTCCGGAATGACGTGCAGCAGGCAGAGCGTGCAACCCTTGTTGCGGATCGCAGCGTCCACGGCGAAATCGAACGCGAAGTTCGCGTTCTCGGAGAAATCCGTGCAAAACAGAATCTTCCGGTAATGCCCATAGCGCATGCCCGACTCGTTCATGACGTCCTCCTCTCCGCTTATCTCACAATCTGCGGCAGCCAGGTTGCCAGTTGCGGGAACACCATCAGCAGCCCGCACGCAACAAACAGTGCCAGCAGGAACGGTACCGACCCGCGGAACACCGTCTGCAAAGGGATGCTCCGGTCGATCCCGCTCACCACGTACACGTTCACCCCCACCGGCGGGGTGATCACGCCCATCTGCGTCACCAGCACGATGATGACGCCAAACCAGATCGGATCGTACCCGAGCCCGGTGATGACCGGATAAAAAATCGGGATCGTGAGCAGGATCAGCGCAAGCGCATCGATGAAACATCCCGCAACCAGATAGAAGAAGATGATCATCACAATGATCGTCCACGGCGGCACGGGCAATCCCGCCAGCCAGCCGGCAAACTGCGTCGGCACTCCCGTCACCGCAAGAAAATGCCCGAACATCGTCGCCCCCGCCACAATCACCAGCACCATGCAGGAGGTGCGGATGGTCTCCTGTGCCGCCTGCCACAGCATCTTGAACGAACAGTTGCCCCCTGCCGCGGCGATCGCCACGCTGCCGGCGGCCCCTATCGCCGCGCCTTCCGTCGGCGTGAACCACCCCGCGAACATCCCGCCCATCACAAACGCGAACAGGATCAGCGTCTCGGTCACTCCCAGCAGCGACGTGAAGCGGATGCGCCACGCGACACGCGCCGCCGCGGGCGCCAGCTTGGGGTTCAGATGACACTGCACACTGATGACCAGGCAAAAGAGCACGGCCACCAAGAGCCCGGGTATCACGCCCGAAATGAAGAGCTTGCCGATCGACTGCTCGGTCAGGATGCCGTACACGATGAAAACCACGCTGGGCGGTATCAGCATGCCCAGCCCGCCGCCGGCCGCCACCGTGCCGCTGGCCAGCGCATCGTCGTACTTGTACTTTTTCATCTCCGGCAGCGCCACCGCAGCCATGGTTGCCGCCGTCGCGGGCCCCGAGCCGCAGATCGCGCCGAACGCCGCGCACGCGCCGATGGTCGCCATGGCCAGCCCGCCTTTCAGCGACGAGAGCCAGCTGTTCGCGGCCGCGAACAAACGGCTGCTGATCCCGGCATGGAAGGCCACCTGCCCCATGAACACGAAAAGCGGGATGACCGTCAGGTTGTAGTTCGAGAAGGTGTCATACAAATCCGCCGACAGCATCGACAGGGCGGCCTTGCCGGAGATCACCGCCGCATAGCCTGCGACGCCGACCAGCCCCATCACGATCGCGACCGGCATGCTGCAGACCAGCAGGCACAGCAGCGCGACACAGCCCAGAATACCGATCAGCAGAGGCGTCATGACTTGATCATCTCCCGTCCGGGGTACACCAAGTGAAAAACAACCACCAGCGCCGTCACTCCGAACGCCACCGCCATCACCCACGGCACCCAAAAGACCGGCAGCTCGATCGTGCCGGTGACCTCGCCGTTGCGCAAGAAGCGCGACCCGTAACCGACGCATTCGCAGGCCGCCAGCGAAAAGGCGGCGATCGCCAGCAGCCGCATCAGCGAGTCCACCACGATGCGGCCCGTGCGGTTCAGCTTCTGGAAAAAGTACTCGATCGCCACATGCCCCTTCAGCGCCGTGGTCAGCGGCAGCGAACAGGCGATCGTGAGCGCTCCCGCGATGCGGACGATGTCATACGCGCCCTTGACCGGGTGCCCGGCCAGCCGCAGGACCACATCCCCGCAGATGACGGCGATCATCGCGGCCAGGCAGGCACACGATATGACCGTCATCGCCCGGCCCAACCCGACCACCGAGCCCCAAAAAGGCCCGAGTGGTTTTCTGACAGGCTTTTGCATCGGCCTACTTCCCCTGCGGCGCGCGGGCTGCGGCAACCAAGGCCTGCAGCTCCTTGAGGAACGCTTCGCCCGGCAAGCCCTTCTCCGTCGCCCGTGCCGCATAGTCCTTCAGCATCGGCGCGACCTTCTCCATCCACTGCGCCTGCTCTTCCGGCACCATGGGGATGATGTTCCTCTTCAGTTCAACGATGTACGCCAGCCCTTCCCGGTCGGCCTCGTTCCACGCCAGTCCGTGCTTGACCACCCACTCGGCGTTCACCGCTTCGATCGCCGCCTTGCTCTCGGCCGGCAGCTTATCCCACTTCTCCTTGTTCATCGCCACAAAGAAAGCGGTCGTGTAGCCGACGCACTTGGAGTCGGTGATGCACCGGATGACTTCGCCCTGCTTCCAGCCTTTCAGCGTTTCGACAGGGCAGAAGGTGGCGTCCACCACACCCTTCTGCAGCGCCTCGTAGGTGTCGCCCTGCGGCATGCTCACCGGCATCCCGCCGAGGCTCTCGACGATCTTCGAGCAGAAGCCGGTCGCGCGGATTTTAAGCCCTTTCAGATCGGCCAGTCTGGCCACGGGCTGCTTGGAGGCCAAGATCCCGGGGCCGTGCGCATGCACGTACAGCAGCTTCACGTCTTGCGTCTCGGCGGGCTGGAACTTCAAGGCCAGCGCGTTGACGATCTTTGTGGCGGCAACCCCGTCCGGATAGCCGACCGGCAAGTCGAGCCCCTCCAGCAGCGGGAAACGTCCGCGCGTGTACGCGAACGCGCTCATGCCGATATCGGAGACGCCATCCACCACACCCTGATAACACTGGTCGGCCTTGGTCAAGGCGCCGCCCGAGAACACGGTTATCTCCACCTGTCCGCCCGTGCGCTTTTCGACCTCTTCGGCCCATTCGACGGCCAGTTTGGACTGCACATGGGTCGGAGGGAAGAACACGCTGTACGTCAATTTGACGGGCTGCTTCTTCGTGCCGGCATCCGCCACACCTTGCTTGCCGCAACCGGCCACGAGGACCGCGCCCGCAAGCAACCCCAACACCAGAGAGTGATTACTTTTCATGTGAGATAGTTTACCTTTCGCTATTCTTGCACACAACATGTTTTTCGGCTTTCGCAAACCCGAAGCCCGCCGCGGCGTCACCGCCCAGCCGCGAGGCCGGCACGGAAGTTGCCGACCGCTTCCGAGGTGCGCAGGGCGCGGTCATACAGGCGCGCCTGCTTGACGCCCGCGGAAACCCGTGCCCGCTCAGACGCGGCCACGGCCCACAGCCCCGCAGGCACCTCTCCCCAGCCATAAACCCGCTTTTCTCCGCCGTCACAGTATCTTCCGTCAACGACGGCACCCACAAACCCCGCCGCCGCATCACACACGAACACGACATGGTGCAGCCGGTCCTTCTGCAACACCCCCGGATCGGCATACCAAACGACCTGACGGTCGCCATCATACAACTCGATCCTCATCACCAGCAGGTCCCTGACACTCGCCGTCCCCACCCGAACGCCGCGCCGCCCCTTCCGGGTGGTGAACAGGGTCTCGCCCGGAGCCGCGTGATCGGGCGTCACCCAAAGCTCGACGCTCAAGCCGCCCCCGGCCAGGCTGCCGAACGCCGGGGGCACCGCGAAAGAGAGCTCTGTTCCCGCAGGATTCATGCAGGCCGCCACCAACCCGTTACTGCAAACCTCACCGCTCGACTCCTGCCGCCAAGCCCCCCGAAGCAAGCCGCGGTCGACCTCGAGCGTCCGCAACACACCGGCCTGTTTCACCATCAACCAGAAGCGCCCATCCTGCTCCACCATGTCCTCGCACGTCAGCGCGTCCGCGCCGTTGCGATCATACATCAGCAGCTCCGGCTCGGACCAGCGGATGAGCCCGGCGTCGCCGAGCGCGCCGCCCGACATGAAGACCGGTGTCCCGCCGTGCCCCTGCGGCAGGCCCGGCATGCGATAACACATCACGAAACGTCCCTCACGCGTGCCGAACAGACGGACGCCCGCAGCGTCGGCCTTGACCGCGCGCCGCCCCGGCCCGTACGTCATGCGCTCGGGCGCGGACCAGGCACATCCGCCGTCGCGGCTGACGCTCTGGGCAGGAGCCGCGACCCCTTCGGCACGGAACGCGCACATCAGCTCCTTGCCGCCGAGCGCGATGAGGTGGTGCCCGGTTTGGACAGGCCCCAACGCCGGATTGCGGATGCCGACGCGGCCCTCCGGCAGAACCTTGAACCGCACCCGCCCCGCATTGCGCTCGCTCAAGAGGTTGTCGGAGGCGATGACAACCCCCTCATCCCCCTCTGGCGCGGCTGCAGCCGCCGTCTGCATCGCGAAAGCGACAACCACCGTCCCGTCGGCCACCACCGGCTTGCTGATGCCCCGCACGCGGCGCGCTCCCGCGCCGGCCGGGCTCAGCGGAACACGGTGCCGTTCCCGCGACCAAGTCAAACCGCCGTCGTCAGAAAAGACGTACCCGCAGACGCTGTTTGACGCACCCGCCCCATCCACGTCCGCGTAAAACGCGTAGAGGCGGTCAAACGGCGTCACCAGGCAGGTCGAGAACAGCTCATTCGTCCCTTTCGCGGAAACGATGTCGACCGGCGGAGACCACGTGTTTCCTTTGTCCCCGCTGACCGTCGCCACGACCTGCCGCGCCGTCCCCTTGCCGCCGCGCGGCCGTCCCGCCGCGACGCACACCCAGCTGCCGTCACGCAGCACGTCCAGCGCGGGCTGCCCGCAGACGGCTTCAACGGGAATCGCCGTCCCGCGAGTGAAGCGGCGGGGGTCAGCGCGGGAGGGCACGGCAGCCCTCGCCTCCGCATCCGGCACATGACAGAGAAACTGCTCCGGCGCCAGCGGCGCCTCCGACACGCGCCAACAGTCCATCTCCCCCACATACGAGTTGGACAACGACACGCGGCCACCCAGCGTGAAATCCCGCCAGCCGTGCGACCGGTCCGGCGCCGCCGGATTCCTGATCTCGCCCTGCGGCACGCCATCCAAATAGAGTTCCCACACCCCGCAGCCGCCGCGATGACGATCGTACACCAGCGCCACATGGCACCACCCCGCATGGCCGCTCATCTCCGTGTTCAGGAAAAACCGTTCAAACTGCAACCGCCCGCCCTGGTTCACATCGCTCACGTGCAGATGGAACCGCACCCGGCCGCCCTCGGGCCTCAGCGACAGCATCCACCCGTTCGAATCGTCTCGGGCCCCGGCCAAACACCAGAACCGCCCGTCCGGGTTTCCCTTTTTCAGGAACCACCCTTCCACCGTGAAACTGTTGGTGAGATCACACCGCAACCCCAGCTCCGGCGCAACCAGCAGACTGCGCCGGCCGAGCCCGCCCTCGAACAGCACACTGCCCACGTTCGCCCGCGCCTCGCGCGCCCCCCGCCGCAACGCCGGGCGGTTCGGGACCTGCGAAAACGCCTGTCCGGCAGAGCCGGACACGCCGCCATCCTTGCCCACGCACAGCGCGTACCCGCCTCCCGCCCTGTTGTCCAGATCCAGCTTGCCCTCCGCCGCCGTGTCCAAGGGCCAATAGGCGACCGTGCGTGGCACCGAAGCGTTTAAGAACCGGGCCGGCGGCAGCGCCTCATCGCTCACGCGCCAGAGATCGGCCTCCCCCATGAAGGTGCCGCCTTCAGCGCCCGCACGCCCGCCCAGATAGAAATCGGCGAACCCCTGAGCGTCGGAAGGCGTCACCGCATTGTTCACCGCGCCGCACGACGCGCCGTTCACGAACAGCTCCCAGCCGCCGGACCCCGCGCGCGCGGCATCATACACCAGCGCCACATGCATCCAGCCGTAATCGCCCGAGACCTCTGACGCACTGAAACAATGGCTCCATGCCAGTTTGTCGCGGAGAGCGTCCACCCGCAGATGGAAGCGCGTCTTGCCTCCCTCGCTGAACAAGGCGACCTCCCAGCCTGCGCCCGCCTGCCCGGCACCGAAAAGAGGGCACCACGCCCCAGGCGCCGGATCGGCCGCCTTTCTCAGCCACCCTTCAACGGTGAAACTGCGGGTCAGCCCCAAGTGGCGACCCAAGCCGGGCGCACAAAGAAACGCGCGCTCGGCCCCCTCGATGAAAACGGAGCCGCTGTTATAGCGGCCACCCCGCGTCGCCTCCGGAAGCCGCTCCCACTCCGGCACAACGGCCAACGGCTTGCGGAAGGAGGCGGACAGTCCTCCGTTGCGCAGCTCAAGTATGTGGTTCGTGCCGGCCGCATTGCGCAGGTCCAGCCCCTCCGGCAAAACATCCAGGCGCCAGTACGCCAAAGGCTCCGCAAACACGCACGGCGCAACGGCTGCCATCCACACCCAGTACAAAGCTGTCCGCATCACCGCCACACTCCTCACACCGCGCCGGCTATCAGGCGAAGCGCCAACTGCGCCGCAGAGGCCGCATCCGGCGAATACCCGTCCGCGCCGATCTCGTCGCAAAACGACTGCGTCACCGGCGCGCCGCCGACCATCACCTTGGCGGCAAGCCCGGCTTCCCGGACCGCTTCGACCACCCGGCGCATGTTCGTCATCGTCGTCGTCAGCAGCGCCGAAACGCCAATGATCCGGGCCTGGTGCTCTTGCGCCAGCTGGACAAACGTCTCGGGCTTCACGCCGATGCCCGCATCCACGACCCGGAAGCCCGTGCCCTCGAGCATCATGCCCACCAGATTCTTCCCGATGTCGTGCAGGTCCCCCGTGATGGTCCCGATCACCGCCGTGGCCACCGGCTCAACCCCCGCCGCCACCAGGTAGGGCTTCAAGATCTCCGTCCCCTGCTTCATGGCGCGCGCCGCCAGCAACACCTGCGGCACGAAGATCTCGCCTTTCTTGAACCTCTCGCCGATGACGCCCATGCCCTGACACAACCCGTCATTCAAAATCACTGCGGCTTCCGTCCCCTGCTGCAAAGCCTGCGTCACGCCCGCCGCCACCTCCTGGGCACGGCCCCGGATCAGCGACTCACGAATCTGACCAATCATCCTCTTCCTCCCCGTGCCGGAAACCGGCCCGCATTTCAACGCTTCAGCCGCATCCAGGACGCCAGCTTGACCGTGCGGGCCTCGGCCGACTGGATCTCGTCGGGCGCCGTCGGCCTGGACGCCTTTTCGAGCGTCTCGATGCGCATCATCAGCGCCTGCTGGCTGCTCTGGTACTGCTCACGTTCCGCCTCGCGGCTCTTCCGCTCATCCGACAGCTCCTGCTCCCGCTTCCGCAAAACTTCGGACAACTCCTGGACCCGGCGTCCCATCTTTTCGCCTTCGGTGGCCTGCCCCAGCAACTTGCCGGACTCGGCCTCCAGCACGCGCAGCTTCCGCTGCAAGTCGCGCTCGCACTCCTCCGCCTGCCGCAGCTCGCGCTGGTGCGCGATCCGCAAATTGTCCAGCTCCGCGCGCACGCGCGCCGCGTTCGGATCCGACGGCTGCTCACGCGCCGCGCGCCGCGTCATTTCAGCCGGGCTGGAGCCCATCTGCTTGAGCAAGGCCTGGCGGCGCTCAAGCAAAGCCTGCTGCCGCTGCCCGCCCCACTCCTTCAGCTGGTCGATGAACTTCCGCTCCAGTTCCATGCCGGCCGCGAGGTCGTCGGCCTCCGCTTTCATCAGCTCAAACACCGCCGCCTGATCCGCATAAAACCGGGTGATCTCTTCCGGCGATTGCGCGCAGGCTTTTTCGAGCGCGGCAATCTTCTCCTGATAGGCGGCGTCGCGCGCATTGGCGTCGGTCAGCAGCTCCGCAAAGGCTTTCTCGGTCGCGCCGGCCCGGGCCTCCGCTTCCGCGACGCGCCGCTCCAGCGCCGCCACCCGCGCGACCCCGGCCGCCTCGACCTCCGCAAGCCGCCGGCCGAACCCTGCGGCCTGCTCCGACACGGCCGCCTCCGCCAACCGCAGCCGGTTTTCAGCCTCCTCGACCTGCTGCTCCAGCTTCTTGGCCTGCTGCTTGGCAACCTCCTCTTTGCGCTCGTGCGCCCGGGCGTCTTTCTCCGCGTTGCGCGTCAAGGTGTCGCGCTGCGCCTCCACTTCCTTCACCAGCGAAGAGAGCACATCCCGCTCGTGCTGCACCGTCTCCAGCGTGTTCGCATCGGACAGTTTGGACAGCCGCTCGCGCAGCCCGTTGACCATCCCTTCCAGCTCGCGCACCCGGACACGCAACACCGCATCAGGCAAAGGCTCGTTCGGCTTCTCCTCGCCCTTGCCCTCGCGCTCGGCGCCCCCATTGGCTTCGACCTCGTCGGCGGAAACCAGCTGGGAGCCCTCCGGCACCTTGCCGCTTTTCAGCAGCGCTTCGGCGGCCAGTCGGTTCAGCGGGCCACGCAGCTCGCCCTCGCCGTCATCCACAAACCAGCGCATGTCGAGCAGCGCCACAGAAACGGCCTGCACCCATTTCTTGCGGTCCGTCGAAACCTCATGCCCCGGCAAAATGCGTCCCTGCTCGGCCCAGACGACCAGACCTTCGGTCGAGACCGGTCCGAAGACCGTTTCGCCGTTGATCCGCAAGAACCATTGGCGCGCGTCCTCTTTTTCGCTTTGCGTGTCGGCCATAAAAAGTCACGTCCCGTTTGACGCTCCCGTTTCCTCGCCGCGGGCAGCGCAACCCTTTGCGCCCGCCGGCCAAAGCCTCATCGTCCCGCAGGCGCACCCGCGCCGCGGGCTCACTTCTTTTTCGCAAAAAACGTCTTCCCTTGGGCGCCGAGCCGCTCCAGTTCGCGCCGCGCCTGATGCTCCAGCTCCGCCAGGGAGAGCCCGGGTTTCGCCCGGTTCGCGTGGCTCACAACCGGCGGTTTCTCCGCCGCCGGCTTCAGCCGCTCCGGCGGCAGCACTTCCGCCTCCAGAAACGGTTCGGACGACTTCGCACGGGCAGACGGCCGGCACGCCCGTTCCTGCGGCTCCGCCGCCAGCGTCTCCACCGCCGGCGCCTCGCCCGACGCGTCGAGCACCTCCAGCGCCTGACGCGCCAGCGCGCGCGCGTCGTCGTTCCGCCGTTGCGCCGCCGCCAGCTCTTTTCTGGCGGCCGAAAGCTCGTCCTTCAGCGCCGACGCCTGCCGGGCCTCATCGGCCAACTCGCGCCGCGCCGTCTCCAAAGCCTCGGCCGCAGCCTCGTCCTGCGCGCGGGCCTGCCGCGCCGCCTGCCGGACCTCGGCCAACTCGGCCTTCACCGCAGCCAGCTCGGCACCCAGCGCCCGGACCTGTTTCTCCGCCGCCTCACGCAGGCCGGCCGCCTGTTCCGCGCCCGCCAAAGCGCCTTCGAGTTCGGCCATGCGCGCCGCGCCCTGCGCCACACCGGCTTCGGCGCGTCGCACCGCCGCCTGCAACGTCTGCCGCTCGGCCTCGAACCGCTGCGCCTGCTCGCTCAGGGCCGCCGCCTGCGCTGCGCGTCCGGCTTGCTCCGCAGCCAGCGCCTCGGCCGCGAGGGCCTGATCCCGGTGCGCCTGAAGCAACTCTCCCTCGCGGGCCGCAAGCTGGTCCTGCGCCTGTTTGGCTTGCCGCTCGAGTTCCGCCAACCGGCCGTGCGCCGCCTCGAGCTGCTCTTTCAGCTTCTGCCGCTCCTGCTCCACATGCCGGACACGCTGCTCCTGCTCGTGCCGCGCGCCCAGCTTGCTCCGCATGAAAAATGCCGACTGCCCGGCGAGAGAGCCCTCCTTGGCCAGTTCCTCCATCGCCACCTGATGGATCGGACCGTAAAACGTGCCCGGCGTGACCTCCGCCACCCAATCCATTTCAAGGCCTCGCTGGGCGGTGGCCAGGTGCCAGTCCGTCCCGTTCTCGGAGACCTCGTTGGTGGGTGCGAGCCGGCCGTCGCTCGCCCAAGACTTGAGCGTTTCGAAGTCGACCGGTCCGAACCTCTCGCCCTGTTCGTTTCGGACATGCCAACTCGCCTTGCCGCCCTCGTTCTTCTGCGCTGCTGTCGCCACAATCAGACCTTTTGCTAAAATGACTGAAACACCGGGAAGTGATGATAATGGAAGCCGCGCGCGTACTCAATCCCTTTTCACGCGATTTGTCGGGAAAGAGAAAGGGCGATGGGCGAACAGACCGTTCGCCGCATCGCCCCGCAGGTTCGCGCCAAAGGCGGCTGCTTACTGCTTGCCGAACACTTCGATTTCGGTGTAGTGGTTCATCTCGTTCGAGGTGTTGCCCTTGCTGTA
>CAYZQL010000036.1:0-21414 GCA_964480555.1 uncultured Lentisphaeraceae bacterium | reverse complement strand
GTGCAGCTTCTCGCTCAGCTCGCGCGGCGAGCGCTCGCTGCTGTTGGTGAGGAAAAGGAAAGGGATTTGGGTCGCGCGCAGCCAGGCGACGAAGTCGAGCGTGCCGGGCAGGATCTTGTTGCCGTGGTAGATCACGCCGTCCATGTCGCAGAGAATGCCGCGCTTCGGCTGGGGGGAGGGCTGAGTCGTCATAGGGTTTCTTCGAGGGCGAGTTTTTTGACCAGCGCGAGGCAGAAGGTTGCGGAGTTGGCTGCCGCGCGCGCGAGGAACGTCTTGAAAGCCACGGCGCTGTCGCCTTTGCCCGGAACGTCGCTCAAGGCGCGCAGGATCAGGAACGGCACGCCGAAGCGGGTGCAGGTGTGGGCGATGGCGCCGCCCTCCATGTCGACGCACTGCACGGTGTCGTTGAAGTGGCGGCGGATGTGGGTGAGCTGCTCGGGCGTGTAGATGAAGGAGTCCGACGAGCCGAGCAGCCCGCGGTGGCAGGTGAGCGGAAGGGGCTGTTCGGCCAAGACGGACTGGGCGCGTGCGAGCAGCTCCGGGGAAACCGGGAAGCGGGCCGGGCAGCCCAGCACCTGGCCGTAGGCGAACCCGAGCGGGGTGACGTCCACGTCGGTGTAGACGACCTCGTCGGGAACCGCGAGGTCGAGGATCTGCTGTCCGGGCTGCACGCCGCCCGCGCAGCCGGTGTTGATCACGCAGCCGGGGTCGAAGTCGGAGAGGAGCAGGGCGAGCGTGCAGGCGGCGTTGACTTTGCCGACGCCGGACTGGGCGATGACCAGCTCTTGGGTCCCGAAGCGCGCGTGAAACAGCCGCGTGTTGAAATGCACGCGGGCGTCATGCTCCGGGAAGGCGGACAGAAGGGCGTCCAGCTCCTCCCGCATGGCGGCCACGAGTGCGATCGGTTTCTTCATGCGCGTTAGTTTCGTATGATTTGCGCGGCGTGTCAACCGTTCAGCTTCCGGACCACCGGGGGCGGGCTTGAAAAGGGGCCGGGCGCATGTGGTCAATATGGCTTTTTTATAAAGCCAATTTAGTATTGATTCGGCTCTCAAATAAATCTAATATAACCGCATGAAAACGGTCGTCGAAGAATTGGTGAACGAGTCTTTGCGGCGCGAAATTCCTGTTCCGGTGCCGCGCTTGGTGAACGTCAAGCGTTTACCGGGCAAGGTTTCCGTGTTGATCGGGATGCGTCGCACGGGAAAGACGTGGCTGTGCTTTCAGCGGATGCGAGAACTCATGGCGCAAGGTGTCGCGCGGGAACGGCTGCTCTATCTGAACTTCGAAGATGACCGGCTGGCGGGCTTGACCGTCCACGACTTGAAGTGGATCCCCGAGTGTTTCTATGCGCTGAACCCCAAGGTTAGAAAGCAAACCTGCCACTTCTTTTTTGACGAAATCCAGTTGGTGGCTGGCTGGGAGCAATTTGTCCGGAGGCTTCTCGATTCGGAAAAGGTCGAGATCACGGTCACGGGCTCTTCCGCCAAACTGCTGGGTTCAGAAATCGGGTCGAGTTTGCGCGGACGGGGCTTGGCGACAGAAGTCTTCCCGCTCGATTTTAAAGAGTTTTGCGCGTTTAACGGGATTCAAATGCCTGGGAAGGGCGCTGTTGGCGCACAGATGAGATCGGTGATGCAGCATTCCGCGGGACGATATTTCGAGACGGGCGGCTTCCCGGAAGTGCAGGGCGTTGAGGCTTCGTTGCGGCGTGATGTCCTGCAAGAATATGTCGGGGCCGTGATTCTTCGGGATGTGGTTGACCGTTATGCGGTGACGAATGTTGTCGCGTTGCGCGCGCTGGTGCGCCAGATCCTTCAGAACCCGTGCGCCTCTTTGAGCCTGACGCGGTTTACGGGGACATTGAAAGCCTTGGGCATTCCGGTTGCCAAGAACTCGCTCCTTGCCTATCTCGAACACGTGCAGGATGCCTATCTGTGTTTTCCGGTAGAGATCTATGACCGTTCGGTGCGCCGTCGGCAGGTGAACGAGCGCAAGCTGTATGTGATCGACCTCGGGTTGCAGCGTGCCTTCACGTTGGGGCAGACGGCTGATCAGGGGCGCTATCTTGAAAGTTTGGTCTTCATGCAGCTAAGGCGGCAGGGCCATCGCCCCGACTATTATCGGACGAAGGTGGGCCACGAGGTCGATTTCATTATAGATGAAGCCCATGGAAAAACGTTGATCCAGTGCTGTTGGTCGCTGGATAAGGCCGACACGCGGGAGCGGGAGTTCCGGGCGCTGGCGGAAGCGGCCGACGAAAATCCGGGAGCGCGGCGGCGGGTAGTAACATGGCTTGAGGAAGAGGATGTGGACGGCGTGCATGTGATCCCTTTCTGGAAATGGGCCTTGGGCCTCGGCTTGGAAGCCGCCCGATAGCGCGACTGATTACAAAAACGCCCCTTCTACCCTTGAAACCGATACGGATACGGGATAAACTATCGGCATATGGAAACGAACAAACGGAAATTGTTGCTGGTGGATGACGACCCGAGTCTGCTCGAGACGTTGGGTGACTTTTTGACGTTCGAGGGATATGAGGTTTTGTGTGCGGTGAGCGGCGAGGACGCGCTGGTCAAGATGCGGTCGTTTCAGCCGGACCTGATCATTCTTGACATGGGCATGCCGGGGATGGGGGGGATCGGGTTCCTGGACCGCATCACGAATCCGGACGGGCGGACGCTGTATCCGGTCCTGGTGCTTACGGCCCGCGCGTCCATGGCGGAATATTTTGCGGACAAGCAGATCGCCGGGTTCATCGCGAAGCCGTGCGATCCGCCGGACCTGCTGCTGGAGGTCGGGCGCATCCTGTTCATGATCGCCGGCGAAGGCCGGCATGCGGCCGCGTCCAAAGGGGCGCGCCGCCTGGTGGTCGGCGAGAGCGACCCGGTGCTGCGGCAGACGCTGCGGAAAGAGCTGGCGAGCGCCGGGTTTGAGGTGGAGGCGTTCGCGACGGGGCCGGAGGCCTTGGAGGCGTGCGTGGCGCTCAAGCCGGACGCGGTGGTGATGCGGCTGGAGCTGGAGGGCATGAGCGCCGACGAGGTGGTGGCGATGCTGAAGCGGTTGCCGAACACGCGCGGCATCAAGGCGCTGGTTTACGGGCTTGACCTGCCGGAGTCCCAGCTGGAGCATGTGGCCAACCTCGATATTCCCCAGAACCGCATGCTGAGGGACCTGACGGTCAACACGATCATCGACCGCACCATGGCTGTGACTGGCGCGTAAGGCGCGGAAGGAGGTGCGATGCGTTGTCCCAAATGCGGGCACTTGGACGACAAGGTCCTGGACAGCCGGGCGGCGCGCGAGGGCGCGTCGATCCGGCGCCGCAGGCAGTGCCTGGCGTGCGAGCACCGGTTCACGACCTACGAGGAGATCGTCAAGGACGAGCTCCGGGTGATCAAGCGGGACGGGCGGCGCGAGGAGTTCAGCCGCCTGAAGCTCGAGCGCGGCCTGATGCGCGCCTGCGAGAAGCGCCCGATCAGCGCCGACCAGATCCATGACCTGGTGGACCAGATCATCGAGGGCTTCGAGGGCGAGAGCGAGGTCACCGCGGAGATGATCGGCCAGGCGGTGATGAGCCGCCTGCAGCGCCTGGACGAGGTGGCCTACATCCGGTTCGCGTCGGTCTACCGGCGCTTCGCGGACGTGAACCAGTTTCTCAAGGCGGTCAAGGACGTGGTGGAGAAAAACTGACAGGCCCGCGAAAGCCCATGTACAAGCTGACGGTCTATATTCCCGAGGCCCATCTGGAGCCCGTCAAAGAGGCGCTTTTCGCCGCGGGCGCCGGACGTTACGCGGCGTATGACCGCTGCTGTTGGCAGGTGCTCGGGCAGGGCCAGTTCCGGCCGCTGGCGGGGAGCGACCCGTTTGTCGGCCAGACCGGCGTGCTCGAGCGCGTGCCGGAGTACCGCGTCGAGCTGCTCTGCGCGGACGAGGCGGTCGCCCGCGTGACGCGCGCCCTGCGTGCGGCGCATCCGTACGAAGAGCCCGCCTTTGATTTTGTCCGCGTTGCGGAGCCCTAAGCGGAAGGGGGCCAGATGACCATTCGCACATTTCTGGAGGATGCCGTCTGTCAGATGCCCGAGGCGTCCGCGCAGAAGTTCTTCCGGAACGGCCAGTGGGTGACGCACAGCTACGCCGCGCTGAAGGAGCGGGTGGTGCGGGCGGCGTCCATCGTTCACCTGCTGGGGATCAAGCCCGGCGCGCAGAACGTGGCGCTGATGCTGGAGAACGGCCCCGAGTGGCAGGAGATCCACCTGGCGCTGGCGGGCACGGGCGTGGCGGTCGTGCCGCTCGACCCCAAGCTGCGCGAGCAGGAGGTGACGCACATCCTGCGCGATTCGGAGTCCGTCGCGATTTTCGCGGGGGCCAAGCTCAACGAGGTGCTCGGCCAAGCGCTGCAGAAGCTGCCCGGCCTGCGCGCCTGCGTCTGGGTGGGCGAGGGCGAGGCGTCCGCGCCGGGCCTGGCCGGGCGCGCCTGCTACGCGTACGAGGCGCTGATGAGCCGGGCGGCGTCGGCCCGCGATGCGGCGCGGGCGTGGTTCGAGGCGCACCGCCCGGAGGAAAGCACGGTCGCGTCGATCATCTACACCTCCGGCACGACGGGGCGTCCCAAGGGCGCCATGCTGACGCACGGGAACTTCACCTCGAATGTGGCGGCCACCGTCGAGCTGGTCGGCTTTTATCAGACCGACAATTTTCTAACTGTTCTGCCGCTGTTCCACGCGTTCTCGTTTACGGCGAACTTCATGCTGCCGCTGGGGCTTAAAGGGTGCTGCAGCTTCGTGCGCACGCTCCGGACCCTTCCGGAGGACATGCTGGTCTTGCAGCCCACGGTGATGCTGGCGGTGCCGCTGATGGCTGAGAAGCTCTACGCGCGCGTGGCCGAGCGGCTGAAGAAAAGCCTGGTGGCCCGCGGGCTGCTGGGCATGGGGCTGAAAGCGATCGTCAGCAAGAAGGTGATCGAGTCGTTCGGCGGCAAGCTGCGCCTGCTCGGGATCGGCGGGGCGCCGACCTCGCTGGCGGTGCTCAAGGGCTTTCAGGAGGTCGGCATTCCGGTCTTGGAAGGCTACGGCTTGACCGAGTGCGCGCCGGGCGTGGCCTATCCGAACTTGGCCTGGTTTGTGCCGGGGACCGTGGGGCGCGTGCTTCCCAACATGCAGTACAGGCTGGCGGAAGTGGACGCCACGGGCGCAGGGGAGCTGTGTGTCAAAGGCCCGAATGTGATGAAGGGGTATTACAAAAACCCCGAAGCGACAGCCGAAGTTTTCGATGCCGAGGGCTTCTTTCACACCGGCGACCTGGTGCGGTTCGACGCGAAGCGGAACATGACGATCTGCGGGCGCAAGAAGGCGCTGATCGTGAACCGCGAGGGCAAGAACATCTACCCCGAAGAGGTGGAGCAGGTGATTCAGCTCTGCCCCTTTGTCAAAGACGTGCTCGTGCTCGGCTACCGGGCGGGCGGCGAGAGCGGCGAACGCGTCGGTGCGATCGTCGTGCCGGACGCGGAGGCGGTGACCGAATGGCACAAAGGCGTGGCGCTGTCGCATGAGGCGACGGAGGCGCTCCTGCGCGAAGAGGTGATCGAGCGCTGCCGCGCCCAGGTGGCCGACTACAAGATGCCGCGCAAAATCGTGGTCCGGCACGAGGCGCTGGAGCGCACGTCGACGCTGAAGGTCCGCCGCGTGGTCTATGCGGGCACGCTGGATGAGCGCGAGGCGTCGCCGGCGGCGCTGTCCGAGCTCGATTTTTCCGACGAGCAGGGCTGACGGCGGGGACGTTGTCCGCGCGACCGTCTCCCGCGGCGTCAGGCGCGTGCCGCTGACGTCTTCAGCGCCGAGAAGATCGCGGGGAGCGCGGCCCTGAAGGGGGTCCGCTGTCCGATGCCGAGCCGTTCGAGGTCCGAGGAGTCGAGGTGGGAATCCTTGGGGCGCGGCGCGCCTGCGGGCGGCGTGGCGTCCGGGACGAGGCGGTCCGGGTCGAACCCCGCGAAGGGCGCGCACGCGCGGGCCATCTCGTATTTGGTCATGGGCTCGTTGCCGCTCCAGTGAAAGACGCCGGCGAAGCCGGGGTGGTCCAGCTTGTGGAGCACCAGCTGCCGCAGCACGGCGGCCACATCGCGGGTGTGCGTGGGGTAGCGCGTGGCCCAGTGCTCCATGGCGAGGCGCTCGCCGGGCCGGGCGTTCAGCATGTTTTTGGCGAGCACCGTCACCGGCGACTCGTCGAGCGTCTCGACTTCGCCGTAGAGGATCGGCACGCGCAGGACCACCGCGTCGCACGCGGCAGCCTGCACGGCGCGCTCGCCGTCGAGTTTGCTTTGCCCGTAGGCGTTGAGCGGACGCGTGGCGTCGGCGGGCCTGTAAGGCGGGCGCGTGCCGTCGAACACGTAGTCCGTGGAGATGTAGATCAGGAACGCGCCGCGTGCGGCGGCCCACTGCGCGAGGGTTGCGGTGGCCCCGACGTTGAGGCGCCGCGTGCCGTCCGGGTCTTTCTCGCTCACGTCGGGACGGCGCTCGGCGGCGGCGTGGATGAGGATGTCCGGCGCCAGGCGGTCGAGCCAGGCGGGAAGCTGTCCCGTCTGCGAGAGGTCGATGCGCTCGAGGCCGGGGCCGGACCGGCGGAAAGCCGCGCCGGTGACGCGCGCGCCGGGGATGTCGGCGCAGGCGCGCAGGACCGGCCGGCCGAGAAGGCCGGTTGCGCCGGTGACGAGGATGCGGGGGGCGGATACGTTCATGTGTTCTGGCCTGGGGGAGGTGTTCTCAAAGGGACGGGGCTGTGAGGGGCTACAGGATGCGGGAGAGGAGGTTTTCGGCGAGCGCGGCGAGCGGCGCGGTGTCGCCCGGCAGGTCCGCGAGCGCAGCGACCGCGCGCCGCGTGTGCTGCGCGGCCCAGTCGCGCGCCTCGGCTTCGCTCATGACGTCGAGGCAGGAGAGCTCCGGCTTCGCATCGGCTTTGGCTTCCGCCGCATCCAAGAGGTCGTCGATGATCTGGAAGGCGAAGCCGAGGCCGTCGGCGAAAGTGGAGAGGCGCGCGAGGTCGGCTTCCGGCGCGGCGGCGGCGATGGCGCCCAGGCGGACGGCGGCGCGGAAGAGGTCGGCGGTTTTGTGCTGGAACACGTAGTCGATCGTGTCGCGCGTGGGGGCGGCGGCGAAGCGGATGTCCTCGACTTGGCCGGCGATGACGCCGGCGGCGCCGGCGGCCGCGGCGAGTTCGGACACGAGGCGCGCGAGCGTGCCGGGCGACTTCTCGGGAGTGCGCGCGAGGGTTTCGAAGGCGAGCGTCTGGAGGGCGTCGCCGGCGAGGACGGCGAGCGCTTCGCCGTACTTCGCGTGGACGGTCGGCTGGCCGCGGCGCAGGAGGTCGTTGTCCATGCACGGCAGGTCGTCGTGGACGAGGGTGTAGGTGTGCAGCAGTTCGACGGCGCAGGCGGGCGGGAGGGCGTCGCCGGTCTGGCCGCCCGCGGCTTCGGCGGCGGCGAGGCAGAGGATGGGGCGCAGGCGCTTGCCGCCGGAAAGGACCGCATGGCGCAGGGCTTCTGACAGCGGGGCGGGTCGCGCCTCGGCGGCAGGCAGGCAGGCGAAGAGGTGTTCCTCGACCAGGGCTTTCCGTTCGGCGAGGTAGGTGTTCAGGGCAAACGTCATAAGGAAGTATAGTTGATGGGAGGGGCGAGGCGCAAGCGGGCAAACGCCGCGCGTCGGGCGCACGAGGCGCACGAGGCGCAGGGCCGATTGACAGGCTCGCCCGAATGTGCTATTTTAAAAAGTAGTGTAAAGGGTTTAAGAGGCAGGCAGGAAGCGACAGGTTAACGCAAAGATCACGATTTCATGACGCCGTTTTGACGGGGGGGTGTTAACGTGCGGTGCGTCACAGCGAAGTTGGGCAAACGGTCCGGAAACGGTTTTCTGGAGCGGTGAAAACAAGGGGACGGGCGTTGCGATCAGGCGCTCTTGAAAAGGCGGAAGGACAGCCAATGAAGACGGTGCAGGCATGTGTGAGTCGGTGTGTGTGTGCGGCCGGGATGGCGGCGGCTTTGTCGCTCCAGGCGGCGGACGGGATCTGGGGCCGGGTGGAAAGCCGACGGGCACGATGGTCACGATCAACTGACGAGAAAATCAAGAAAGGGGAGAAGAAGGAATGAGGACGGTTTTGTTTGCGGGGGTGGCGGGGGTTCTGTTGACGGCGCAGGCTCAGGTGGAGGCGGTGTGGCTGACGCACCGCTCGGGCACGCCCGGAAAGACGGTGGTGAGTTGGAAGAGCGTGCGGCCGGGGCCGTCGCGCGTCGCCTACGGCGCGGATGCGGCCTGTGCGCAGACGGCGTCTGTCGCGGGTGACCGGAGCGTGCACCATGTGGAGATCGACACGCCGCAGCGCGGGGCGGCGGTCTTTTACCGTGTCGAGACGGGCGACCAGAAATCGGAGACGCAGTGTTTTCAGACCTGCCCGGAGGACGGCGTGCGCGTGGCGATCGTGGGCGACTGGGGGTATGCGGGCCGGCCGGATCTGACCGCGCTCAAGGCGGACAAGCCGCACATGCTCATGACCGTGGGCGACAATGTGGCGGACATCATTAATCGCAAGCAGGCGGGCGACATAACAAATATCCAGCCTTATATCGGCCTGCTCGCATCCGAGGCGGCGTTTTTCGCGTCCACCCCCTTTATGCCGATTCTCGGCAACCACGACAAACAGGTCGGGCCGCGCGTCAACAAGCGCCCCGGCGCCAGCAAGGAAACGTACGATGTCGACGCCACGGCGTATCTGAGCGTGTTCGCGCTGCCCGCGCCAGGGTGGCGCTGGGCCTTCACGATTCCGCAGGCGGATGTGACGTTCCTCGCGCTGGATATGCACCATCTGGCCGATATGGGGACAACGTTCCAGACGAGCCACGATCACCGGAGCGGTTCGGAGCAGTTTACCTGGTACGACGAACAGACGCGCAACCTCAAAACCGGTTTCACGGTGACGCTGCTGAATGCGGACAGCCGGTGCAGAGGTCACGAGAAAGGCGCGTGGCACGAGATGTTCAGCCGCGGGACGGTGTTCATCACGGGATACGGCTATTACGCCGAGCGGGCGGTTGAGAAAAACGGGTTCCCGTACTACAACACCTGCGTGGCCAAGCCGGGCGATGTCTACCGCGATCCCAAGGCGGTGGTGTGCGAGCGGGTCTCGAGCTACATGCTGCTGACCTTCGACCGGGCCAAGGGGCAGATGACAGTTGACCTCAAACGTCTGGACGGGAGCCTGATCGACCGGCAGGTCTACCGCCCGAAACAGAAGTAAGCCCGCCGCCCTTCGGCCGGCGCGCCGCAAGGGTAGGGACGCCCCCCCCCGAGGCGTCCGCCCTTCGGCTTACTCAGGGTGGACGGACGGTTCGGGGAACCGTCCCTACCGGTCGCATGATTCACGAAAAGAGAGGAAGAACGGATGACACTGACCCGACGTTATTTCTTGGGGGTCTCAGCCGGGGCGGCCTTGGCCTTGCGGCCCGTTGCGGCAGAGCAGCCGGCCATGTCGCCGGGGGCGTGGCTGGAGGCCTTCCGCGCGGCGGGGTTCGATCCCGCCGCGGCGGGAAACAGCGTGTTCGTGGTGTGCGGGGACGTGCATTTCCCGCAGTACAGCCGACACTTCCCTGCGCAGATCCAGGCGTGGAACGCCATGCGGCCCGCGCCGAGATTTGTGGCGCTGCTGGGCGACAACGGGTGCAACGTTTCGGGCAGTTTCGGACACATGCCGGACGCGAAAGGGCTGGAGCGCGCGCGGAAAGAGCTGGAGGGCTTGCGCGTGGAAACCTCGAAGCTCCGTAAAGACATCCCGCTCAAGCTGGTGATCGGCAACCACGACACCATGCCGGGCGAGACGGACGCCGCATTTTTCAGGAAGGTTTTCCCCGAGTGCCGGCCTTACGAGGCGTTCGAGGCTGCGGGTATTTGCTTTCAGGTTTGGAACGGCGGGCATGACGGCGCGATCGACGCGCGGCAACGCGCGTGGATACGCAAGGCCTGCTCGGCCTTGCCGCGGGACAAGGCGGCGGTCGTGCTGGTGCACCAGCCCTCGCTCGGCATGACGGAACGCGAGCGCGGGATACCCGCCATGGTTCGGGAGATTTTCGCGGAGCAGACGGCGCCGCTCTGGCTGCTGGCGGGCCATGTCCATGGCAACAGCCTGTCGGTTTTCGCGCTGCCTAAAACGAAGGTCATGCAGGCCACGCACGTCAAGAGCGTCAACGGCTATTGGATTTATGGGATTCGGGAGGGCCGGATCGCGGCGCGGGTCTACGTGGACATGGAGAAGGGGTGTCAGGCGGGGGTGCTGCCGGACTTGGGCAAGCCTGCGCGGACGATCCCGCTGCCTTTCGAGGGGCGCGAGGATGTGCTGTGGAGCCTGCTGATCGGCGAGGACGCGGCGGCGACAAAGGCGGCGTTCGTGAGCGGCAAAGGCGGCAATTGCGGGACGTGGTGGTTCTATGTGGACGAGTTGGTCTACCGCCTGCCGCTGGCGGATAAGGGCAAAGGCGCTACGCGGTTCGCGATTCTGGCGGCGCTGAGCAAGCACCGCAAGACCGGCGAGCCGGCGCATATTTTCGCCTCGGGGGACGGCGCCGCATGGAGCGAGACGCCGCTGTTGGAGACGAGGGCGTCGGAACACCTGTTCGCGATCCCGGAGGCGCTGCGCGGAGGGCGCGAGCTGTTCGTGAAGGTCAAGAGCTACGGGTATGGGGCGGACACGTGCGTGGGCGGTTTCGCGCTCTGCAGGTGAGCCCGTCGCCCGCGGAGCGGGAAGGAACGGTACGGTTAACTCGGGTAGGGCGGTTTTCCCGAAACCGCCGCGGACGCCTCGGGGAGGCGTCCCTACCGTTAAAGTTACCGATGAGGGGATGCAAATGGTCACACGCAGGAACTTTTTGGAATATGGCGCTCTGGCCGCCGGCGGCAGCCTGATGGCCCAGGAGCGGAGGGAAGCGGCAGCGGGCGTGGTCGCGCCGCCCACGGCCATGATCGAGGAGCGCCCCCGGACGACGCCTGTCGTGCAGACGTGCGACGTGTGCGTGCTGGGAGGCAGCTGTACGGGCGTCTTCGCCGCAGTCCGCGCGGCGCAGATGGGCGCAACGGTGGCCTTGGTCGAAAAACAGAACGCCTTCGGCGGCGTGGCCACGTCGGGGCTGGTGAACGTCTGGCACAAACTGCACGATAATCCGGGGAAGACGCAGGTCATCGGCGGGCTGACCCGAGAGATGATCGAGCGCCTCAGGCTGATCGACGCCGTTGTGGACAAGGGGCGGGTCGGGTTTCTCCTCAACACCGAGGAGCTGAAGATCGAATTGGACCGGCTGGTTGTCGAGAACAAGATCACGCCTTATCTGCACACTTTCTATACCTCCGCGCAGATGGAAGAGGGCATGGTTAAAGCCGTGTTCATCGAGAACAAGAACGGGCGCCAGGCGATCCGCGCCGCCGTTTTTGTGGATGCCACAGGTGACGGCGATTTGGCCAGGGACGCCGGGCTGCCCTTTCAGATCCGCCAGGGGTTGCAGCCGCCCACAACTTGTGCGGATATTTCCGGCTTGCCGCCGGATTTTTTCACGCTCATCAACAGGCACCGAGAGGAGTTCGGTTTGGCGCCGGATCACGGTTGGGGAGAAACGATACCCGGCTCGCCCGGCGTGACGATGTGCGCGTACACCCATGTTTTCGGCACGGTCGCTTCGGATGCCGCACAACTGACGGCGGCCGAAATCGAGGGCCGCCGCCAGATCCGCGCGTATATGGGCATCGCGCGGAAATACGGCGGCAAGGACAACAAGCCTTGTCTGCTCGATCTGTCTTCCTGCATCGGAATCCGCGAGACGCGGTCGTTCCAAGCGAACTACGCGCTGACCGAAGCGGACGTGCTGACCTGCAGGCGGTTTCCGGATGCCATCGCGAACGGCACCTATCCCGTCGATGTGCATGACCCGAAAACCGGCGCGTTCAAATTCAAAGCGCCCAAGGGGGATTTCTATCAGATCCCCTTGTCCGCCATGGTCAGCGACAAGGCGCGAAACATCGTGCTGTCCGGCAGAATGATCGCGACGGACCGCGGCGCCTTCGGCGCGGTCCGGGTGATGGTCAACCTGAATCAGGTCGGCGAGGCCGCAGGCGTCACGGCCGCTCTGGCCGCCGCGGCCCGCAAACCGGTCGCCGAGATCGGTGCGGAGGCGGTGCGGAAGCGCCTTTCGGGGCTCGGTGCGATTGTGATCTGAGCGGCAACGCACGCCGGGAGACGCGGGCCGCCAAGCGAATTTTTTTATCGCCGATCGGGCGGGTTTGAACAAAAGGGGAAGAGAATGAACGGAACGGTGCGTTTTTGTGCGGCGTGGCTGATCGCGGGGACGGCTTGTGCGGGTGAAAAAAATCCGGCGGCCGACTGGATGGCGGAGGCGAAGGTCGGCGCGTTCATGCACTTCCTTCCCGACGCGTCCAACTTCCAGTCTGTCGAAAAATTCGATGTGCCGGCGCTGGCCAAGCAGCTGGCCGATTCCGGGGTGCGTTACTTTGTCTTCACGCTGGGGCAGAACTCGGGCTATATGAATGCGCCCAATGCCGCGTACGATGCGGTCGCCGGCTACGCGCGGGGGGAGCGGTGCGCGGCGCGCGATTTGCCGATGGAGCTGGCGGCGGCGCTGAAGCCGCACGGGATCCGGCTGATGCTGTATCTGCCGTGTCAGACGCCGAACCGCGACCTACGGGCGATCCGAGCGTTCGGGTTGCCGGAGGCGCAGGAGAACCGCGACCGCAAGATCGACCTCGCTTTCGCACAAAAGTGGGCGAAGGTGATTCAGGAGTGGTCGGATCGTTATGGAGAGTCGGTCTCGGGGTGGTGGTTCGACGGCGGGTACGAGTGGATCGGGTTCAACTCCGAGATCGCCCGGGTGTACGCCGCGGCCGTCAAGCACGGCCATCCGAAGGCCGTGGTGACGTTCAATCCCGGCGTCAGCCTGAAGCGCTGGACCGATGCCGAGGATTACACGGCGGGCGAGCTCAATGAGCCTTTTAAACATGCCTGTGAGGGGCGCTGGCTGGACGGCTCGCAGTGGCACGTGCTGACGTTTTTGGGGAAAAGCTGGGGGGCGCGGGACACCCGCTATCCGGACGAGGCGTGGGCGAAGTGGGTTGGCGAGGTGACGGCAAAGGGTGGCGCCGTGACGCTCGACGTCGGGCCCAACTCTAATGCGCAAGCACCGGTCGGCGCTCTTGCGGAAGAGCAGTTGCGGCAGCTGAAAGCCATCGTGGCCGCGCTCAAGCGGTGACGTTAGGCGAACAGCAGGGCCGCGAGTCCGGCGAGGAAGCAGTAAAGCCCGAACAGCCAGAAGCCGCCTGCGCGCAACACGCGCACCAGCAGGGAGATCGAGACGTATCCCACGGCGGCTGAGATCCCGGCGGCGGTCAGCAGGAGCCAGGCCGGCAGCGCGTGCGCGCCGGAAGAGGGCGTGATGCCCATGAAGTCCATGCCCGCGGCGCCGATCAGCAGGGGGGCGCTCATCAGGAACGAAAACTCGGCGGCCTTGTCGGGCGCGATCCCGGCCATGCGCGCCGCGGAGATCGTCATGCCGGAGCGGCTGATCCCCGGCAGGACCGCCAGCGCCTGCGCGATCCCGACCAGCAGCGCCCGCGCGGCGGTGACCTCGCCGTTGCCGCACGCCATCCAGCGCAGCGCGCACAGCACCGCGCCCGTGAAGATCAGAAACCCGCCGACCGCCCGCGAATCCTCGAAGAACGCGTCGACCTTGTCGTGGCACAGCACGTAGAAAAAGACGGCCGGCATGGCCGAGAGCGCGATGTGCCCGGCCGCGAGCCAGCTCGCGCGGTCGCCCTGCAGCCAGCCGCGGATGAGCCGGGCAAGGGTGGCGCGGTAAAAGATGAAGATCGAGACCAGCGTGCCGAGGTGGAGCACGACTTCCAGCCGCACGCCGGGGTTGTTGATTTTGAGCAGGCTCTGCGCGAGCACGAGATGGCCGGAGCTGCTGATGGGCAGGAATTCGGCGATGCCTTGCAGGATCGCCAAAAGAAAGACGTCGAGGGTTTCACGCATGTGTCCCATTATAGCGGGGCGGCCTTCCTGCGGTCAACCGGCGCCGCGCGCTGGTCGGCCATTCTACCCTACGGGCACATTTGAAAGCCGCGCCTGTATCCCGCAACGCCTCGGTCTTTCCTTCAATTCAGGCCGAGTTTTCTCCCATTGACAGGGTGTTTCCCGATGGGGTATGGTTTCAACAGAAAGTAAGGAGTCACATGAGCGTCACAATCCGTCCCCTCAGTTTTAAGAGAGCCCTGTGCGCGGTTCTTTCGGTTGCGCTTGCCCCTTCGGTGGTCTGCGGCTGGGGTGCCCCGCACACCGTGATCACGCAGGCTGCGGCGGTCGCGCTGCCGGAGTGGCAGAAGCAGCTTCTGGGCGCTGAGCTGAAGCCGCTCGGAGCGCACTACTGCCTGATCCCCGACCTGGTCCACACCGACAAGGAGAACGCCCGCTTCGCCACGATGGACAGCTATCCGGGGGTGCGCTACCTGCGCATCCTGCACCTGCCGGCCACGCCCGCCGAGAACTATGACGTCTTGCGCTACTACATCGGGAAAGCCGTGGCGTCGTTCGACGCGGGTCAACTCGGCGATGCCGCCCGCTACGCCGGGACGCTCTCTCACGCGCTGGAAGATTGGGGCTGCCCTGCGCATGTGGTGCCGGGGGACAACATGTTCACGCTCTTCAAGCAGTTTCTCCCGCCGCCCGCGTCGCACCAATATGCGCTGCTCCACGGCCCGGTCGAAAACGGCGTGTTCGCGCTGGACCTCGGCGGATACCGTCCGCAACTGCTCGGCACATCGGTGGACGAGGCGGCCTTCAACCTGCTAAGCCGCGTGCAGGGCGCGACCGTCCACGCCCGCGGCCAGGTGGTCCCGATTATCCAGGCGCTGTATGCCGGCGACACGAATGCGGTCAACGCGGCGCAGCAGGTCGCCGCCGACTATGACGCCAAGATGGTTGCCGACGCGCTTTTCACGCTCGGCTGCCTCATGCGGAAGCGCTTTGACGAGCCCGCCGCTTTTGAGGCCGCCGACCTTACGGCGTGGGCGCCGCTGGAGTTCCCGGACCTCTATCCGCCGCAGGCCGCGTTTTTCAGCAAGCCGTTCTGGGGGCACACCACCTTCGGCGTGATCCTGAACAACGGGAAGCCCGTGCCGCTCCAACTCAACGTCGCCGAGCAGGGGCAGACCGTCACCCGAACCTTCGCTTCAGGAATCGGCACCGGCACGCGGAGTGTCGTGACCTACCTGATTCCCGAGGGCGTCTACGCGCGTTTCACCGCGTGGGCCGGGCTTCAGGCCGGGCTCGGCCGCGGCGGCCAGGTGACCTTCTGCGTCAGCGGCAACGGCAAGCCCCTCACCACGCTCGGCCCGGTTGTCGGCGATGCCGCGGCGCAGGCGGTCGACGTCCCTCTGGCCGGCGTGACCAACCTCCAGCTCACCGTCAGCTCGGCCGGCGGCGACGGCTCGGGCAACTTTGCGGTCTGGGGAGAACCCCGGCTGCGCAAAGCGCCCGGACGAGCAGACGCTCGTCCCTCCCGCGCCTTCGCGCCCAACACGCCTCAGACGCTCGTCCCCCGTCAATAGCCGATTACGCTCGGCACAAAAAATGGGGTGGATGTGGACCTGCAAAAACGGGTATACTGACGGCCAAATGAGTGAAAAAGCGCTGATCATCATACCGACTTATGACGAACGGGAAAATGTCGTGGCCATGTCCGAGGCGGTCCTGAGCCAGGTGCCGGAGGCGAACATCCTCTTCGTGGACGACAATTCGCCCGACGGGACCGGTGCGGTGGAGGACGAGATCGCGGCGCGGGATAAGCGCGTGTTTGTGCTGCACCGGGCCGGTAAGGAGGGGCTGGGGCGCGCGTACATCGCCGGCTTCAAGTGGGCGCTGGAGCGCGACTACGATTTGATCTGCGAGATGGACTGCGATTTTTCGCATGACCCCAAGGCCCTGCCGGGGCTCTTGCAGGCGGCTCGGTCGGGGGCGGATCTGGTTCTCGGGTCGCGCTACATCGGCGGCATCCGCGTGATGAACTGGCCCATGAGCCGGCTCCTGCTCTCGACGGGGGCGGCGTGTTACGTGAAACTGGTGACGGGGATGCCGGTCAATGATCCGACGGGCGGCTTCAAATGCTTCCGCCGCGCGGTCTTAAAGGCGATCGACCTCGACCGCATCACCTCGAACGGCTATTCGTTCCAGATCGAGATGACGCACACCGCCTGGATCAAGGGCTTCACGGTCAAAGAAATCCCGATCACTTTCGAGGACCGCCGTTCGGGGTACTCCAAGATGCGGGCCAACATCGCCTACGAGGCGGTCACGATGGTCTTGCGGCTGTGGTCGCGGTGCGGGTTCCGCCGGTCGCCGCGTCCGGGGGCGAGGCCGTGAGCGTTGCGTCCGCGGCCGCATGGCTCCGCGCGTTGCGTCCGGCACAGTGGCTCAAGAACGGCGTGGTGCCGGCCGCCTATTTCTTCGCGAAGTGGGACCCGAGCCAGCGGGCGAACGTGCAGGGTGTTCTGCCGGTGGTGCTCGAGGTCGTGGCGGTGGCCTGTTTCTGCTGCGTTTCCAGCGGCGTGTACCTGATCAACGACGCGCGCGACATCGACGCCGACCGCGCGCACCCGGTCAAGCGACTGCGCCCCCTGGCGGCGGGCCTGATCGGCATGAGAGCCGCCGTGGCCGTGGCCGCGCTGTTGCTGCTGGCCGGAATGGCGGGTTCGCTGGCCTTGCCGCGGGCTTTCACGGAGGTGCTGGCCGGCTACTGCCTGATGCAGTTCGCCTACACGTTCGCATTCAAGCGGATCCCGTACGTTGACGTGTTTGTGATTGCGACGGGCTTCGTCTTGCGCGCCATCGCGGGCGCGACGGCGCTGACGGTGCGCATCTCGCCGTGGCTGTTGCTCTGCACCTTCCTGCTGGCGCTCTTTCTCGCCTTGTGCAAGCGGCGGCACGAGAAGGTCCTGCTGGAGGGCACCGGCACGCAACACCGCGAGGCGCTGGCCGGGTACGACCGGTACCTGCTCGACCTGCAGATCGCCGTCATCGCCTCCGCCACGCTGGTCTGCTATGCGATCTACACGCTCTCGGAGGAGACGGTCCGGCGTTTCGGCACAAACCGGCTGGGCCTGACCATTCCGTTTGTCGTGTTCGGCCTTTTCCGGTATCTTGAACTGGTCTACCGGCACGATGAGGGGGGGCGGCCCGAAAAGGTGCTCCTGACGGACAAAGTGCTGATCGTCACGGTGGTCTGCTATCTGCTGACCGCGCTGGCGGTGTTTCTTTCGGTCGGGTGAGTGAAGCCAAGGCAAAAAGAGGAGAGGCGATATGAAACAGTGGATGATGGCGGCGATGGCGGCGGTGGTGACGGTCGGGCTGACGGGATGCGGGAAGTGCCCTTTTCAGGCGAAGGCGAAAGCCGCCGGAGCCGGACACGCGGGTGACGGGAGCTGCTGCGCCGCGCCTGCCCTGAAGACGCCGCGGCTGGGGATCGACCTGTCGGGGCAGTACACCAACCCGGACGGCATGACGGTCAAGGACGGGGAGGTCTGGCTCTCGATCAACAATCTGGCGAGCGGCAAGACGAGCTGCATCGCGAAGATCACGAAGAGCGACACGGTCGAGAAGATCATCGACCTCCCGCAGCATCCCGAGACGGGGGCCTGCAGTGCGCTCGGGCTGGTCTTCGCCTCCGACGGCAACCTGTATGTCTCTGACAACCAGAACCACGCGGGCAAAGGCTTGGGCAAATCGCGCGTGCTGCGTGTGGTCTTCGAAGGCGGCAAAGCGGCGCGCGCCGAAGTTGTGGCGGTCGGGCTGCACGCCGCGAACGGCATCGCCGCCAAAGGCGACAGCCTCTACGTGAACGAGACCACCTTCGGCGAGGGCGACCCCATGGACAGCGGCACCTACCGCTTCAAGCTGGCCGAGCTCAAGGCGGACTCGCCGCTCAAAGTGGACGGCACGACGAAAGACCCGCATGTGATCTTCACCCTCAAGACCCGGGGCGCGGTCAAAGTCGGCGCCAACGGGCTCTGCTTCGACTGCTGCGGCGACCTGTTCGTCGCGAACTTTGGCGACAAGGAGATCTGGCGGCTCACGCTGGACGAGTCCGGCGCCGTGAAAGAGGGCAAGCTGTTCACGACCGTGGCCTGCGCCGAGAGCGTGGACGGCATGCAGTATGACGGCGAGGGGAGCATTTGGTTCGCGGACTTCATGGGCAATGCGGTGATCCGTGTCTGCACGAAGTCCGGCGCCGCGGTTCTGGTCGCCAAGAACCCGCCGAACGACGGGCTGAAAGGCGAGCTGGATTCGCCGTCCGAATGCATCCGCCTCGGCAACAAAGTGTACGTTTCCAACATCGATCTGAGTTACGGCCCGCACACGGCGGACGACAAGCAGACGATCTCGATCATCGATCTGTAAGCGGCCACCCATGACTCGTGAGTTTCTGGAAACACTGACGCGCCGGTACCACGCGTATGTGGACGGCTTCCGCGACGGGGCGGGTCACTTGCCGCACCTGCACCAATTGAAGGTGGACCACACGCGGTGTGTGGTGGCGGATGCCTGCCGCATCATGGCGGGCGAGGGCTGGCCGCCCGAGGCGCAGGTGGCCGGGGAGGCGTGCGCGCTCCTGCACGACGTGGGCCGGCATCCGCAGCTGAAAGAGTACGGCACCTTCCGGGATTCGGCGTCGATCGACCATGCGGTGCGCGGCGTGGAGGTGATCGGGTCCGAGCGGCTTCTGGAGGGGCTCGGCGACGAGACGCGCAAACGGGTCCTGGCGGCGGTGGCGCTGCACAACAAGAAAGATGTGCCCGCGACGTTAGAGGCTGAGACGGCGCGGCTGACGCACCTGGTGCGGGACGCCGACAAGCTCGACATCTTCCGGGTCTTGGAGACCGTCATCGCGGACGGATCGCTGGAGCGCAATCCCGAGATCGCGTGGGGCTTGCAGGTTCTGGGCGCCCCGTCGCCCGAGGTGGTGGCTGCGGTGCGCGTGGGGCATTCGGTCGATTACGGCCATGTGCGGACACTCTCCGATTTCGTGCTGATCCAAGTGGGCTGGCTGATCGGCGGATTCCGGAACGCGACCGCGCTGCGTTTGGCCGCGGAGCGCAAGGCGCTGGAGTTCCGCGAGACGTTTCTGAAAACGCTCAGCAGTGACCCCGGCGTGGACGTGTGCTGCGAAGCGGCGCGGGCGTACATGGGTCGGCAGGCGGGTGTCGCATGAAGGCTCTGGTCATTGTGGCTCCGACGATTCACACGGGGACGCGCGAAAAGTTGCGCGCGGTCTTGCGTGACCGTTTTGGCGCGTCGGGGCTCACCTACGAGTGGGTCGATATCCAGCCGGGGTGTCCGGTCGCGGAGCTTGTCGCCGGGCGTTTGCGCGAAGGCTTTGATTGCGCGGTGGCGGCGGGGGGCGACGGCACGGTTTCAGCGGTTGCCCACGCGCTGGTGGGCGGGCCGGTGCCGCTCGGCATCGTGCCCGCAGGCACGGGAAACCTTGTGGCGCGCGAGCTGGGCCTTCCTCTCGACGTCGAGGCGGCGGTCGGCGTGCTGGCCGGCCCGCGGAACACCCGGCGGCTCGACGCGATGCGGATGGGGGGGAACACCTACCTCCTGAACGCGGGAGTCGGCATCAACGCTGAAGTCATCCGGCGCACCTCCCGTCTGGGCAAAAGCCTCTTCGGGCTTTCCGCCTATGTGGGCACCGCGGTGTGGAAGGTGCTTCAGGCGCGGCCGCGTCGGATGGAGATCACGGTTGACGGCGAGCGGCATGTTTACGAGGCGACGGACGTGCTGATCTCAAACTGCGGGGCTTTGGCCAGAGGGCTGCACCCCCACGGACCCGACATCCGGCCGGACGACGGGCAGCTCGACGTCTGCGTCATCTGCATGAAAACGCCGCTCGAGTATCCGTGGTACTACCTTCTCAAGAGCCTGCGCCTTCGGCCTTCCAACCGGGTCATCTACGGGTTTGCGGCTCGACGGCGCGTGACCGTGCACTGCGGCGTGCCGCTGACGGTTCAGGCCGACGGCGACATCATCGGCACGACGCCCCTGGCCATCGACGTGCTTCCCCGCGCGCTTACCGTGATCGTCCCGTGAACGCGGGGAGCGTCGCAGTCAGCCCAGCGCCACGTCGAGGAACATCATGGTGGCGAACCCCGTCATGACGCCCATCGTGGGCACGTCCGAGCCGCGCGTCTGCTGCGCTTCCGGAATCAGCTCCTCGGCGACCACGTAGATCATCGCGCCCGCCGCGAAGGAGAGCGCATACGGCAGGGCGGCCGACATGGAGGTGACGGCGATGACGCCGACGGCGGCGGCGATCGGCTCCACGACGCCCGAGGCCTGGCCGTAGACGAACGCTTTCCACCGCGAGAAGCCCTCGCGCCGCAGCGGGATCGAGACGGCCGCGCCTTCGGGAAAGTTCTGAAGCCCGATGCCCAGCGCCAGCGCGATGGCTCCGCCCAAGGTCGCTCCGCTGCCGTCGACCGCCAGCGCGCCGAAGGCCACGCCCACGGCGAGCCCCTCGGGGATGTTGTGCAGGGTGATGGCCAGCACCAGCAGCACGCTGCGGCGCCAGTGTGTGTGGATGCCCTCCGGTTCGGCGTGATGGTGGCCGCCCGGGTGGAGGTGCGGCAGGAGCTTGTCGGAGAGCCAGAGGAAGCCGCCCCCGGCCAGGAAACCGGTCACGGCCGGCAGCGTGCCGGAGCCGCCCGCTCGCTCGGCCATCTCGATGGCGGGCGCGAGCAGCGACCAGAACGAGGCGGCGATCATCACGCCGGAGGCGAACCCCAGCATGCCGTTCAGCACGCTGCGGTTGATCGTCTTGAAGAAAAAGACCAGCGCCGCGCCGAGGGCGGTCACGCCCCACGTGAAGAACGAGGCGCACACGGCTTGCGTCAGGGGGCCGCAGGTTTTCAGAAACTCGGTCATAAGGCTCCTTGAGAAGGCGGATCGGCGTTCAGGTTCAGTCGTTCACGCGCTCGATGTTCGCGCCGAGGCGGCACAGCTCGACCTCGACCGACTCGTAGCCGCGGTCGATGCTGCCCGCGTTGTGGATCACCGTTTCGCGCTTGGCGCACAGCGCGGCCACCAGCAGCGCCATGCCCGCGCGGATGTCGGGGCTGGCGACGCGCGTGCCGTGGAGCGGCGCGGGGCCGGTCACCACGATGCGGTGCGGGTCGCACTGCACGATCCGCGCGCCCATGCCGATCAGGTGGTCCACGAAGTACATGCGGCTCTCGAACATTTTTTCGAAGAAGAGGGTGGTGCCGCGCGTCTGGGTGGCGAGCACGATCAGGACGCTCATCAGGTCGGAGGGAAACATGGGCCAGG
>CAYZQL010000035.1:0-21506 GCA_964480555.1 uncultured Lentisphaeraceae bacterium | reverse complement strand
TGATCACGCTGGCGGCGATGCTGCGCATTCCGGTGGCCATGTCCAACGTGCCGGAGGAACAGGCCTTCCGCCCGCACGTGTGGGGGCTGTTCGGCATCGACGATCCGATCGGCGCCGACTACCGCGCCTGCAAGAACTTCGGCCCGGTCTACGGGTAAGCCCGAGCCGTATCACAAAAAGTGTATTAGCTCTGTAGCTCCGCCGCTCTGCCGGCGGAGAAACGAGCGTTTTCCGTGGCCTCGCCGTGCGTCAGGCTTACGCCGGGCTCGCCTTCTCCCTGAACCGGCTCAGGGTCAGGACGAACGGCCGTTTGAAGCGGCGCGACAGATAGTTCGCGTGCTTGAACTGGCCGCGCCGGGCGATCTCGTGCAGGGGGCTGCGGGTTTCCGTCAGGAGCTGGCAGACGTTCCCCATGCGGACGTGGTGGATCTCCTCGAGGGAGAAAAAGAGCGCGATTTTCGGGACGTTTGACCGTCTGTGAAAACTCACTCTGTCCCTACGGTTGCAGCAGCATCAGCGGCCAGCGCTCGGGGTGCTGGTCGCAGGGCTTGCCGGGTTCGGTGGATGTGCTCAGGCCCTTCACATTCTTCCAGGCATCCGCATCGTGGTCGTGGACGTAAAGGCCGCAGCCGGCCAGAAAGCCGGGCTTGAGGACAATGGGCTCGATGTACCGTTGGGCAAAGGTGAGGGTCAGGGTGAACCCTTTGTCCGTCCGCTGGCAATCGCACCCGATCTTCTGCGCGGCCTCTTCTCGGGTGGCCATGTTGACGCCGTCCGCCAACTGGTGATAGACCTCGCGGAAACGGCGGACCACACCCGCGCCGGACTGTCCATTCTTCGGCAGGGCGAAATCATAACGGTAGTCGTCGTTGTCAAAGTTTTTCGACGGATTGGTCCGGCCGTTCGCGCCGGTATCGAGGTAAACTTCCAGCGCGCCGTCATGCTCCCACAGCCGCTGCTCGGACTGGCTTTTGGCCCACCGGTCCGGGAACGTGAGGATTTTATCGTCCGTCACTTCCAGGCGCAGATACAGATTTTCCTTGTCCCAGGCCATTTTGAAGGACGCCTCCTGGTCTCCGGGCTTGATGTCGTGCGGGAGAGCCTTCCCGAAACACCGGTTGGTCATCACAAGAGAAGGCACCTTGCCCCAGTCCGGCGCGCCTTCTGCCCGGGTGACGTAGAAGTAATCCATCTTCCATTCATCCGTGAGCGCTTCGCCGTTTTCGGGAATCAGCCTATAGACGATATTCCAGCGGTGCATCACGTCACAGGCCGTGCCGTCCCCCGAAGCGGGAACCGTGAGGACGGACTCCTCGTTCGCTTTGAGTCCGTAAGGCATTTTTTGTCCGCCGGCCTCCAGAACGCCTTTCTGCACGCGTCCCGTGAGATTTTTGATCTTGGCGGCAACCGACCCGTCCAATTGCGGAACAAAGGAGACGGCGAGCGAGGACGCGCTGTCGTCGGGTTCGGCCTCCTGCAAAGCCTTGGCGAGTTTCTTCACATCCTTCGCTTTGACGAAAAGCGGGGCGGGCGTCAGCACCACCTTGGTGTAACCGGCCTTGTCCTTTTCAGCAGAACGCGCGTTCCCCATGAAGTCATAGAATTCAACGGGCTGGCCAAACTTCACCGCCAGCACCGGGCACTTTTTGAGGCCGTTCTCGACGTCGGCCTGCGTGGTCCACACGGGAGCCAGCCCCGTGCCGTCCGGGAGCCTGAAGGCATAGCCCCGGATGCCGGCCGCCGGACGGATGTCGTCCGTAAAGGCGATGTCGCCCATGAAATGCCCCAGCGTGTTGACCGCTTTGCACAGGACGATGGGGGTGAGGTGCAAATCCATAAAGGGCTTGGAAACCCAGATGTTCGCGCACTGGATCCGCGGCCAGTATTTCATGCAGATGATGTACAACCGCATGGCGGAAGCGGCTTGGACGAATTCGCGGTTGCCGAAGTCGTACGTCGGCTTGCCCGACGGATAGGCATCGTAGCTTGGTCCCGCACCCCATTCCGGCACATAGGTTTCCGGGAGGTTGAAGAACTCCGTAAACAGGATGGGCGTCTCGTCGCCGTAGCCGTAACGCTTGCCCTGCTCGATGAGCCGGGCGGCCTCTTCGTCCAGATCCGAGGTCGAGAGCGACCCCTTGTCGATGCTGCCGTAGGGGTGGACCGCCAGCGCGTCGTATTTGAAGCCCGCCTCATGCGCGGCCTTCAGGTACCCTTCATAAGGCTCAAAGCCGCGGAGCAGGTTGTATCCGGAAGTCCCGCTGGTCGGCGTGCAGCCGATGCCCAGCCGATGCGCCGCGCGGCCGACGGCCATCTGAAGTTTGGCGTAGTCGGCGAACCGTCCGCCACCGGGATAGCGCGAGCTTTCCTCTTCGTTGCCGTACGCGGTATAGGGCAGCAGCTCCTTGTCCACCTTGGAAAGCATCTCGTACGCCTTGTCTTCCACATACCGGACCACCTCGGGGGTGATGGCGTCCAGGTCGTAGACATCGCGCTCCTTATTCCACCAGGGCGTCTCTTCCGGTTTGCGGTTGCGGAAGAGGTAGCCGGAGAGGGAGGTCTGCGCGTTCGTGAACTTGTACTTCTTGAGGAGCTGCCGCCCAAACGTGTCGCTGTTGATGACATCGATGCCGGTCCACGAGGTGCCGCCCCAGCCCCACTCCATGTACTTGCGGGCCAGATCCTCGCCCCGCGACACCCGGTAGCAGTCGCCCAGCAGGGTGCCGATGAGCTTTTTGGTCGGCTGCGTGTTGTCCAGCGGCTTCATAATCGCAAAGCGGTAGAACTCGTAATAGGGCGTAACGCCCGCGACGCGGTATTCCGCCTGAACGACGAACACGCCGGTGCCGAACAGGGTGTCCGCGAGAGGCACCTTGACAACCTGCCTGCCCGTCGCGTCGATCGTCACAGGAAGGGTGGCGGTATAGAGAACCTCCCGGAACGGATTCCGGATGGTCACGGCCACTTCGCCGCAGGTCTGGGGCTTTCCGATGAAGACGAACCCGGCATCCATCGGTTCGCCGGGGCGCAGGTCGTTGTCCGGGTTGACCGTGGTGAAGTTGCCTTCGATGGGCGCGCAGACGAATTCGGTCGGCAGGTCGCCCTCTTCCAGCTGGAAGCCGTCAAAGAGCGCCTCCTGTCCGCAGGAAAGGTTCACCTTGACGCCGGCGGCATCCGCCACGAAAGTCCGGTGATAACGCGCCCACTCGTCCGTGATCTGGAAGCGCGCGTCCTTGTTTTCGACATCGCCCCACGGCGCCGAAGAGATCGTGCCGCCGCGCGCCGCGTTGGAAAGCGCGACGCTGACGCCGCCCTTCTTTCCCTTTTCCACGATCCGGGCATAGAAACTGAGGGTGTAGGTCCTGCCTTTGTTCAGCGACATCGGCAAGGTGTGAATGCTGGGCGACTGCATCTGCACCGGATTGATCTTGAGCGCCGACGGGCCAAAAAGTCCCTCTTGAACCACCTCGTATTTGGGCCGGTTGGTCGGCGTGTATTTCGCGCCGCCGCCGATCCAGGCCCAATACCGCAGGCCCTGCTCAAAGCTGGGGTTGACCATCACGTTCCGGGTCGGCGGAAGCGGCACGTGCGTCGCGTCGTTCTTCCAGAAATCGATGCCGCCCACCGGCGGCGGCAAGGCGGCCGAAGGCAACTCGACGTCGCCCAGGTCAATCACGATGCGCCCGCGGGTCGGATCGCCTTTGGTGCCGGTCCGGTATGAGGCGGAGTAGTGGACGCTTTGCCCTTTGTCGTGAACGGCGACGCCTTCATTGTTCCCGCCGGAAAGGTCTCCCAGCTCCAGCTTGAACCCGTTGACCGGATCGTTGGCGTCGAACACGAAATCGCCCGAGAACGACTGCCACGTGGCGGTCTTGTTCTCCAGCTCTTCCCGCGAGTGCTGGGTCATTTCAACTCCGCCGACGGTGATCTTCTTGCCGCGGTAATGGGTGCCGAAAACGACCCACAGGCTCACCGCCTCCTTGGAGCCCGTCTCCCAGGCCACTTCGATCCGGCTGTTGCGGAGCGGCTTCACCGTGTAAGTGAAGACCGCCCGCTCTCCGGCCGTTGTCCGGTAGGGTTTGGAGTAGGTGGTGATGCCGGTCTTCACGTCGACTGCCAGCGAGTCTGGTTCGCCCTCGATCGGCGCAAACGGCCAGCCGCAGCCCAGCCCTTTGAGCGACCCCCACCAGGTCAGGGAGCAGAGTTCCTTGTCGGCCGCATAGATCTTCACGAGCTGAGCCTGATCCTTCATCTGCCGGCTTCCGGCGATCCGGGTGGTCACGCATTTGTGGCCGGCCTGATAGACGGGACGCGGAACCATGCCCTCCTTCTCATCAGGGAACTCGACCACCCGCAGCACGGGATCGGCCCGTCCGACTTCCTGCGCCTTGAAAAGCGGCGGCGGATTCGGCAAAGCCGCTTTTTTATCTTCGTGGACACATCCGGCCAGCACTATCACGCCGAACCCGATGACACGGCCCAGCCCCGCAAAGACGGTTATTCTTCTCATGTTTTTTCCTTCATCTAGAAAACGCCGTCCTTGCGGCCGGTCGCGGCTGTAGCCTACCGCCGCATGCAGAAAAGCCAATACAAAGCGCGGTTGAACGCGCTCATCAGCGCCCCCGAAGGAACGCTCCCAAGACTAGCGAACACAGCGTACACCACGCTGCGCCAGATCGTCCAGTGGTTTCCCGAAGGGCTCGCGAAGGGCTCGGTACCCGGTGGCCGCGGTTCGCGATTATGATGCGTGCCGCGGTGCGTCAGGTTTACGACGGGCTCGCCTTCTCCCGGAACCGGCTCAGGGTCAGGCCGAACTGCAGTTTGAAGCGGCGCGCCAGGTAGTTCGCGTGCTTGAACTGGCAGCGCCGGGCGATCTCGTGCAGGGGGATGCGGGTTTCCGTCAGGAGCTGGCAGACTTTCTCCATGCGGATGTGCTGGATCTCCTCGAGGATGGTCTTCCCGACGATGGCCTTGAAGCGCTTCTCGGCGAACCGCCGCGAGCCGCCGATGATGCGGGCCACCTCGGGCACGCGGATGGGGGAGAGGCAGGCGGTCTCGCGGATGAAGCGCTGCGCCTGAAAGACCGGGTTGTTGATGCTGGCGGCCGTGTCGGTCGAACGGCGCAGGACCACCCGCAGGGGCTGGACGGTGATGACCTGCTTGCGCGGCTTACGCCCGTGCAGGAGCCGGTCGAGGTGCTCGGCGATGAGGTAGCCCTTCTGGCGGATGTCCATCTCGATGCTGGAGAGCGGGGGGAAAGTGGCCTCGCAGAGGATCTCGTCGTTGTCCACGCCCAGCACGGCGACCTGATCCGGCACGGCGATGCCCGCCTCCATGCAGGCGTCGATGACCTGCCGCCCGCGCTCGTCCATGGAGGCGAAGAGGGCGACCGGCTTGGGCAGTTCCTTGAGCCAGGCCGTCAGGTGAGGCTGCTCCACGGCCCAGTCCTGTTTCTCGGCCGGTGAGCGCGTGTCGTAAACCTCGCAGGCGAAGCCTGCCTGCCGGAGCCGCTCGGCATACCCTTGCCTGCGTTCCTTGGACCAGTACAGGCCCAGGGGCTCGTTGACATAGGCGAAGTGCTGGTAGTTCTTGGCGAGGAAATAGTCTGCCGCCAGTTGTCCGATGCGGAGGGAGTCGTAGGTCAGGTAGGAGAAACGGGAGAGCGGGTTAGAGGGGACGCGCAGAGCGGGCGGGGGCATCAACAGCACCGAGGGGACCTGCGCCTTTTGAATCAGGCGGGCGGCCTCCGGCTGCAGCGGGCTGCCGATGATGCCGGTGCAGCCCCACTTCCGGATCTGGATGAGCCGCTGCCCGCCGATCCGGCCTTCCATGAGGTGCAGGTGCCACGGCTTGTGCAGGCGGACGTAGTCGAGAATGCCCGCGAGGCAGTCGCGGTGGCCCTTGAAGTTGAGGGAGAAGAAGAGCGCGATCTTCGGGATACCCGGGCGTCTGGACGTGTTCATGCCCCCTACTATAAGAGGGCGAAGGGCATTCGGCAATCCCGGAGCGGGCTTCGTCCGCATAAGGTGCGAGGCGGAGTTCTTGTGCCGTGCACGTTTTCTTGGGGGGATTGTTGCTGAATCCCGCTTCTGCTATACTGAAAACACAAAAAAGGAGAAAGCACATGGCATCCATCAAAGGGACAAAAACAGAGAAGAACGTGATGACGGCTTTCACGGGCGAGTCGGCGGCACGTAACCGGTATACCTTCTGGGCGGCCCAAGCCAAGAAGGAAGGGTATGTTCAGATCGAGGCGATTTTCGAGGAGACCGCGAATCAGGAGAAGGAGCACGCCAAGCGCCTCTTCAAGTTTCTGGAAGGCGGCGAGGTTGAGGTGACGATCGGTCTGCCGGCGGGTGTGATCGGCAAGACCATGGACAACCTGAACCATGCGGCCGAAGGCGAAGAGCACGAGTGGCAGCACATGTATCCGGATTTCGCCAAGGTGGCGCGCGCGGAGGGCTTCGAGGAGATCGCCAAGGCGCTGGAGTCGATCGCCGTGGCCGAGAAGTTCCACGGCGAGCGTTACCGCACGCTGGCGGCCAACATCGCCAAGGGCATCGTGTTCAAGCGCGAAGCGCCTCAGACCGTGTGGCGTTGCCGCAACTGCGGGTACATCCACACCGGCGCGGAAGCTCCGGACGTCTGCCCCGCCTGCGTCCACCCGAAGGCCCACTTCGAGCTGATCGCGACCAACTACTGATCGCGGGCCGGGAATCAGGAAAAACGTTCAACGCTGAACGCTTAACCCTCAACGCGCAAGGCTTCCGCCTCCGCGTCGGGCGTTAAAAGATCGGCGTTGAGCGTTTCTTGTTTTTATGCGCCTGTAGGTTGCGGGCGGACGGGCACCGGATCAGCCTGTTTTCTCACGCGAGTTTTCGGGGTTGACTCTTTTCATCTTCCCCTCATAATAGGTTTCAACAATGCGAATCGGCCTGTCGCCGGATAGGCTGATGCGATGCCGGCGGTCTTTGTCAAAAGTCGGGTTGACGACGCAGGCGTTGAGGCGCTCAGACGAAAGGGGACGGCGATGAGAAAGAGGTTATGGGCAGGTGTGGCGTGGGCGTCCGTTTGTTCGGTGACGGGGGCGCGCGCGGCGGTAGTGACGTGGCAGGGCCCTGTCGACGGCGAGGCCGAATGGAATGAGACGGCGTACTGGCCCGGCAGCACCTTGCCCGTGCAGGGCGACACGGTGATCATCAACGGGAACCGGACGATGGTGGTCAGCGAAGCCACCACCGTGGAGGGCATCACGGTCAATGTGCCGGGCGGCTCGGCGACGCCCGGCGCCCTCCGGCTCGACGGGGGCACGCTGCTCAACACCCCGCTCACCCTCGGCGGGTATCCGGCCAGCACGGGTGTGGTGGAGGTCCTCCGCGGCACGCTGGAGACGACCAACACCCTGAACCTGCGGGGGGTCTGCACGGTTGTCATGAGCGGCGGGTCCTGGAGCAACAAAGAGTTCAATGCGGGCGGCCCGGCCGTTCTCTTCACGCAGGACGGCGGCACCAACCGGACGCCCGATCTGCGCATCGGCACCGGCGGCGCCGGCTCCGTGACGCGGTACATCCTGAACGGCGGCCTGCTCGACTGCACCGGGAACATCAAAATCGGCTACGGCGGTTACGGGTACATGGAGGTGAACGGCGAGGCGGCGCTCCAGTCCCCGACCTTTTACATTCCGCAGAACTCGTTCGACGTGGGCGAACTGGCCGTAAACCGCCACACCAACTTTTTCAAAGCCTTCGAGATCGCGACGCAGGGTAACGCCCGCCACAGCTTCACGGGGCGCGTCACCCTCACGGAGAGCGACATCACCGTGGGCACCGTGAATCTGGCCGGCAACCTCTCGAACTCGTACGCGCACATCACGGTGGACGGCGGCAGGCTGTGGGTCTCCAATAACCTGACGCTGCGGGAGGGGACCGACACGCCGCTGGGCAAACGGGCGGTCCTGGTTGTGACCAACAATGCGGAGTTGCTCGTCGCACGGGCCGAAGAGGACATTTACAATTCGGCGTCGGTGAATCTGACCGTCGGCAACGGCGGCGAACTCTACGTGCGCAGCGGCACGGTGCGGGTCTCCGACCGGCTCTTCCTGAACGCCGGGGGCATCGTGGAGATGACCGGCGGCGTCTTCAAGCCCAAGCGCGTCTTCACGGGCTACGGGTATCAGACGCCCGCGGTCTTCCGTATGATGGGCGGGCTCTTCCAGCCGAATAACGACTGGTTTTATTTGGGCGGGGACGGAAACTCTGTGACAAACTCCTTCAGCCAGGGACCGGTCTTCTTCCTCCAGAGCGGCGGGGTGGTCAGCAACTCGAATGTGGTTCTGTCGCGCGGCTCGACCAATCACATCTCGCGATATGAGATCCGCGGCGGCACGCTGGCATTGACCACGCAATTGCAGATCAACACCAACGACGTGTCCGAGTTCCGCGTCATCGGCCCCGCGCCCGAGGTGCGGCTCGGAACCATCGCGGATGCATTCGCCTCATCCTTCCTGCTCGAATACGTGCTGACCGGGGAGCCCGGGCACCTCGCTCCGATCCGCTGCTCCTCCACCGCGGCCTACCGCTGCGGCCACCTGCGGGCGCGGCTTGACGGCGGGGTGCTGCTCGCCGCCACCAACGCCTGGGCCGTGATGCGGAAGGAGAACGGGACCTTCAACGACATCCGCAATTACCTCTCGGTTCCGGACGCGAACCTGTGGGATACCTCGCTGACTGCGGACGCCAAGGAGTCGGTGATCACGATGGCCGGCAAACAGGCCGAGCTGGCGGTGCGCGGCGCGCCGACAGCGGTGTTCCCCGCGGCACCGATGGGCCATGTGACGGTGGGCGGCGTGGTGACCAACTTCCTGATCGATTTCGTGTTCCGGCTGCGCGTGAAAGCGGCGGACGGGTCGGCGATGGCGCCCGAGGCTGTGACCGCGCTGGCGGACGGGCTGATCGCTGCGGGCTACACGAACTCGGCCGCGGAGACGTCCGGCAGTTACAACCTCAAGGTCGCGGTGCCGCGGGAGAGGGTGGCCCCCGGCGACCTCTGGTTCGCTTGGGATTTCACCCGGACCGAGGGCGTCAAGACCGTTGGGGTGGCAATGACCAATGCGGTGGTCGATGCGGTGAGTGTCGAGACGGTGAAAGAGGTGGGCGACGGGTCGGTTCTGTTTCTGCTGTAGGCCGGAAGCCGCGCGCGTTCGCGTGCGTGTCCCTGCCCGGAGCCGCGGACGCCTCGGGGAGGCGTCTCTTCCCGACCGGATCAGATCCACATCATCCGGTCGAGCGAGCGGTACTGGATCGATTCGGAGATGTGGTTGACCGCGATGGTTTCCGAGTCGGCCATGTCGGCGATCGTGCGCGCGACTTTGACGATGCGGTCATAGGCGCGCGCGCTGAAGTTGAGTTCGCTCATCGCCATCTTCAGCAGCTCGGCCGCGTCCGTGCCCAGCGCGCAGAACGTCTGAACCTCGCGCGCGCCCATCGCGGCGTTGCAGGAGACGCGCGGCAGGGCCTTGAAGCGCGCCCGCTGACGGGCGCGGCAGGTGGCCACGCGTTTGCGGATCGCCTCGGACGCGTCGCCGCACGCGACGCCGCTGAGGTCGTGGTAGCGCACGGGCGGCACCTCGATGTGGATGTCGATGCGGTCCAGCAGCGGACCGGAGATCTTGTTGCGGTACGCCTGGACCTTCTGCGAGCTGCAGCGGCATTCGCGCTTGGGGTCGCCCGCATACCCGCAGGGACAGGGGTTCATCGCGGCCACCAGCATGAACTGCGAGGGAAAATCGAGCGTTGCGGCGGCGCGCGCAATGGTGACGTGGCCGTCTTCGAGCGGCTGGCGCAGCACCTCCAGCACGTTGCGGTGGAACTCCGGCAGCTCGTCGAGGAAGAGCACGCCGCGGTGGGCCAGGCTCACTTCGCCCGGCAGCGGGTGCGTGCCGCCGCCCAGCAGGCCCGCGTCCGAGATGGTGTGGTGGGGCGTTCGGAAGGGCCGGTGCAGCACCAGGGCCTGGTGGCTCTTGAGCGTGCCCGCCACGCTGTGGATGCGGGTCGCTTCCAGCGCTTCCTCCAGCGTCATCTCCGGCAGGATTGAGGCGATGCGGCGGGCGAGCATGGTTTTGCCGGTGCCCGGTGAGCCGATCATCAGGATATTGTGGCCGCCGCTGACCGCCACCTCGATGGCGCGTTTGGCGCTCTCCTGCCCTTTGACATCCGCGAAGTCGTCCGTGTGCTGTCGCTCGCGCCGGATCAGGTGGGCGATGTCGATCTTGAACGGGGAGAGCGGGAGCGCGCCGGCCAGAAAGTCGATCGCCTCGCGGAGGTGGCGGACCGGATAGACGTCGATGCCGTCGGCGACCGCGGCCTCCTCGGCGTTGTCGGCGGGCACGAGGATGCCGCGCTTGCCTTGGCGGCGCATCTCGAGGGTGACGGGCAGCACGCCGCGCACGCGCCGGATCTCGCCGCTGAGCGCCAGCTCGCCGATCAAGGCGTACTGGTCGATGTTGGGCAGCTCCACCTCGCCGGTCGCCGCGAGCAACCCTGCGGCGATGGGCAGGTCATAGACGGGGCCCTCTTTCTTGATGTCGGCGGGCGCGAGATTGATGGTTGTGCGCCCGAGCGTCGGGCGGAAACCGGAGTTGTTCATCGCCGTCCAGACCCGGTCCTTGCTTTCCCGCACGGCGGCGTCCGGCAGCCCCACGATCACGAACTGCGAGTCGCCCCGTCCGGCGTTGACCTCGATCTCGACGGCATACGCGTTGACCCCGTAAACGGCACCTGAATAGACACGCGAAAGCATGCGCAGACTCCTCCTGCTTATAAACATGATTACTTGGGCCATAACGTACGCCGAAATACCGGAAGGCGCAAGTTCAAAAAGGCTTTTCAGGGGGTGGCGTGCCGGCGTGCCGCCGCGTCACTTTACAACCCGATTCGGATGGTATACCGTAATGCGCAAAAGGACTCCCCTTATGCCCTTGACCAGCGACCGGACCCGCCATTTCACAGAATCTGTCATCCGCCGCATGACGCGTGTCGCCAATGCCTGCGGCGCGGTGAACCTCTCGCAGGGGTTCCCGGATTTCGATCCTCCTCCGGCGCTGCTCGCGGCGGCCGAGCGTGCCGCCCGCCAAGGCCCGCACCAGTATGCGGTCACGTGGGGCGCGGCGAACTTCCGTCAAGCCTTTGCCCGCAAGCAGTCGCGCTTCATGGGGGTGCCGGTGGATGCGGACGCGAACGTGGTCGTCACCTGTGGCAGCACCGAAGCCATGATGGCCGCGATGATGACCGCCTGCAACCCCGGCGACAAGGTGGTCATCTTCTCGCCCTTCTATGAGAACTACACCGCGGACACCGTGCTGACCGGCGCGGTGCCGGTCTACGTGCCGCTGCGGCCGCCCGACTTCGCGTTCGATCCCGACGAGCTGCGGGCCGCGTTCGAGACGCACCGGCCCAAAGCGCTGATCCTGTGCAATCCCGCCAACCCCTCCGGAAAGGTTTTCACGCGCGGCGAGCTGGAGCTGATCGCGGGCCTTGCGCAGGAGTTCGACGCGTTCGTGATCACCGATGAGGTCTACGAGCACATCGTCTATGCGCCGCACGCGCACACCTACATGGCTTCGCTGCCGGGCATGTTCGAGCGCACGATCTCGTGCAGCTCGCTTTCGAAGACCTACTCCATCACCGGCTGGCGCCTGGGCACCGTGGTGGCCGCTCCCGCCGTGGTCGACGCGGTGCGCAAAGTGCATGACTTCCTGACGGTCGGCGCGGCCGCCCCGCTGCAGGAGGCGGCGGTGACGGCCTTGGGGTTCCCGGACAGCTACTACCGGGAGCTGACGGCGAAGTACACGGCGATGCGGGAGCTGTTTACCGGCTGGCTGGACCGTGCGGGCCTGCGCTATACGCGGCCGCAGGGCGCCTATTACGTCATGGTCGACGTCGGCGAGTTCGGGGTGGAGGACGACGTGGCCTTTTGCGAGTGGCTGGCGCGCGAGGTCGGCGTGGCGGCCGTGCCCGGCTCGAGCTTCTTCCGCGAGCCGGTCCGGCACCTGATCCGCTTCCACTTCGCGAAACGCGACGAGACGCTGAACGCGGCCGGCGAGCGCCTGTTGCGCCTGCGCGAACGCGCGGCGGCGCGCGCAAGTCCTTGCCGCCCTCACGCGCCCGTCAGACGATCTCGTCCCATTTGACCGAACCGCAGACCGGGCACTTGTCCGGGTGGCCGTCGGCCACCGTGTGGCCGCAGACCGGACAGACATAGAACTTCTGAGCGGCGATATCTTTGCCGCTCTGGGCAGCGGCGAGCGCGGCGCTGTAGAGGTCAAAGTGCGTTTTTTCCACCGCCATGGCGAAGGCGAACGAGCGTTCGGCTGCGGCGTTGCCCTCTATTTTGGCCGCTTCGACATAGGGCGGGTACATCTTGGTGAACTCGAAATTCTCGCCCCCGGCGGCGTCCTTCAAGTTCGTCACCGTGTCGTTGATGCCGCCCATGGCGCGAAGGTGGTTGTGGGCGTGAACGGTTTCGGCGTGGGCCGCTGCGCGGAACAGTTTGCCAATGCCGGGAAGCTTGTCCTGGTCGGCCTTCTTGGCGTAGGCGAGATACTTGCGGTTCGCCTGGCTCTCGCCCGCGAACGCGTCCTTCAGGTTGTCTTGCGTGCTCATGGTGTGTTTTTCCTTTGTGTCAGCTGTAACGTGGGTGCCGGAAAAGTGTCTCCAAACGTGTTCCGCGATGAACCGCTGAGCCGAAAGAGGACTCCTGCGCTCCAAGTGGAACACGCCGCCTTGGAATTTTGAATATAGAGATTGGCCCTGTCCCATGCAAGCGCATTTTCTGGCGGGTTCGGCGGCGGAACGGGTTTTTGTCGTTTGCAGTTGACACATGCGGCTGGATTGGGCCATTCTTTTTTCACTATGGAAGATGCAAACTCTTACCTCGCCTTGTTCTTTGAGCCGATCCGGCACTATCTTCAGGATGATGCTGTTTCGGAAATCCTGATCAACGGGCCGAACCAGGTCTTTATCGAGCTCAAGGGCAAGCTGCAGGCTACGGAGGCGCGGTTTGTCAGCGAACCCGCCCTCAAGGCCGCGGCCGTGAACGTGGCCAAGAACGTGGGCCGCCTGCTGAACGAGGACAACCCGAGGCTGGATGCGCGTCTGCCGGACGGCTCGCGCGTGCATGCGGTCATTCCGCCGCTCGCGCGCTGCGGAACGGTCGTCGCGATCCGCAAGTTCAAGAAGGAGAAGCTCACCATCGGACAGCTGGTCGAGTTCGGCAGCATCACCGCCGCCGGAGCCCAGCTGATCGACGCCATCGTCAAGCTGCACAAGAACGTGATTGTTTCGGGAGCGACCTCTTCGGGCAAGACCTCGGTGCTGAACGTGCTCAGCGCGTTCATCCCGGAAAACGAGCGCATCCTGGTGATCGAGGATGCCAGCGAACTGCAGCTGCAGCAGCCGCACACGGTCTGCTTCGAAACGCGCAAGCCGGACAAGAACGACAAAGGCGAAGTGACGATCCGCGACCTGATTCACTCCGCGCTGCGTCTGAGGCCCGACCGCCTGGTCATCGGCGAGATCCGCGGCGGAGAGGCGCTCGACCTCTTGCAGGCGCTGAACACCGGCCACGCGGGCAGCATGTCGACCATCCACGCCAACAGCCCGCGCGACTGCCTTTCGCGCATCGAGACCTGCTCGCTTCTGAGCGGGATCGACATTCCGCTCTCCGCGCTGCGCGCCCAGGTCGCCTCCGCCGTCAACGCGGTGGTGCACACGGCCCGCCTCTCGGACGGCTCGCGCAAGATCACGGCGGTCTCCGAAGTGCTGGGGCTGAAAGACGGCGAGTATGTGATGCGCGACCTCTACCTCTTCCACGTACAGGGCATCGGTCCGGACGGCAGCCTCGACGGCGTCTTCACGGGCACGGGACAGAAGCCGACCTTCCTGCACGAAGCGCGGCTGCGCAAGCTGCCGCTGGACGAGGCGACGTTCGAGCTCGCGCCCGGCGTTCAGCTCATGTGACCATGGACCGCATGACCCCAGAGCAGCGCCACCGCTGCATGTCGCGCATCCGCGGTCAAGACACGGCCCCCGAGTGGGCGGTGCGCCGCATGGTTCACGCGATGGGGTTCCGTTACCGGCTGCATGTGAAGGGGTTGCCGGGAAAGCCGGACCTCGTGTTGCCGCGCCACCGCAAGGTCATCTTCGTGCACGGCTGTTTCTGGCACGCGCACGGCTGCCGCGCCGGCGGGCATCTGCCCGCCACGCACAAACACTTCTGGAAAGCGAAATTCGCCAAGAACGTGGCCCGCGACCAGGCGGCGCTGCGGCAGTTGTGGCAAGCGGGCTGGCAGACCCTGGTGGTGTGGGAGTGCGAGACGAAAGAGGCCGACCGGCTCCACACGCTGCTGACGGTTTTTCTCGCCTCACCCGCTGGCGCGGCCAACTACGCGCTCGCCGATCAGCACGCGCTGTACGGGCTGGTTGCTGAGACGCCTCGGGCGAGGTGTCCCTACCAGAAACCGCGCACGAAACAAAACTGCTCTAATTGAGCTTGAGCAGGGTGCCGGACTTGTCATGCAGAACGGTCAGGACGCCGTTTCCTGCGAAGTGCTCGGTGTCGACAACCATTGCGCTCGCGGCGCGCGCTGTAGGTGCCAGCGCACGATAAAAGGAGCGGCTGGAACAGAAAAGATTTTGAATACAAATATACACGCATCCCGGCACGACATTATTAAGGGTTTGACTGTTCCCCCCTCTCTTCGCATAATAACGACCATAGGAATCGGTATTTCCCCAGTCTACCTTATGGGATGGTCTTGATTTTAGTGCGGTGAAATTGCACACCGCTTAAGAAAAACAGCGGAAAAGGGTGTCTATGAAAAGAGTTCTTGTGGCGTTCTTAGTTGCGTGCGCGTGTGAGTACGCGGGGGCGAAGATCATCAACTACACGGCCGGTTCTCAGACCGATCCGACGGATCTTTGTCTTGCGGAGAACTGGTCATACACGGACGAGCAGAGCGTCGAGCAGCACGCCGTTCCAACCGCTGAGGATCTTGCGGTGATCAACATGGGGACTGTCCCCGCGAGTACGCTCGTGATGAGCGAAAACTTCACCGTCGCGGGACTCAAGTTCACGAGTCCGACGAAACTCCTCATCATCACCAACGCCGCGTCTGCGGCGTCGGCGACGCTGACGATCGGCGCGTGCGGCATCACCAACGCGACGAGCCCGTCGTCTTCGTGCGGACTGAAGCTCGGTGTCCCGGTCGCGATTGCCGCAGAGCAGTCGTGGAACATGGGTACGCAGTGCCTCTACACCTGCACGGCCTTCAGCGGCACGGCTACCTTCGCGATCAACGCCTTCTACAACATCGTCCACTACGCCTCCCCGCAATACGCCGGCCGGATCAATTACTCCGGCGGCAGCATAGACGCCACGTACGTCTCGATCCGCGAGGCGGCAAAGTGGGCCGATTACGTGTACGTTGAGTCCTCCAAGCTGAACTATCTCAGCGTGTATTTCGAAGTCCCCGGAACGTGGTATTTCTCGAGCGTGTTTCCGACAGGAACGACCTTTCACAAGAACACAAAAACCAAAGTCAATCTCGCCAAGGCGACCAACGCGACCGGTATCTTCGACGACAACGTCGGCACCTTCCACTTTCCGGACATTTCCTACGCCAGCCCGCAGGTTACCGCCAACACGTTCGACATGCGCGGCGGGTCGATCAGCTCGCGCATCTACTTTGAAGTCCAGGACGGCACGATGCGCATGAGCGGCGGAACGATCACGAACCCCAATTCCTATGGTCCCGACGGGAGGTTCCTCGTCGGCGAGTACTCTCATGCGTCCGACATCTACTTCTACCAAACCGGTGGCACGATCAACACGTCATACGCCGTCATCGGCGGCGGAAGGCCCAACTGGGCTTCGCAACTCGGGTACGCCGAGTGGATTTTCGGCGGCGGCACCCTGCAGGGTGCGACGGCCGGCGCCTTTGCCAACCTGATCATCCCCGGCAAGCAGCAGGATACCTACGCCAATTGCGGAGCGGGCGTCTTCACGATGACCGGCGGCGTCGTCAACGCCACGGTCACGTTCGGTCGCGAATACGGCATGGACTCGAACGACCGAAAGGCCTTCAACGACTTCGGGCTTTTCCGGATGTCCGGCGGGCGGCTCAACCTCACCTCGACCGGTTTCACGACCGGCACCTGCTGGAACAACGCGCAGTCCGGCGCGGTCACCTCCAATTCCACGTATCGCGTGAGTCTCGGCGGAGGCACGATCGCCCCCGCGGGCGCCACGCTCGGCGCGCAGATGAACCTCCTCCCCGGAACGGTATCGACGATCGAGACCGCAAAGGACACGATCATCGCCGTGCCGATGTTCGGCGAGGGAACACTCCGGAAGACCGGCACGGGCGACCTCGAAATCCTCGACGGCACGCGTATGACCGGCGCGATCGATGTGCAGGCAGGGTCCGTGACCGTCCTCGGCACGTACGCCGATCCGGACGATGCGACCTGCATCAAATGGACGGGCGACAGTGCGAAGGAAAACGGCTATGCGGACGGCAATCCTGTCGCAGAATGGCCGGAGGCGAACAACGAGGGCGCCCTGAAGTTCGTCCAGTACAATCGGACGTTCCTTGAGAACGAGACCTACTCGCCGGTGTTGCCGACTCTCGCGGACAACGCGTTCAACGGACACGCCGGCGTCAAGTTCACCGGGGCGGGCATGTACATCCCGAACACGTCGAACCCGCTCGCCGAGAAGTCTGTCTTCTCCGTTGCGGTCGTCTTCAAGGATTCGGCTGTCAGGGGCGTCACCGGGAACACCGGCCACGACTGGGGCTACGGTGGCGAGATCATCGGCAGCATGCTCGGCGGTTGGGGAAGCGACGGCTGGGGCATCTCCTACTCGTCGTCTCCGCAAAACGCGGGCGCGATCTTCGGCATCAACTCAGTCTATCCGGTACCGTCGAGCCGCGGCGGCGTCGGCGACGGCGGTGTCCACGTGATCATCGCGACGCTCGCCAACGGCGTCGGATCCGTCAACGTCGACGGCAGCATCACCAACAAGACGCTCTTGGCTAACCGCGGCGCCAACGAGAACGAGCCGCTTTATCTCGGTTTTCACGCGGTTGGCAACGGCATCTTCAAAAGCGAAACCGATTTCAAGAACGCTTGCTTTCAGGGTGCTTTCGCCGAAGTGCGAGTCTATCCGGACCGCGCGCTCGACGAGGCGGAACAGAACGGACTCGTCCGCGCGCTCCTTGCGAAGTACGGCGCGGCGGCGGACGTCACCAAGGCGACGCCGGGATCTGCGGACGGAGCGCAGAACGTCGCGGAAGCGGCAGTGACCGGCGTCCCTGCGCCGACTCTCGCGTTCAAGGCGGACGACCTTACGCTCGCGGAAGGCGCGGACGTCGTGACTTGGAGTTCGTCCGACGGCTTGAAGTCATTTCTATTCTCGCTGGGCGGCGGACTTGCTGCGCCGAAGTTCGTGAAGGGCGGCTTCGCAGGGAAGAACGCCGTCAAGTTCACCGCCGGCGACAAGACCGCGCTCGGTCTCGCCGCAGCGGACGTTCCCTTCAACGGCAAGAAGAGTTTCGCTTGTGCGGTCGTCTTTCGGACGACGACGGACGGTCTCAATGGCACCTTTGCCACCTATGACTTGTCGGCGACGGGGATTTTGGGCCGCGGCATTCTTTCCACAGTCGGCAACACGTGGAATGGCGCGAATGGCTTCGGCCTTTCCTTCCGCAGTCACGGCACGATCGCCGGCACTTACTTCTCGACCGCGGCGACCACGGCGGATAACACCGGGAACAATTACGTCGGCAAATTGGATGTCCATCGCTTCAAGCCGACGGGACTCGACGACGGCGTGCCGCACATCGTCGTCTATTCGAGCGATGACGCCAACAACCAGCTCCGGATCATGACCGACGGCATGTATGTTTATCAGGACTACACCCACACGACCGCGCACGGAAGCGACAGGAATATGCTGATGGGCTCGATGAACCCGACCTTAAACAAGTATTTCGACGGGGAAATCGCTCAGGTGCAGTTCTTCGATTCCGCGCTTTCGCAAGAGCAGATGCAGACGATCTCCGAATCGTTCGCGCAGGCCTACAAGGTGCGCATCAACCGCAAATTCATGGGTGTCGCAACCGAGCCGACCGCTCGCGGCGTCGCCGTCACGAACCTCAACGTCGCGGCGGGTGCGCAGCTGAATCTCGTCCGCTCCTCGACCGATCCTCTCACGCTCACCGCCGGCAAGTCCATTACCGGTGCGGGCACGGTGCGCGGTTCCGTGAGGTTCGCCTCCGGTGCGGTCATGGATGCGGCGAATACGCCGACCATCCAAGACGGGCAACTCGCGGACGGCGCGGTGGTGAAGCCGAATGAGTCCGGCGTAAGCGTTCCGACCTTCGAGACTCTCACCCTCTCCGGCAAGCAGACGATCGACGTCTCGGGCTGGGCCAATCCGCGCCCGAGTATGGCGCCACTCTTCCGGGTGAAGACTTCCGGGCTCACGGTTGACGACGGCGTCACCTGGTCCGCCGCAGGAAAGAGTGCGCCCGTAACGATCAAGACGACCGAAGATAACGGCTACACGACCTTCCGCTTCGGTCTCCAACACGGTTTATTCTTCAGCATCCGGTGATCTATGGTGAACTCAAGACGCGATTTTCTCAAGGGGACGCAGGAAATCAGGAAAGGCGTCTGCGAAAATCCCGGTTGTGAACGGAGGAAGGACTGAAATAAAAACGTCGTTGATGGCAATCGCGGGTTTGTCCGCGGCCTGCGTCGCGGTTTTCTCCGCCGTCGCGGCGGAGCCGTCTCCGCGGTTCGAGGTCGGAGGCTGTAAAGTCGACTTGTTCCCGTCCGAGGCGAACGTTTCGCCGTTCGTCACTTTCGGCGGGCGGACGATGCAGTTCGCGTACCGGACGGACGGGACGCTCTTCGACGGGGAGAAGTCCGTCCCCATGCATTCGTTCCCGACGAACCGTCTCGCTGTTTTGCGGGAGTCCGCGAAGGGAATCAGGGCGGAGTACGTGCATACGCTCTACATCGGCCCCGAAACGAACGCTACGGTTGTCGGCACCGCCTCGAACGAGGTCGTCTTCGTTGCGGGCGAGATCGGGGTGAGTGTGACGCTGTATCCTGAGTTCCCCGGGCGCTACCGCTTCCGTTGGAAACAAAAGGCCTCGCAGGTCATCGTCTTCCCCGAATTCGGGAAATGGATCGGGACCACCCTCGAGAGCGAGAGCCTGGCCGGCTTCCATCACATGAACCTCCTGCCGCCACACTCCGAATTCGATCCACAGGCCTGGGGCATGAACACCCGCGAAGCCGGCGAAGCGCGCATGATCTGGTTCGGGAACGTCCCCGACGTCTGGACGCTCATCGCCGCGAAGGGCGCCGCCTTCACGGTCAACCATTATACCGGCGGCTTCGAGCTGGGGGCCGTCGCGCTCAACGACGACGTCATGCACACGCCCGCCTGGGACAAGCCTTTCACCTACAGCTACGCCATCCGATTGGAGAAATGAGTGAAACACCCCGCAATCGCCGCGCTTGCCGCGTTCGTCCTGATTCCGGCTTTTTCCGGAGAGCCGTCCCGCTGCACGATCGGTCAGCCCACGTTCATGTCCTGGGCGCCGCGGAACCGTCCGTGGAAAGTCGAGAACGGCGTCCTCACGCTCTCCGCGAAGAAGGACAAGGCCGGCTCCTTCGACTTCAACAACAAGAACGACTCCTCCCTTCTGGCGGCGTACGCGGGCGGACCGGGCTACCGGGTCTCCTTCACGTACCGTTCGGACGTGAAGGCGAAGGTCCATTACGTCATCACGACGATGGAGCGTCCGAAGTGCCCCCGCTGGCACGAGAAGGCGATTCCCGTTAGCGCACAGTGGAAGGCGTTCTCCTGCGATCTGGTCGCGCCGCAGCAGGAATGCGAGGGCATCTATCTCTCACTCGAATGCTGCAAGGGCGAGGAGGGGACGCTCGACGTGAAGGGCTTCTCCGTGGTTGACATCCCGCCCGCGGACACGTCCGGCCGTCCGCTCCTCGTCAAGGGCGCGAAGGTGACCGAGATCTGCCTTTACCGGAACGACACGCCAATGCGCCGCAAGAACGATCTCCGCGCGGCTTTTATGTTCCGCTTCGGCATCCGCGCCACCGGCGGCGAATGGCTGCCGATCCGCGAAGTCGAGAAATCGGAGGAAGCGGGTGCGAACGCCGTCCTGGCCGGACGCCTCGCCGTCGATGCGGGCGTCGTCGACGCCGCCGAAGCGGCCAAGGTCGAAGGCCTTACCGGCGGCTGGTCGGTCGCGGCGAAGGGAACGCGGCTCGGTCTTGCGGGAGCGGTCCCGGGCGGCGTCCAGCGCGGCGTGCGAAGCGTGCTCGAAAAGCTCGGCGTCGTCTATCTCGGCTCCGACATGTTCAAACCGGTCGCGACCGACGCCTTCGCGACCGGCGAATTCGCGGAAACCGTTCTTCCCGCAACCGCGTTCCCGCTCGCCGGCGACCGCAACGGCCTGAACGCCGAACTGCGCGGCTGGATTCCGATGAAACTCGTTTTCGGCGATCACGCGATCGGCTCCCTGCCCGAGGCGGGACAACTCACCTGCGATTCGCTCGGCTACATCGTCTCGCTCGGCGAATTCCGCGAGACTCACCCCGAGTTCTTCGCTCTCCAGAAGGACGGCACGCGCCTCACCGATGACGCGCACGCGAGGGGGCTCACCCACTTCTGCTGGACGGCGCCCGGGCTCGCCGAGCTGATCGCCGAACGCTACCTCGAGATGATGCGCGCCCTCCCGCATCAGCCGGTCTGGATCGTCGCCCCGGGCGACGGCGGCGGGCTCAACTGCACGTGCGAGAAGTGCAAGGCTCTCGGGAGCGACTCCGACGGGCTCGTCCGTCTCGCGAACAAGATCGCCACGATCATCTCGGGGGAGTTTCCCCAGAACAGGATCTGGATCTACTCCTACGTCGACACGCCCGAACCGCCGAGGACTTCGGTCAAGGCGCACCCGAACCTCAACATCGGATACTGCGTGTACCCGACCGAATACTGGCCGAGCTGCATGCTCATCCCCCATCCCTCGAACGCGAAGGGCGAAAAGGCGCTCGCCGGTTGGCGCAAGGAGGTCTGTCCGAACCTTTCGCTCGTCGCCTACTATTCGCAGTGCGGCGAATGGCTCAATTTCTGGCCGGGCTTCGATGCTGACGTGTGGCTCACGCGCGACTTCGCGGAACACCGCAGCCTGCTGACGTACCGTTTCGGCCTCCACCCCACCCACCGCTCGGGCTTCATCAACCAAGCGTCGGGGTTCACCGATCTGATCACCTACGTCCTGTCCCGGATCGAGGTCGATCCGAAGGCCGACGAGCGCAAGCTCGCCTACGCGTTCCTCGACATGTACTACGACACTGCGGCGAAGCCCATGCGCGCATTCTTCGACATGGCGATGGCCGAGCCGAAGAAGC
>CAYZQL010000034.1:0-21723 GCA_964480555.1 uncultured Lentisphaeraceae bacterium | reverse complement strand
CACGGGCGAGTGGATCGTTTTGTTTGTGGTTGTCCTGATTGTGGTCGGCCCCAAACGTTTGCCGGAAATCGCCCGCAAAATCGGCCGTACGATGGAGATGTTCCGTCGTGCGGCTGATGAGTTTAAAGATCAGCTGATGACCATGGACCAGGAGTCGCCCGCCGCCTTTACGCCGCCCGATCCGACTGATCCGTCACAGACGTCCAGTTTGTCCGACCCGTCGGTGCCGACAGACTCTTACGACAATCTCTATCCGGATTCGGCCGATTATCCCGGGAACGAGGGCCTGGCGGAAAACGGGGCTGCAGATCATTCGTCCAATGCCCCCGGGGAGGAAAGGCCGCCTGTGGACAACGGGGTTGAAAAGCCCTCGGAGGGCGGCGCATGAAGGTCGGTCGGTTTTCACTGAAGCCCAAAGCCGGAAAGCAGGCGGACGACTACGATGACCCGCCGCGGCCATTCATGGAGCACCTGATCGACCTGCGGGACTGCGTCATACGGTGCGCCGTTTTTTGGGTCGTCTGCGAGATCGCCGTCCTGCCGTTCGCGCCGCGGATCACGCAATGGCTCTTGGCTCCCGCGCAGCAGTCGCGGGACATGATTCAGGGGCTGACCTGGACCGCCGGGTTCGATATCCTCATGAAAATCATGCTGTGGGGAGGCACGGCGCTGAGCCTGCCCTTTCTGCTTTTTTTCACCATGCGTTTTATTTTTCCCGGGCTCAAGCGCAGCGAACGCACCATCATTGTTTTCTGCCTGTTCACGTCGACGATCCTGTTCGGCGGAGGGGTTTGGATGGCGTATGCGGCCACTCTGGATATCGCTTTCCGCATCTTGCAGCAGGTGAACGCGTGGATGGGCGTGAAAGTCGAAATCCTGACGCTGGACAAGCATGTCGAGATCGTGATCAAGACGATCATCGCATTCGGCTTGGCGTTCCAGTTGCCGCTTTTGCTGCTGGTGCTGGGGTGGATTGGCATCATTCCCTCCGAGACCTTGCGGACGCGCCGCCGCATGGCAATCGTGATCATTTTTGTCCTCGCCATGGTTTTGACGCCTCCCGACCCGGTTTCGCAAATCGTCATGGCGGTTCCGATGTGTATTCTGTACGAGGCGTGCATCTGGATCATCCGGTTGCGCGAATTGGCCAGAGGCAAGAGTAAGGATGAGCCAGCGCCGGCTGACGGCGCGGCGTGAAACGGAGGCGCACGATGACACGTACGGCGACACTCACACGCACGACACGCGAGACAGATATTACGGTGACGTTGAATCTCGACGGAGCCGGCAGTTGTCGCGTGGCGACGGGAATCGGGTTTCTTGATCACATGCTGGAGCTTTTTGCCCGTCATGCGCTGATCGATCTGGAGGTCAAGGCCTCGGGCGATATCGACGTGGACTACCATCACACCGTTGAGGATGTGGGATTGGTGATCGGTTCGTGCATCAACACCGCGCTCGGTGAGCGGCGGGGTATACGGCGATACGGATGCTTTCAACTGCCGATGGACGAGGCGCTCTGCGATGTGGCGCTCGATCTTGGCGGGCGGCCGTTTCTGGTTTTTGCAAGTGCGATGAAGCACATGCAGGTGCGCGATTTCGAAGTGAAATTGCTGGAAGAGTTTTTCCGTGCCCTGACCGTTGAAGGCCGCATGAACCTGCACCTTCGCCAGATTTACGGAGACGAGGCGCATCATGTCTGCGAGGCCATGTTCAAGGGGTTCGCGCGCGCTTTGCGGATGGCTGTCGAAGCCGACCCGCGCGAGGCCGGCATCCCCTCCAGCAAGGGCAAGATTTGATGGCGCGGACGGACGGCTTGCTGCGCACGAGAGGTTTTCAATGATCATTTTACCGGCGATTGACTTGAAGGATGGCAAATGTGTGCGGTTGCGTCAGGGCAGGGCCGATGACATCACCGTGTATTCGGATGATCCCGTGGCCCAGGCGCGAGCATGGCTGGAGCAAGGCGCCGAACAACTGCATGTGGTCGATCTCGACGGCGCGTTTCAGGGGGCGCCTAGGCACGCGGAGGTCATCGCGCAAATCGTCAAGGCGATCGGGATTCCCGTTGAAGTGGGAGGTGGTCTGCGCACGGACACGCAGATTGAGCGCTTGCTGCAGGCGGGCGTGGCGCGTGCCATTATCGGCACGCGTGCGCTAGAGAGCCGTGACGCGCTGGCGGCACTGGTGCGGCGCTTCGGCGACGCCATCGCCGTGGGCATCGACGCGCGCGACGGTTTCGTGCAGGTCAAAGGCTGGGTCGAAACCACGGGAACCCGTGCCACCGAGCTTGCGGAGCAGGTCGAGTCTGCCGGTGTGAAGACGATCATTTACACGGATACGGCGACGGACGGCATGTTGGGAGGCCCCAATCTTGTGGCCTTGCGCCAAATGTGCGGCACAGTCGGCTGCCGCATCATCGCCTCCGGCGGTGTGAGCGCCCCGGAGCATGTGTCCGCGCTGAAGGCGCTACAGTGCGACAATCTGTATGGCGCGATCGTCGGCAAGGCCCTCTATGACGGCAAAACGACACTGGCTGCGATGCGTAACGCAAGCTTGTAGGATTTTATGCTAAAAAATGTTCAAGTCACGGTTTTGAAAAACGGGGCGATGGTTGTCTCGTCGCCCGACGCGGATGCGGAGAGTGTCTCGGTCGGTATTTGGGTCGGAGTTGGCGGGCGCCACGAGAAGCCGTCCCTGCTCGGCGCGAGCCATTTCCTCGAGCACATGCTCTTTAAAGGCACGCCGACGCGCACGTCGCTGGCGATCTCTCAGGCGATCGAAGGCCGGGGCGGCTATCTCAACGCTTTCACGCAGGAGGAAAGCACCTGCTATTATGCGCGGTTGCCTTACGAATATCTGCCGCAAGCGTTCGACGTTTTGTCGGACATGTACCTGAACGCGTCGATCAAGGAAGAGGATTTCAACCGTGAGAGGGACGTGATCCTGGAAGAAATCAAGATGTATCAGGACCTGCCGCAGCACGTGGTTCAGGAAAAATTGCAAGAGGTGATGTTTAAGGGGCATGCGCTTGGCATGCCGCTTTCCGGTGACGAAGCCTCGCTGCGCAAGATGGATCGTGATGCGTTGCTCAGCTATAAGGCGCGCGCGTACGCTCCGGGGTCGACCGTGTTCGCTTTCGCTGGACGCTTGGAGCATGCGGCCTGTGTGGCTTGCGTCGAGAAAGCGGTCGGCGGCTTGCGCAAGGCGCGCGGAATCGATTTCAAGACCGTTGACAGTGCGGTTCATCAGGAACGGTTTGTGTTGACCAGAAAAGAGATCGCGCAGGTTCATGCGGTTGTGGGGTTCCGCATCTTCGGCCGGCATGACGACCGCCGTTACGCCTTGCGGGTGCTGAACGGATTGCTCGGCGAAAACATGAGTTCGAGGCTTTTCCAAAGTGTGCGAGAGCGTCGTGGGCTGTGCTATTCGATCCAGTCGAGTTACCAGTTGTTCGCGGAGACCGGGGTCTTTGCGATCAGCGGAGGGTATGACTGTCAGCGGGCTCTTGCGGCGTTGAAACTGACGGCCAAAGAGATCCGGCGCGTGGTTGACACAAAAGTGGGTGCCCGCGAACTGAAGCGCACAAAAGATTATCTCCTCGGCATTTTCCGGTTAGGTCTGGAAGGCTCCGGAAACCAGATGATGTTTCTCGGCGAATCGCTCCTGAACTACGGCCGGGTGGTGCGGCCGGAAGAAACGATTGCTGGGGTGCAGGCGGTGACGGCAGAAGACGTGCGTCGCGTGGCCGAAGACGTGTTTGAACCGTCACGCCTGACGCTTTCGCTGGTGGTGCCCAACGCGCAACCCGAGCGTGTCGAGGACTGGCAGGACAGCCTTTCCGCGATCCTGTAAGGCTCAATGGGTGTGTCGTGCGCCACCGCGCGAGATTTGTGCGCCAATACTGCCGAGGTGGAGGGAGGATGGTCATGAACGAACCGACTCCGCAACAGGAAGAGGTGCCGCGTCTTCCGCCGGTGGGCAATTGGCGCACGACCGACCAAGATGAGATCAACCGGCGCAAGTTACGCGCGGCCAAAGAACCGATGCGGTTCCGAAATCTGTCGCCGGAGTTTCCTGTTTTTTCCAGTTTCAGCGTGGAGTCTGCCGTCAGCGGCCAAACGTATCAGGTTGAGTTGCGCAACCTCATCCCGCTGGTCAGTTCCTGTTCCTGCGTCGATTTCCGGGTCAATGGCCTCGGAACGTGCAAGCATGTTGAAGGGCTTTTGCGTTGGCTGTGGAGCGAGCCTGCAAAGATGCGGCAAGCAGAGGCCGAGGGATCGCTCCGTATCGACCTGGTGCCGGACATCACCACGGGGCGTCTGGCGGTGGAGCGCAATCTGAACCTCCTCTCAAGCGCAGTGCGTGGCTATTTCGATATGACAGGCGTTGCCCTTTCCGAGTTCTCAAACCAAGAGATTCTCAGCGCGTTTGCCAAAAGCAGCCGGCACGGCGTCCGCATTTCACAAGAGGTTGCGCCGTGGATGGAGCGGCAGGCACGCAGTGAGGAACGCGTCCGGTTGCGGCGGGCGTATGAACAGCAGGTGCGATCGGGGCAGTATCCGCCGCATGAGACCCGGCTTCCGCTCCTGCCGTATCAGCGTGAGGGCATGCTGCATCTGGCCTTCACCGAGCGCGCGCTTCTGGCGGATGAGATGGGGCTGGGAAAAACCGCGCAAGCCATCGCGGCCGCGGCGCTCCTGAATCGTCTCGGCAAGGTCACGCGCGTTCTGGTTGTGGTTCCGGCCTCACTCAAGTCCGAGTGGGAAGAGCAGATCCGCATGTTCACCGATTTGCCTTATCAGCTGGTTTTCGGCGACCGGCCTGCCCGCAAAACCGCTTATGAACAGGCGCCCTTTTTCACCTTGACCAACTACGAGCAGGTTCTGCGCGACGCAGCGACCATCAACAGCGCGCTCAAACCGGACTGCATTATTCTCGACGAGGCGCAACGCATCAAGAATTGGGACACACAGACCGCGCAGGCGGTCAAACGCCTTCAGAGCCGCTACGTATTCGTGCTGACCGGCACGCCGCTGGAAAACCGCATCGATGAGCTTTTCTCGCTGATGTCAATCCTTGATCCGCAAGTGCTGGGGCCGCTTTTCCGTTTCAATCGCGAATTCTATGTGCTGAATGACAAGGGCAGGCCCGAAGGCTACAAAAACCTGCAACATTTGCGGGAGCGCATCAAACCCTATCTGCTGCGCAGGCGGAAAACAGAGGTGGAGAACGAGTTGCCGGACCGTACGGACACCCTGATATCTGTCGCGATGGCTCCCGAGCAACGGGAGCGGTATGAGGTTCATGAGGCGCGCGTGGCGCGGCTTGTGACGCAAGCGCGGTCGAGCGTGCTCACCAAGCCGGAGTCGGAACGGCTGCAGCGTGAACTCTCGATGATGCGCATGATCTGCGACACGCCGTTCATTCTGGATGAGACTTGCCGTATCTGTCCGAAACTCGATGAGGTGCAGAACCTGCTGGAAAGCGCGCTCTCAACGCCAGGCGTGAAAGTGTTGATCTTTTCGGAGTGGGAGCGGATGTTGCTGCTGGTGCAGGCGCTTTGCCGCCAGATGGCTTTGGATTTTGCGTGGCACACCGGCTCCGTGCCGCAACAGAAACGCAGGCAGGAAATTGTGCGCTTCAAAAATGATCCCGCCTGCCGGGTGTTTCTCTCGACCGATACGGGTGGGGTTGGTCTCAATTTGCAGCAGGCCTGCGTTGTCATCAACTGTGACCTGCCATGGAGTCCGGCGCGTTTGGAACAGCGGGTGGCGCGCGCATGGCGTAAAAATCAGGTGCGCAACGTCACGGTTGTCAATCTGGTGACCGAGGCGAGCATTGAAGCACGGATGGTTGGCACACTGAAACAAAAACGCTCGCTTGCGGAAGGCGTGTTGGACGGCGAGTCCGGTCTTGATGCGCAGCCGATCGGCGCCGGCCGCCAAGCGTTCTTGCAGCGTCTTGAGTCTGTTGTTGGCGTGTCTGCGGTTGCGCCGGCACCACATGCCTCGCTCGAAGCGCTGCATGCGGTTGATCCTGAGCTGGGCTTTGCCGTCGTCGTTTCTGAGCGGTTGGGCAATAAGCTTGTGAGGTGCGATGTCTGTCAGGCCGAACAGGCGAAGCCGGTCTTTCTTCTGGTGACAGATGGGGCTGCACAGCCCGCTTTGGCGTGTGCCGAGAAAGCCGCTACGGACTGGTTTTCCGGATCTTCTCTGGTCCCTTCGGTTGAGGTGGTGGACCGAGCGACCCATGATGCGATGAAACGGCTTGTGGGGAGAGGTCTCCTGCGTGAGCCGCTGTGCGTCATGCGGACGCTTTATCTGCGCGGACGGGGACTGTCGCAGCCTAGGCTGTCACCCGATAGCGCAATCGCGCGTGCGGCGGAATTGCGCCGGGAGGCATCGCGGGCCTTTCAGCGCGCGCGGCAGCTCGTCACACGGCTATCCTTTGATGCGGCCCGTCAGCCGCTCGAAGAGTCGGTCATGCTGTTGGCGCGGGCGTATGCGGTGCAACATCAGCAGGAGGAGCCACACGATGTGCGGCAGGCGTTTTCTGAGCCTTTTGCGGGACTGTGGGGAGAGCTCCGATCCGGGTTAAGTGAACTGCTTGAAGGCGATGGTTCCGCAGTGGCTGTTTCGCGCCTGCTGATGACGAGATTCGGCGGTTAGCCGTGTCGTGAATCATCTGCTCAAGCGCCTGTTCCCGGCAGGCGCTCATGGTTTGACCTCGTTCTTCGCGGAAGAGTTTTCTGAGGTGGTTGACGCTTGCAAAGCCACATTTTTTCGCGATATGGTCAAAGGGTTGCATCGTTTGACTGACGAGGCGCAGGATGGTTTCCATTCTGACCCGCTTGAGCTCGTCTATGACGGACCGGTTCAACACGCACTCGAACCGTTTTTCCAGCCAGCGGGGGGATACCGCGACATGGTCGGCCACGTCCGAGACGCGAATGTTGAGTCCGGCGTTGATCCGGATGAACTCAAGTGCTTCGATGACGAGCTTGTCATTCACATGGATCGTCTGCGTTGACAGGCGCGAGACGACTTCCAGCGGCGGATAGGTCTTGGTTTCTTTTTGCGCGTGGCGCTTCAAGGTCCCGAACATGCGTTTATCGAGCAGCTCAGCCGCCGCATATCCCGCGGCTTCGACGTCCAGCCGAATGCTCGACAGTGAGGGGATGCACGTTTCGCAGATGAGCGGGTCGTTATCCACGCTCAGCACCGCCGCCTCGTACGGCACGCGGATGTCGGCGGCCAAACAGGCATCCAATAATTGACGGCCCCGCGCATCGTGCGCGGCAAAGATCGCGATTGGCTTGGGCAGTTTTCGAAGCCAGCGGATCACCGCTTTGCGCTCGAGTTCCCAGGCCCGTTTCCCGGGACTGGGATCAGGGCAGATATGGCAAGAAAATCCGGCTTCGGCCAGCCGTTGAATAAAGGCGTCCTTGCGCCAACGTGACCAGTTGATGCCGTTTGTTTCACCGACGAACGCAAAGCTTGAGAAACCCTTCTGAATGAGGTGGTCGGCCGCCATCTTACCCGTTTCGACAGAATCACATTGCACTTGGCAGGCTTGCGACAGGGCATACCACGTTTCTTGCCACTCATCGTTCAGATCAAAAATGACGGTGGGCAAACGCGCCGCGACGATCGCGTCAGCCATTTCGCGGCTATAGCTGTTCGCGATTACGCCGGAACCTTTCCAAAACTTGAAATCGGGCAATTTCTGTTCATGGATGCCGCCTGTGACGATGTTCAATCCCCAAGGTCCGTAGAGCCGCACATATTCGAAGATTCCGCGCAACATGCCCCGGGAGGTCTCGTGACATGAGTCGAGCAGAACCGCAACTTGCGGGATTTTCTGTCGTTTACTTTTTCTCATCCGGGGCTCCTGTTTTGCAGCGAGACAAACGCGAAGGCAGGAAGGCTTGACTCACACTACGACCCTCCGATTAACGCGTTCACGTTACTAAAACAAACGAACCCTGACAAGGGTGATGAACGGTGAAAGGCAGTTCGCAAAATCGCAGGGTATAGTTCGCGTTTTAACCGTTGGCTAAACGTCGAAGCCTGACTATACTGAGATCATTTATGGGAGGTTTACATGAACAGTGTCGATATGGCAGCGGGTGCGCAACCTGCTTTCGAAACGCGATATGAATGGCTGCGTCCGGGACAGTTGCGCGCGCGGAAAGAGCAATGCCCTTTAGTCCTGTTTCCTGTCGGACCTCTCGAATACCACGGTCCGCATCTTCCGCTTGGCACCGATCCGCTCAGCGCAGGTTTCGTGGCCCACGAATGTTGTCGGCGGCTTGGAAAGGGCGTTGTTTTGCCGACGATGTTTGTGGGCACGGAACGCGAGCGCGATCCGGACATGCTGGAGTCGCTTGGCTTCAAGCGGGATGATTACGTCGTCGGCATGGATTTTCCCTCGCGTCTCTGGAACAGTCACTATCTTCCAGAGGAGGTTTTTGCGCTGGTTGTGGCGGCTGAGGCGCGATGCCTTATCAACCAAGGGTACCGCTACATTTTCATCGTCAACGGCCATGGCGCCTTCAACCACAATGCGGTGCTGAAACGGCTGTGCGTTGAGCTGAGCAACACCACGCCGGCCCATGTGGACTTCGCGATCGGTTTTCCGGAAAAAGCAGCGGCTTCGGGTGCGATCGGTCATGCGGACATCGCAGAGACGTCGCTGATCATGCATTACAACAGGGATGCCGTTGATCTGGGAACGCTGCCTCCCAAAGACGTGCCCTTGAAATATACCGACTTCTCCGTTGTCGACGGCCAAGGCTTCATCGCCTCGAAACCTGACCGACTGGTGCCGGACGCATTTGATCCCCGCGATTCTGTCCCGCAGATCGGGGAACTGCATTTTGAGACGACCATCGCCGAGCTCTGTGTCAAGATTGAGCGCTTGGTGTCGGGGCAAGGCAACCATGCCGGCAAAGTCTATTAGCCGTGGTTTGGCGAACGCGTCAAACGGAAATCGGATCATCGAACGTTCATGCGTTAAGAAGGGATCAGCTTGATGGCAAACGAGAAATTGGCGATGGATGGCGGAACGCCGGTGCGGAGCCGTCCTCTGCCCCAAGAGTGGTGTGGCGCGCATTATATGGATGAACTGGAGAGCGCCGCTGCGGCGCGCGTCTGCGCGTCTAAAACCCTTTTCAGGTATTACGGACTCGACCTTCAGAATGAGGTTGCCCAGCTTGAGCAGGAGTTCTCGGCCTACTTGGGCGTCCGGTACGCGCTGGCCGTCAGCAGCGGCACGGGCGCGTTGCAGGTTTCGCTCGGCGCCCTCGGCGTGGGGCCGGGTGACGAGGTGCTCGTGCCGGGTTATTTTTGGGTGTCGACCGTCGGCGCGGTTGTGCGCGCCGGAGCTATTCCCGTGTTAGTGGACTGCGACCGCACGTTCGATATGGACCCGCAGGATGCGGCACTGAAAATCACTCCGCGCACGAAGGCAATCCTGATTGTCCACATGGGCGGCGTGATCGGACGAGTGACAGAGATTGTTGAGTTGGCGCGTCAGCATGGTCTGAAAGTGGTCGAAGACTGCGCACAGGCTGCTGGAGCCAGTCAGCAGGGCGTGAAGGCTGGCGCATTTGGGGATATGGCGATTTTCTCCTTCCAAATGAACAAGCACATGACATCGGGTGAAGGGGGCATGGTGACGACCAACGAAGAACACCTCTATCGTCGTGCGTTTGCCATTCATGACCTCGGCTATCCCCGCAACGATGCCGGCCGGCTGGTGATGGACGACCCGTCGCTTCAACTGTGGGGCATCGGCTGCCGTATGAGCGAGTTGACCGGTGCCGTCGCCCGCGTGCAGCTCAAGAAGCTTGACCGCATCACCGGAGCGATGCGGTCCGCAAAACTCAAAATCAAGCGGGCGCTCATTGACGTGTTGACCTTCCGCGAGGTGCCCGACCCGGATGGCGACGCCGGTTCGTTTCTGATGACGGTCTTTCCCTCGCATGAGCAATCGTTGAAGTTCACTGCCGCATTGCGGGCCGAGGGCGTGGCGGCCGACAAGGGCGGCATGTATCCGATCCACATGGAGGATTGGGGCCTTCACATTTATTACAATGTGGCGAGCCTGGTCAACAAGCGCGGCCTTTCCGCCGTGTCGCCATGGCAGATGGCGGAGAACCGCGATTCAGCCGACATTTCTTACGCCAAAGGCACTTGTCCGCATTTGGACGACCTGATCAGCCGCACCGTGATCTGCTGCATCGCCTCCATTTTGACGGATGCGGACATTGAGGATATCATCACGGCATACAAGAAAGTTGCTGTGGCGATTTGCCGCTGAGCATCAGTTTTTGTGCTTTTTGACAGGTTACGTGATTAACTGTCTTCGTCCGCAGAAGGCGATTCATTTAAAGGAGCGTGCCGGATGATGGGAGCCACAGTGGATTATGCAACGATCACCGTCTATTTCGTCGCGCTGCTCGCCGTGGGCTTTCTCACCGGCCGCGGGAAACGCGCAAGTTCCGACAGCTACTTTCTCTCCAAAGGCACTTTGCCTTGGTGGGCGATCGGGGCCGCCTATGTCGCCACGGGGATGAACACCGAGCAGCTCATCGGACAAAACGGTGTGGGTTATCAGAACGGTCTGGTGATGGTAAACTGGAATCTGATCGCGCCTGTGGTTTACGGCGCACTGATCTATTTCTTTTATCCTGTTTATCTCCGCAACGGCATCCGCACGATGCCGGAATATCTCGGTAAACGGTTCAACAGCGCCAGCCAGAACATTTTTGCCGTGTTTCTCATCATCAGCTACGTGCTGATGAATCTGGCGGTAGTTTTCTACGGCGGCGCGATGCTGCTTTCCGAAGTCTTTCCGCTTATCCCCGACAATCCCTCCGCTAACCTTTGGCTGTGGCTGGCGGTCCTTTCGATCATCTCGGGACTCTGCACGCTGTATGGCGGTGAATCGTCCATGGTCTACGGCGCGTTTTTTCAGTTTCTGCTTATTTTTGTGGCGGGGGCCGCGCTGGTCTGGCTCGCCTACTGTCAGATGCCCGGGGGACTGCGTGACCTCTGGCGGGTTCCCGACCCCGGGTTCATGCGCCTGATCCGTCCGGCCCGTGCGAACCCGATCCCGTGGCACGCTATTCTGATAACCATGTTCGGTCTGCATCTCTACTATTCGTGTATTAACCAGTCACTGGTTCAACGCGGTTTTGGTGCCCGGACCGAATGGGACGCACGCATGGCGGTCGTGTTCGCGGGTGCTTTCGTGCTGTTGCGTCCGGTGGTCGAGATTTTTCCGGGCATGATCGCCCGTGCGATCTACGAGGTCAGCCCCGACAGCGTCATGGGGCAGGCCTTTGATTTCGGGTTGCGCACCAACCCTGCGGGGTATCTGCCAGACCGGGTGCTGCCGAAACTGATCGCAGTGCTGGTGCCCCGCGGTCTGCAGGGGTTGCTGGTGGTCGGCATCTTAGCCGGTGTAATGTCGACGATTTCGGCGTTGTTGACCTCGATCTCGACGCTGTTCACCTATGACGTCTACAAGAAATGGATCAGCCCGCAGGCCGGTGATAAGCGGCTGGTGGTCGTCGGTACGGTCACGACGTTGGCGCTCATGTTCTTCAGCATCGGCTACGCGCCCCAGATCCAGCGCATGGGCGGCATCTTCATCTATTTTCAGACGGCGGCGAGTTATTTCGCTGTTCCGATAGCGTCGGTGTTTCTGATGGGCATGTTCTGGAAGCGGACAACCCCGGCGGCGGCGCTGACGGTGATTATCGCCGGCATTCCCTTCGGCATGCTGATGGACTGGTATATCATGGAAGGCCGACCGCTTACCGTCGGCGGGCTTACCCTGATCCCGCAATTTATTCCTGCGGGTTTTATCGAGGCGTGGAATACGAAGAACGTGTTCGTGTGTTCAGGATTCAACCAGCTTTTCATGATGCTGCTGATGGTCGTGATCAGCCTTTTCACCCCGGCCAAACCGGAAGCCGAAATACGCCCCTTGATGTGGAGTGTGGACAAATTCTTCCTGCCTAAGGGCGAGCCGAAGAGGAATCTCTTCCAAGGAGTAGGATTCTGGTTCGTGTTGCTCTCGCTCGTCTATGCTGCAGTGTATGTGATTTTTCATTAACCCGTCGGGAAAGCACTGAGGAAATAATCAGATGAGGACAACGAATACCACAGCGGCTTTGATGACGGCGTTTCTTGGGTATGCGTTTTACGCCGTTTCCGCTGATAATCAGGATCCCGGCGCAGACACGTGGGACGGTCGCAAGGCGCAGCTTGGGGTGGTCAATCCGCCTGTCCGCTCGAAACTGCAAGAGGTGATTTCGCTGCGCGGAAAGTGGGAGTTCGCGGCCGACCCGAAGGCCGTGGGGCGCGATGCCGGATGGATGCGGCCCGGGACGGTTTGGCCCGGGCAGCGGGAAATGGAGGTTCCGGGATGCTGGGAAGCGCAGGGCGTCGGCGAACCGGGGACCAGCCGCATCTGGGGCATCACACATGATGCCAATCCCTATCCGTTACGCCACATTTACATGGGCGCAGCTTGGTATCGGCGCAGCGTCGCCGTGCCGGAGGCATGGGCAGGAAAACGGGTCTGGCTCAAAATCGGCGGCGTGCGTGCGCAGGGCTGGTTCTGGGTCAATGGCCATCCGGTGGCGCAGGTGGAAAACTTCTGCGCGGTCAATAAATATGATATCACCGATCTGGTCACGCCTGGCAAAGCAGTGGCCATCGTGGCCATGGTGCGCAACGACCTGCCGAGCCGCATGGGGCAGGTCAGTTCCCTGCACCGCTGGGGCGGCCTTTACCGGGACGTGGAGCTTGAGTCGACGCCTTCCACAAGGATCGACAACTGCTGGGTGCGGGGTGATTTCGACCAAAAGGGTGCGGAGGTCCATGTGACGGTGGCGGTTACGGCCGACGCGGGCAAATTAAAGAACCCGGTGTTGCGCGTGAAGATTCAGTCGGCAGTCGGCAGTTCCACTCTGGAGGGCGAGCGTTCCCGCGAGCCGTCGGGCGCGGCCCGGACCGAGCCTGTGACACAGACGGGGAATCTGCTGGTGGTGTTTGCCGATGGCCAGCAGACCGCCGAGGTCGTATGCCGTTTGCCGCTTGTGCCGTTCCGGCCGTGGTCGCCGGAATCGCCTGCCCTTTATATCGCAGAGGTGACGCTGTGTGACGGGGAAATGCCGGTGCACGGTTGGTCGGAGCGTTTCGGCGTGCGGAAGCTCGAAGTCCGGGGCGACCGGTTCTTTCTCAATAACGAGCCCTTCTTGATCCGGGGCTATGGCGACGATTATATCTACCCGCTGACGCTCTGTTCGCCCGCGTCGCGCGAGGCGCACCGGAAGCATCTGGAGGTCGCCCGCCGCTCGGGGTTCAACTACGTGCGGCACCATACGCACACGGAAATCCCCGAGTTCTACGATGCCGCCGACGAGCTGGGGATATTCGTCCAGCCGGAATTGCCGTACTACGGACATGCCGCTACGGATCAGTTTTCGTTTGATCCGAAACGCGAGCTGTCCGAACTCATCACCCATTACCGGCGCTACGTGTCGCTGGCCACGTATTCCATGGGCAACGAGGGAAGCCTCGGCACGCCGTTGGACAACGAGCTGTACCAGATGGTCAAGCGAATGGACCCGGCCCGTTTGGCGATCCATCAAGACGGCGGCAGGGGAAACACGAAAGACAACTCCGACTTCCGGCCCGGCCCGATCCAGCTTTGGAAGCCGGGCAGCTTCGCCTGCGACGCGCCGTATGTGGCCCACGAATACCTGAACCTTGGTCTGAAGAGCGACCCCCGTTTAGATCCCCGCTTCAGCGGTCCGTATGCGCCCGCCAATGATTTGAGAACCTACGAGGCGGCACTGGAGCGCGTCGGCCTGAGCCGCGCCTGGGGCGATGCCTGCATGGACGCGGGACACGCGCTTCAGCGTTACTACCAGAAACAAGGACTCGAAACGGCCCGGCTCGATCCCACCTGCGACGGCTACAGCTTTTGGACCATCGTCGATGTCCTCTGCAAACAGCGGGGCGAGACGAAGGTTTACGCGGGGCAGGGGCTCTACAACGCCTTCTGGGAGCAGAAATCCGGCGGGGCGGCCCCAGAGGATTTCCGCACATTCAACGGACCCACAGCACTCCTCATGCGCCCGGATTGGAAAATCGCCGCAGCGGGAGATACCGTCGACGTGGCCTTGTCGGTTTCCCATTTCGGCGACAGACCCTTCAGCGATGCAACCCTCGATTGGACCCTGCGTGAGGGCCGCAACGTGCTGGCCTCGGGCAGCCTCGCTCACCTCGACGTGGCTATCGGCGATGTGCGCGAGTTGGGCGTAGCCAAAGTGACGATCCCCGAATTGACGCATGCCGTTCACGCCGTGCTGGAGGCAAAGCTGAAAGGCAGCGACGTCAACAACCAGTGGGACTTCTGGCTTTTCCCCAAACGCATCCCCAAGGACGGCAAAGACCTGGCGGCGTCCGACGACCTCTATCCGCTCCTCTCCGCACGTTATCCCGGCATTGCCCGTGCCGGGACGCCGGAGGGAGATGCTGCGGACGTGCTTGTCACAACGACTGGCGATAGTGCCGCCCTCACGGCTGGCCGGCGTGTCGTGTTGCTCGAACTTGACGACGCCAAAGCGAACGTCAGCTTTGCGTGGTGGTGGATCGGCGACCAGGCGGGCACGGCGATAGCGAGGCATCCCGTGTTCGGCGATTTCCCTCATTCGGGTTTCCTTTCGCCGCTCTGGTTTGGAATCGTCAAACATGCCGATTTGCTGCTGCCCGCCGATGCCTACCGGGGGGCCGAGCCGCTCATGGTCGGGGAAGGGATACTGGGCTATTATGTCTACCTTTCGCAGGCCCGCGTTGGCAATGGACGGCTGCTTCGTGCCAGCGGACTCGATCTCGTTAGGGCGAACCCGCCCGAAAGCGTCTACCTGTTGGACAAAATCCTTGATTATGCCCGGTCCGACGCTTTCGCACCGCAGGCCGCCCTCGATCTCACGGGCATTTCCGCGCGCTGGAAGCAACGGCAAGCCCTCATTGCCGACTGCGGCAGGCTGAACGGTTGGCGTCATACGAGCAAAGCGGCGGCAAGATGGGATTTCGCGGGTCAGGGCAAAGCGAGTATGCTCGGAATGCAACCGGACAAGAACGAGTTGGCGTGGGAGACCCCAGCCGGCCTGCAAGAAGGCCAAGGAGATAAGGTCACTTTCAACTGGCTCCACGGGGTTGCCTTCTCCTGCTGGAGCACGGCCGTCGACCACCGCCAGCGGATGACGCTCCACTTTAACGGAAAACCACTGCTGAAGTTTTCGCTCGACGTTACCGACCGCGAATGGACGGTGAGCGAGGGCGGAGCAGCGCTTCGCTACCGAGGCATCGCTTTCTCGAAAATAGAATCATCGGGACTCATGAGCCTCACCGTGCCCCGGGCCCTCATCAATCGCGGCCAGCCCAATTCGCTTAAGTTGGTGGGAGAAATCGGCGAGGATGGCACCGGATGGAACGGCATCATTGAGAAGAATTCCATCAAGTAGGGAAGGAAAAACGGCATGAAACGGATCAGTGTGGTAAAGGCGCTTCTCACAAGCGTGACGGTATGCGGCACGGCGTTAACGTCATCGGCGGATGTGGTTGCCTACTGGCCGTTCGGGGCGAGCGGTCTGGACGATGCGTCAGGCAACGGCCACACGCTGGAGAATGCGGGTGTCGATGTGAGCGGCACGCGGGCAGTCTTCAACGGCTCCCACACCAAGTTCAACACGGTCGGCACGCTCGACTTGAGCGCGTACAGCAATCTCACGGTTGAGTGCTTTGCGCGACGGACAAACCCCAACGATGCGGATGGGCGCTTCCTTTTCGAGCACTCCTCCGGCGCGGGATCTTATCTCGGTGCGTTCAGGGCCATGTGGGTCGGCACAAACTCCACCGCTCCCTGCGCATTCGAAAGCTATTGGAATACGGGGACGGGTGGCAACACTGATTTGTCTTGGACTGTCACGCCGGACGGACGTTGGCACCACATCGCGCTGGTTCATGATGTCACGGCGAACGGCGACATTCTCAGCCGCCTCTACATCGACGGAGTGCAGGCGAAAAGTTCATCTGCGGCCGCCTCTTATCTTTCGCTCACGAACGCGACGTTTTTCATCGGGTCACGGAACAACGCGTCCTACAGGTTCAACGGACAGTTGGACGACATCCGCATCACCGACCGGTCGCTTTCTCCCGAAGATTTCATGTTTGCCCCGTCCACCGACTATGCGGCGGACGGAGGTCTTGCCCCGCGAAAGGCAGTCCTAGCCTATTGGCCATTCAAGGACGGAATCGAACTCACCGACACCACGGGCAACGGGAACATCCTGACCAACACGGGGGTCTTTTTTTCGCGGGGTGCCGCCGTGTTCGGGGGTAGCCACAGCGTTTTCAGCACGGTTACGAACATGCCTCTCGCCGGCTATGTCAGCCTGACGATCGAATGCTTCATGAAAACGACCTCGCCGACTGAGCCTCAAATGCTAATCGAGCTTTCCGACAACTTTAACAACAATCCCGGCTGTTTTCTCCTGGACATGGACATTGCTGCCGGGCGAGTGTTCGGAGGAATGAGAATAAATGCGCCGGGATATTCCTACAATGCGGAACGGACTGCCGATGGCGTCGCAACGAACGGCCAGTGGCACCATGTGGCTTTCGTGATTGATGCGTCCAAGGCTGGGGCAGACCGGGCGCAGCTCTTTTTCGACAGGGTCAGACAGACCACTCATAACAACTTGACTAACGACACCATGACGACCATCGCGTCCAAACGTCTGTACATCGGGTCGCGCGGCGACAGCCAATACCGGTTCAATGGACAACTGGACGACGTGCGCATCCGTGCCGGGGCACTGACGACGAACGAGTTTCTCCAGTCCCGTTCGGAGCTGAGAGGGACGCTGATCCGGCTGGACTAAGTTTCCGTCCGAACAAAAGGGGACACACGACAAGGGTAATCGGTCGCCCGCGCTCCTGACTCGGTTCCGCACAAGAGACGCGCAGCAAACAAACGATTGGGTAACTTTCAACGCTCAACGTTCAACTCTCAAGTTATAGGAGATGAAGGCTGATGAGTAACAAGGGTTTTATGTTGATTCTGGCCATTGTCGGCGTGGCCAGCGCACAAGAGGCTGTCCCGCATTCTGGTACCTCTGCGTGGGTTTCACGTGAAGCGCTGCCGGCTGTGGTGAATCCGGTCATGCGGTCGCCTCTGCAAGAGGTGGTCTCGTTGCGTGGCGATTGGGAGTTCACGACCGATCCGCAGACAAATGGGCTCGCTGCGGGTTGGATGCGCCCAGGGGTTGGTTGGCCCAATCAGCGGACGCTTCAGGTTCCCGGCTGTTGGGAGGCGCAAGGCGTCGGAGAACCGGGGATCAGCCAGCCGTGGGACATGAACGACCGGGGCCCGTATCCGCTGCGACACGTGTACATGGGTTCGGCTTGGTACCGTCGCATGGTTCCCGTCCCTGCGGCGTGGCGTGACAAACGCATCTGGTTGAAGATCGGCGGGGTGCGCTCGCAGGGCTGGTTTTGGGTGAATGGCAAGTCTGTTGCACATGATTATTCTTACTGCAGTGTCACCAAGTACGACATCACCGACTGCGTCACGCCGGGTCAGGATGCCGCAGTTGTTGTTTTGGCGCGCAACGATGTGCCAAGCAGGAAGGGGAGTGCCGGCTGGAGGCACCGTGCAGGCGGTCTGTACCGCGACGTGGAAATCGAGGCGACGCCTGAGACCTGGCTCGACAATGTCTGGGTGCGCGGCGATTTCGACAAACGTGAAGCGGTCGTTCATACGACGGTTGCATACGCGACCGAGGCGGGACGGCTGAAAAGTCCGGCGGTGCATGTGCGGATCACACATTGGAATGGAGGGACGGCCTCAGTGCCGTCCGCGGCGGATACGGAGGTCCGCCCTCCATTGGGAAAGACGGGAGTGAAGAGTGGGAAAATAGGAGTTGTCGGGATCGGAAGCGCCGCGATCGCATTTGCCAAGGATAATAAAGAAACGCAGGTGGAAGTGCGCGTGCCGCTCGAGCCCTTCATGCCGTGGTCGCCGGAGCATCCCAACCTGTATGTTGCGGAAGTCACATTGTGTGACGGCGACACACCGGTTCACGGCTGGACTGAGCGTTTTGGCGTACGGAAGCTCGAAGTCCGCGGCGACCGGTTCTTCCTGAACGACAAGCCCTTCTTTGTGAGAGGCTACGGCGACGACCACATCTATCCCATAACCCTGATCTCCCCCGCATCGCGCGAGGATCACCTGAAGCGTCTGACCATCGCCCGTGAGAGCGGGTTCAACTACGTCCGACTGCACACACACTGTGAGGTGCCGGAATTTTATGAGGCCGCCGATGAGGTCGGAATCCTCGTACAGGCCGAACTGCCGTACAACCACGCTGCACCCGGCGAAGCGTTTCCCTCCGATCCGAAGCGGGATCTGCGCGAATTGATCACGCACTATCAGCGGTACGTTTCCTTGGCCACATGCTGCATGGGCAACGAGGGCGGATTTCCCTCGCCACTGGACAACGCGCTGTATGCGCTGTCGAAAAGCCTCAACCCACAGTTGCTCGTTCTGCACCACGACGGCGGCAGCAACACACCCGAGAACTCCGATTTCAGAACCGGTCCGATAAACCCCTGGACTTCGGGGGCATTCGCCAGCGCGGTTCCGTTTGTCGCCCACGAATATCTCAACTTGTCCGTCAAGGCCGATCCGCGCTTGGATGCCTCTTTCACGGGGCTGTATCTTCCATCTCTTGACTCGCTTGGCTTGGGCAAAGACGGAATGGAGAAGGTCCGTGCCGGGTTGCCCCGGCACATGTCCGACTTGGACAGCGCACCCCGCGACTTGAGGAGCTTTGAGGCAGAGCTGAACCGCCTTCAGCTGAGCCGCGCCTGGGGCGACGCGTGTGTCGACGCCGGTCACGCGCTCCAGAGGTACGGACAGAAACAGGGCGTCGAAGCGGCACGGCTTGATCCGGCGTGCGACGGTTACAGCTTCTGGACGATTGTCGATGTCCTCTATCAGGCGCAGGGCCTTTTCAACGTTTTCTGGGAACCGAAATCCGGCGGCGCCACGCCTGAGGAATTCCGGGTTTTTAACGGGCCGACCGCCATTCTCAAACGCGCGGGAGGGCAGTCTCCTGTGGTTGTGTCTGGACAGACGTTGACCAATGCTTTGTGGATCTCGCATTCCGGCGAGGAGGATTTGAAGAAAACGAAACTCGTTTGGAAAGTGTGTGCCGACAAGATGGTGTTGGCCTCGGGTAGCCTTGAGACCGGTGATGTCGTTGTTGGCGGTGTCCGAGAACTCGGCGTGTGTTCGTTCACCGTTCCTCCGTTGTCGAAGCCGGTTCACGCTGTGCTTGAAGCCGAACTGATCACGTCGGATAACGGGGTAGCTCCTGTGCCGCCCGCGGACGCCAAGGAAGGTTTCCCTCCACGTGTTTGCAACACATGGGATTTCTGGTTCTTTCCAAAACGCGAGGCGAAAGACGGGGGAGGCATGGCAGCGACCCGGAGGCTTTATTCCTCGCTGGCAAAACGTTTCCCCGGCCTTGCCCGTTCGGGGACGCCGGAAGGCGATTCCGCAAGCGTTCTGATCGCGTCAGATGGCGATCCCGAAGCCCTGGCGGCTCTCGGCGGTGGACGAAAAGTCGTGCTGCTCGACCGCTGCGGGGCACCTGACAATACGCACCTCGGCTGGTGGCTGCTCGGCAACCAAACCGGCACGGCCATGGCACGTCATCCCGCGTTCGGCGATTTTCCTCACGACGGTTTTCTCTCCCCGCTTTGGTCTCGTATGGTCAAGCGGCCTGAGTTGCTTCAGCCCGACGACGGGTTTTGCGGCGCCGAGCCGCTGATGGTGGGCGATGGAATCCACGGTTACTCTCTCTACCTGTGCCAATCAAAGGTCGGCAAAGGAAAGCTGCTCCGCGCCTGCGGGTTGGACGTGCTGACCGACACGCCCGAGGGAACATGCCTGCTTGATGCTTTGCTCGGGTATGCGCGTTCCGAAGCTTTCGCGCCGAAAACGGTGTTGGATGAAGGACGGCTTGCTGAACGATGGAGGCGTCATCAGCAGATTTTTAATGGTCTGAACGGCTGGGCACATACGCTGAATTCCGACGACGCCCGTTCGGGCCGACATTTCTTTGGCACCGCGAAAAGCCGCCACCTGAACCTGCCCAAAGGCAAAACAAAGAAGCTGGAGTGGGAAACTCTGCCGGTACCGGCGGATGAGGTTGGGAAGACGGCCACTTTCCGCTGGCTACAAGTGACGAGCGTGAGCGAATGGGGAACCAAAATTGCCAAACCGGTTACTGTTATCCTGGACGGTAAAACGGTACTGACCTACACCGCCGGCATTCTCAACAAAGAGTGGACGGTGCGCGAGGGGGATGCGGCTCTGGTTTTTACCGGTTTGGATTTCACACAAAACTCTATGACTGGCGTCATGGAATTGATCGTGCCGAGGTCATGGGTGAATCCGGGAACTCCGTGTGTGATCAGACTCGCCGCAGAACCGGACGGAAAGGGTGATTTGTCCACAGGCGTGATCGAGGTCAACACGGCCACCTTCCGCCCGCCGCGCATCCCGAACGGCTGGCTGAAGACCCTATGTGCCGGGGACAGCGGGCGAAACAAACTGCCGTCGGGTGTCGGCCAGCTCGATGTGGCAAGGGCGATGAAGGGCGAGAATGAACTGGTGTGGGAAACCTTTCCGGCGCCGGGAAACGTCCGGGAGAACCCGGCGTACACGTTCGAATGGCGGGGCGGTATGGGGTACTTCGCGGAACCGCAGGGAAGTTTTGTGCTCTATGTGAACGATGAGAAGGTGATCGACATTCCGGAAATCAGTGAGAAAGACGCGGAGTGGTTCAGTTCCGACAAAACGGCCAGTCTGAAATACGCGCGCGATAACCAAACAGCCGAATACGGCATGTTGACACTGACCCTGCCGTCCTCGAAAGTAACGCCGGGCAAATCCGTGCTTCTGAAGGTGGTCGGCAGCGAGTCCAATAGCCACCGCTGGTTCGGTGTTTTTCAGATTTGGTGAACGCGGGCCCGGCACCGTATTCGGAAGAGGCCATCCATGACCCCGATCAACAAGGAACGTAAAGACGAATGAAGCGTATAACCGTCATGGCCTTACTATCAGTCCTGTCTGGACTGACGGGGTGTATCCTTTTTCCAAAGGCGCCCGCACCGAAGAGCCTGAATATCGTCTTTGTCGGTGACAGCATCACGTCCGGTTATCTGATGAAGAACCCGGCTCGGGACGCACCGCCGGTGTGTGCAGCAGCTTGGCTGAAGGGTCACTCCGGCATCACGAATGTCCTGTTCCGAAACTGTGGCAAGCCGGGTTATCGGACTGACCAGTTTCTACCCGATCGGTTAAACAGCGAGTGGGGTGAGGTGAAACAGGCGGGCGAGTCGTTCCGGAATGTGCCGGGAACGCTGGTTTTTTCGGTCATGCTGGGGGCGAACGACTCGGCTGGGCACAACGACACGGGCAACCATTCGCCTGAGCGTTTTAAAGCGGACATGAAAACCCTCGTTGAGGCGCTATGCGCCTCTTTTCCAGAATCCGTTGTTGTGATCCACCATCCCACCGGGTACACGAAAGCACCCGGAACCCATCCTGAGAATCTCGCCC
>CAYZQL010000033.1:0-22060 GCA_964480555.1 uncultured Lentisphaeraceae bacterium | reverse complement strand
GGCCGCCAAAGATGCTGTGCTCAGCAAGTAATTGTTGAACCTGTGATCTCTTTTTGGGGTGCCGCACTCTCGTGCGGCACCCTTTTTTTATTGATTGCGGCTTTAACCGGTCATCGGGTTTCTGGTATTCTTTTGTTTATCTGAACCCCGAATGTTAGAAAAGAGGAAGAGCCGATGCAACGTCTTGAAGAGCGGGTCAAACATGAGCTTCTGGTGTGTGACGGCGGAATGGGCACGCAACTGCACAGACTCGGCCTTGCGCCGGGAGAGTGTCCGGAAAAGTGGTGTCTTGACAAGCCGGATCTCGTGAAGTCGGTCCATCAGGCGTACCGCGATGCGGGCAGCTCGATTGTCGAGACCAACACGTTTGGCGGAAACCGCTATAAGTTGGCGCATTACAGTTTGGAAGGCGAGGTCGAAGCGATCAACCGCGCGGGTGCGGCCTTGGCGCGCGAGGTGGCAGGGGACACGCAATATGTGATGGCCAGCCTTGGCCCGACGGGCGCTTTTATGGAGCCCTATGGCGATGAGACCGAGCAGGCGTTTTACGAGGCCTTTGCGGAGCAGGCACGCGCGTTCGAGGCGGGTGGTGCGGACGCGGTGATCGTCGAGACGATGATGGCGATCGAGGAGTGCTGTGTGGCGGTGCGTGCCGTGCGGGAGAATACGCGCCTCACGTGTCTGGCGAGCTTCACCTTCGATCCCCAGCCGGACGGCGGGTACGCCTCTATGATGGGCGTGACGCCGGAGCGTTTTGCCGAACAGGCTCAGGCCGCGGGCGCGCAGATCATCGGCGCGAACTGCGGAACTGGGCCCGATCACATGGTTGAGATCATCGCACGCATGCGTGCGGTGTCCAAGGCTCCTCTGATCGCGATGCCCAATGCGGGAATGCCGGTGCTGACGCAGGGCGAGACGGTGTTTCCCGAGTCGCCGGACGAAATGGCGGCAAAGGTCGGGCGGCTGGTTGATGCCGGCGCGTCGATCATCGGCGGCTGCTGCGGCACCACGCCTGCGCATATTGCGGCGCTGGCGAGGCAGTTGAAACAACTCCGGTGATGTGCGAGAGGCAGGGAGGACGCGATGCTGTATTGGGTCTCATCTTATCTGACGTCGCTTTGGGGACCTTTCCGGTTGCTCTCTTCACACCTGATGCTGCTGGCTGCGGGCACGCTGGCGGGGGGGCTGATTGTATGGAGTTTCCTGCCGCGCCTTTGGAACCGCCTGCCGACCGACCGCGGCAAGATTCTGGCAGCGGACGGCGGCATGCGGTCGGTGGGTAAACCGACCGGGGCGGGGTTGTTACTCGCGCTTCTCATCCTTCCCGTCTTGGCGCTTTTTGTGCCGATGGGGCGCTGGGAGGTGGGGGTGGTGGCCTGTCTGTACGTCAGCATGCTGTTCGGGTATTTGGACGACCGCAGCAGCCTGCCGTGGGGTGAGTTCAAGAAAGGCCTGCTGGATTTGGTGGTGGCGTTGTTGGCCGCTTTCTTCATCTACAAGGGACAGGGATCTCAGGTCTGGCTGCCGTTCTTCAAGCATTCGCTGGAGGTTCAGCCTGCGCTCTATGTCGTCTGTGCGGCGGCCCTGCTCTGGTTCACGATGAACGCCACGAACTGCTCGGACGGCGTCGACGGGTTGGCGGGCTCGCTGACGCTGCTCTCGCTCTTCGCGTTGGCCGGACTGCTCTACGGGGTGGTCGGATACCGCCCGATCGCCAGCTATCTGCTGATCCCTCATAACCCGGATGGCGCGCGCTGGGCCATTCTCGTGGCGACGATGGCCGGCGCATTGGCGGGGTATCTGTGGCATAACGCCGAGCCGAGCCGCGTGCTGATGGGTGATGCGGGGTCGCGCCTGTTGGGCATGCTGGTGGGCGTTGCGGTGCTGGTGGCGGGCAATCCGTTTCTGATCGTCGTGGTCTCGCCAGTGGTGCTGGTGAATGGCGGCACGGGGTTGTTCAAGCTCATCCTGTTGCGAGCGTTCCGTCGGATCGGGTTCGATGTGCGCCCCACGCACACGCTCACGCAGGACGCCGCATCGCGGCAGTCGCCGCTGGTCAAAGCGCTGCACAGCATTCGGTTTCCGCTGCACGACCACTGCCGCAAGAACATGCACTGGAGTAACGCGCAGGTGCTGATGCGCTTCGTGCTGATCCAGTCGTTTCTGACGCCGCTGCTGTTCGTGATTCTCGTCAAGATCCGCTAAACCGTGACTGACATGGGCAAAGTTATCCTTCTTTCGTTGGGCGAGCGTGACCGTTTGCTGGTGGATGGCCCTTCCTTTCTCGCGTCGCTCGCAGGGGTTGACGCGTCGGCGGTGATCCCGCTCGACCGTCTGGCTGAACGCGCGTTGAATCCGGGCGACGCGGCTTTGGCGGCCTGTTTTGCGGAGGACACGGCGTATGTGATCGGTTGTTCGCGGCCGCGCGCGGCGCGCGCGCTGCTGGCGTTCGCCGGGGTTGCGTGCGGCGGCAAGCGCATGGAGTGGGTCGCGCTGCCGTTCGACCGCGCGGCGCTGGAGCGCGAGTACGGCGTGCCGTGGTATCCGGTCATCGACCGGTCTCTCTGCACGGGCTGCGGAACGTGTCACGACTACTGCCTGTTTTCTGTCTATGCGGTGACCGCCAAGGAGGCGGCGTCTGGGCGCGTGCGCGTGGCGGCGCCGCTGAACTGCAAGACCGGGTGCCCGGCCTGCGCGCGGCTTTGTCCCGCAGGCGCGCTGCTCTTCCCGTTTTGTGCTGAGGCCGAACTCAACGGCGAGATCGCCCAGCCTGAGCACCGCAGTGCGGATCGGATCGCGGCGGCGCTGGGGGATGACCCGATGCGCCTGCTGGCCGAGCGCCGGAAGCGCAAGGGGCTGATCGACCCGGCGAAGTTTGAGCAGGCGGAGAAAGACCGCATCCTTTATTCGGGCGTTTTGTGAACCTTGCATGCCCGGTTGACTGTGCGAAAAGGGGTGAATCGTGATGCCGTTGCCGATGCGTCTGTTGCGCGAGATTCCGCCGCGCCTGCTGTGGAAGTTTGCGGTTGGGGCGGGGCTCGGCAACCTGCGGGCGATCCGGCGCTTCGAGCAACGCAAGAAACGGGGGATCGTGTTCCCGCCGTTTGTGTTTGTCAGCGTCACTCAGCGCTGCAACCTCGTGTGCAAAGGGTGCTGGGCCACGGGTGTCGAGCATCCGGTCGATATGTCGGCGGAGCGCCTGCACGCCATCGTTGACGCGAGCGTGGCGCAGGGGTGCCGCTTTTTTGGCATCTTGGGGGGCGAGCCGTTGCTGCTGCCGTGGCTGATGGATTTCTTTGAGGCACACCCTGACTCTTACTTCCAGCTGTTCACCAACGGCCAGCTTCTGGATGAAACGGTGGCGGGCCGTTTGCGCAGGGCGGGAAACGTCACTCCGCTGATCAGCATCGAGGGCGGGCCGGTCTCGTACGCGGTGAGGCGCGGGGAAGGGCGGGCTTACGGCACCGCGCTCGAGGCGCTGGCGTGCTGTAAACGCCAGGGACTCGTCACGGGGGTGGCGACGAGTGTTTCAGCGTCGAATTTCGCTGAGGCGGTGACGCCCGCTTTTTTGGATGACGTGGTTGCGAGGGGCGCCCATTACGTCTGGTACTACATCTACCGCCCGTCGGGGCCGGTGCCGTGTTTCGAAGAGGCGCTGGATGACGGACAGGTGCGGGCTTTGCGCGGTTTTCTGCTGGAACAGCGGCGGCGCTGCCGGGAGGCGGTGATCATCGACGCGTATTGGGATCACGAGGGCAAGGCGCTCTGCCCCGCTGCGACGGGAATCAGCCACCACATCAACGCGCTGGGTGATGTCGAGCCGTGCCCGCCGATCCAGTGTTCCGACTGCCGGGTCGGCGTGGCGGGCGGCGTGGCTGAGACGGTGGGCGGTTCGCCGTTTCTGGCTGCGTTCCGAGCCACCGTGCCGGGGCTGACGCGCGGCTGCGTGCTGATGGATCACCCCGCTGAACTGGCGGCGCTGGCCGGGCGCTGCGGGGCGCGTGACAGCAGCGGCCGCGGGCGGTTCTTCGAGGAACTGGCGGCGCGGCCTGTGCTCGGGTGCCACAACCACGGCGGCGCGCCGATGCCCGAGACGTCCTGGACTTACCGGTTCGCGAAAAAGCACTGGTTCTTCGGTTTCGGCGCCTATGGGTGAGCCGGCTGCGGCCTCTTATTCGTGGGCCTTGATCTCGTCCCAGATCCGGGTGTAAAGCGCGGTGGCATCGCCGAGGTAACGCATCACCTCCGCGCGGCTCAGGTCTTCATCGGACGGGAAGATCGCCGTGTTGTCCCGGTATTTCGCGGGGATGAGGGCGTAGGCGGGGGTGACGGGCGAGCAGAATCCGGTGTAGCAGATGTTTTTGGCCGCCCATTCGGGCTCGTAAATGAAGTTGATGAACGCGTGGGCGAGTTCCACGTTGCGGGCCGTGGAGGGGATGACCATTTCGTCACAGGAGCAGGGGTACCCTTCCTTGGGATAGACGAACGTGACTTGCGGCGCCTCTTCCTGCACCTGTACGATGTCCCCGCTGTAAGCCATGCAGAGAAGGAACTCGCTGGACGCGAGGCCGGTCTTATAGGCCTCATTCTCGAAGCGTGCGATGTTGGCCTTCCATTTGATGACGACGTCTCGGGCCTGTTCGAGCTCGGCCACGTTGGTGCTGTTGAGACTGTAGCCGAGGGTTTTGAGCGCCGCTCCGATGGTCATGTGCATATCGCCGATGAGCGTGGAACGGCCTTTGAAAGTGGGGTCTAAGTAGAGGTTCCACGAGGGTGCGACATCGGGCGACTTGTCCTTGCGGTAGGCGAGGCCGGTGTAGAAGACGGTGTAGGGGACGGTGTAGGTGAGCGTCCCGTCGTAAATCTTGTCGCGGAAGCGCGGATCGAAGTTTTTCGCGACATTGGGCAGAAGGTCGTGCTTGAGCGGCTGGAGCATCTTGTTGTCCACGAGCATCTTGATGAAAAAGGTGCTCGGGAAGATCACGTCGTATCCGCCGCCGCCCGCCCGGAGCTTGGCGTACATGGCCTCATTGGTGTCGAAGGTGTCGATCTTGACGGTGCAGCCATACTGCTTCTCGAACGAGGCGACCAGTTGCGGGTCGATGTAATCCGACCAGGTATAGACATAGAGGGTGGATTTCTTTGCGCCGCATCCGGCAGACACGAAGGCAGCGGCGAGAGTGATGAGGAAAAAACGCAAGGAGCTCAAGCGTGTGATAGCGGTCATAAAGCCCTTTCCAGGTTAAATTGGGATGCCAGAAGAATATTCAGAATAAGGCCCTTCTGCAACTGGATTTTCAGGAATTTGTTCCCGCCGGAAGCGGCGGAAGCATAAAACAGGATTGACTCTTTTCACTTCTCGGGCATAATAGAAGTCAAAAGTGGATGAGGTGATTATTGGGGTCCATGCCTCAGTGGCGCGGGCGCGGTTTGAGGTTGGGGGAGCGCTTGAGTCGTAATTCTTAAGGAGGGAAGATGGTCAATCTTGCAAAGTTGGATCGGCGTGGGGCAGGAAAACTGTTTGATTACTCCATTCTTCCGAAGCAGTCGACGGAGAAGGAGATTCGGCTCGGCTGCCGCCAGGCCGTCGAGTACAACTGTGCGGCATTTTATTCGGCATCTCCCTATTGGACGCCGGTCGTCAAAGAAGAGTTGGAGGGTTCCGGTGTCCTGGTGGCAACGGGCATCGATTTCCCCTTCGGGGTTTCTCCCTCGGTGGTGAAGGCGCTGGAGGTGGAGCGTGCGGTTGCCGCGGGATGCCAGAGCATCGATCTGGTCATCAACGCCGGCGCGCTCAAAAGCGGGCACGTTTCCGTTGTGCGGCAGGAGATCAAAGATTTCGTCAGCGCCGCGGCAGATGCCTTGACCAAAGTCATTCTAGAGGTTTGCTATCTGACCGATGAGGAAATCGTCACGGTCTGCCACCTCATTCAAGAGGCCGGCGCAGACTATGCGAAAACCTCGACCGGACAGTTTGAGGGGCCTGACATGTCTCAGGTGCTGCTGATGCGCGAGACGCTCAAAGGGTCTGGCGTCAAACTGAAAGTCGCCGGCGTGAAGTTCCCGCGGCCGCAGAACGCCTATGCCTTTATTTTAGCCGGTGCGGATCTGATCGGAACGCGCGCCGCTCCGGAAATCATCGACGCGCTGGACCAGATGCGTGCCATCGGCCTGGTTCCTCCGTATGAAGCGTAACGGCAGCACTTAACCGAAGGGTTTCCGCATGGCCGCCTACTTGATGGGAATTGACATTGGCACGACCGGGGCCAATGCGATGTTGTTTGACGCGGACGGGAATGTTCTGGGGGGCGGTTATCGCGAATATCCCTCCGTCTATCCCGAAGAGCATCAGGTCGAACAGGACGCTGACCTGCTTGTCGAGAGCGCTTTTGAGGTTTGCCGCCAGGCCCTGCAGCAAGCCAAGATCGCACCGGCGGAGGTTCTGGCCGTCAGCATGTCGTCGCAGCGTGCGACGTTCGGGCTCCTGGACTCGGACGGGCGGGTCATCGGCGGCCGCTTTTACGGTTGGCAAGACAACCGTGCGATCTCCGTGTTGCCGGAGATCGGCGCCAAGATTACTGCGGAAGAGCTTTATCGCACCACGGGGATGCCCCTGACGCCCACATACACGCTCGAAAAACTGTACTGGATCAAAAAGCATCAGCCCGAGCGGTATGCGCAAGCGGAAAGGGTCGTGTTTCCCGCCGACTACATGCTGTACCGGTTTGGGGCAGACGCGTCCTTTACGGAGGCGACCTGCGCCTGCTGCAGCGGGCTGATGGATGTCCGGAAGCTCGAGTGGTCGGAGCGCGTCCTGACGGCGCTGGGGCTGGCGCGCGATAAGTTTCTGCCGCTGGTCAAGCCCGGAACCGTTGTCGGCAAGGTCAGCCGGGAAGCGTCCTGCAAGAGCGGGCTGGCGGAAGGGACGTTGCTGGTGTGCGGCACAGGCGATCAGCAGTCGGCCGCGATCGGAGCGGGCGTCATCAAGGAGGGCCGCGCGTCGCTCACGTTGGGCACAGCGGGACTGCTGGTCGCGGCGACGGAACAGCTGGAGTTCGCGAAGAGTCCGGGGCTCATGGCGGTGTCATCGGGCAAGGTCGGCTTGTACGAGCTCGAAGGCATTCAGCTGGGTGCGGCGAGCTGCTTCCGCTGGATGCGCGACACGCTCTTCCATCCCGACCTCGACATGGGGCCCGAGGAGCGGCCCGCGCGGAAGGGCGGGCTATACCGCCGGATGGATGCCTTGATGGACACGTCGCCTCCGGGCGCCCGCGGAATCGTCTTTCTGCCTTTTCTGTCGGGCGCGGGCTATCCGCACTGGGACCCTTCCGCAAGCGGCACGTTCACGGGCCTGCGCTTCTCGCACACGCCGGCCGATCTGATTCGCGCGGTCATGGAGGGCATCACGCTGGAAAGCTTCGACATGTACCAGAACATGAAGAAGGCGGGGGTCGTGATCACCTCGTTGACGGTGACGGGCGGGGCGACGGAGTGTCCCGCCTGGCGGCAGGCCATCGCTGATATTTTTGAAGTGGAGATCCACCCCCTGAAAGTGCCCAACGCGACACTGGTCGGGGCCGCGATTTTTGCCGGGATCGGCGCGGGCGTCTTCCGCGATGTTCCTGACGGCGTCGCCAAGACGGTTCGCTTTGCGGACCCCGTCATGCCGAAACCCGAAAATGTCGATGTATACCGGAAGCGGTATGAAACGTACACACATCTGTGTTCCGCTGTGACATCGCGCGGAGCGTTCTGATGGCTAACTGAGAAAAGGAAACAACATGCCCAACTCAATCGGTTTTCCAGGGAAATACTGTCAAGGCAAAGGCTTGCTGCATCAGGCGGGGAAGTGGGTCGCGGTCTGCGGAAAGAATCCGCTGGTCTTGTGGGAGAAGTTTCTGCGCGACTCGATGGGAGAAACACTGATCCAATCGTTTGCCGAACAGGGGATCGGGTACAACGAGGCGCTTTTCGCAGGGGAAACGACCCGGGCGGCTGCTGACGCGTTGGTTTCGGACATCCGGAAGCTGGGGTGCGATGTGGTTGTCGGGATCGGCGGAGGAAAGGCGATCGACACCGCAAAAGCGGCGGCCGCCCTTTCCGGAAGCCGATGCGTCATCATTCCGACGATCGCCTCGAACGATGCCCCGACCAGCGCGTGTACCGTCTGGTATAACGCGCAGGGGGAGTATGAGGGTTTCGACATGTGGCGGGCGAACCCGGATCTCATCCTCGTCGACACGGAGGTGATCGCCAAAGCCCCGGTCCGCTTTCTGGTCGCAGGCATGGGAGACGCCCTCGCCACGTGGCCGGAGGCGAACGCGGCGTACAGCACGCGCTCCGTTTCGTGCGCGGGAGGGACTCAAACGCTGACCGCTTTATCGATGGCGCGCCTTTGCTTCGATACGATTCTGCAATACGGCATCGAGGCAAAGGCGGCGGTTGAGCGCGGCGTCGTGACCCCGGCTGTTGAGAAAGTCGTGGAAGCGAACATCCTGCTCTCAGGAGTCGGATGGGAAAGCGGCGGTCTCGCGACGGCCCACGCGATTGCCAACTCGCTTCCCGCCATTCACGAAACGCACGGCTTGATGCACGGGGAGAAGGTCGCTTTCGGGCTGATGACGCAGCTTTGCCTCGAGCAGGACCTGCGGACGGACGAGATCTACCGGATTGCTGATTTCCTCACCGCAGTCGGGCTGCCGACGACCTTTGCGGCGATGAAGATGCAGGACGTTTCGAAGGAGCGACTCCTCGCCTTTGCCCAAAGCGTTTCAGGAGAGGGCTCGTTTGTCCACAATCACCCGTTCAAAGTTTCTGCCGGTGACATTGTCGATGCGATGTTTGCGGCCGATTCACTCGGGCAGCGCCGGTTGGCGCTTCTGCAGAAATGAGCGAAAACGAAGGTCTTTCCATTTGAAAGGGATCGCATGAAATCAGGGTTGAACGAAATGCTTGTCCGGGCGCAGGGTGAGCACTACGCCGTCGCGGCGTTTAACATATTGAACCACCTCACGCTTTCCGCAGTCCTCGAAGCTGCGGCGCAAGAAAAAAGCCCAATCATCATCCAGACCTCCGTTACGACCGTTAAAGCCCTCGGGCCAGCCGCGCTCGCGAAAATGGCCCGGACGATGATCGAGGCCGCGCCGGTTCCGGCCGTTCTGCATCTGGACCACTGTCAGGACGTGGACCTGTGCGCACGCTGTTGTGACCTCGGCTGGGATTCGATCATGTTCGACAGTTCGCACCTGCCATTTGAGGAAAACATCAAGACCACGCAGCGGGTCCGGCGCGACGCCCGGCCGAAAGGGGTCGACGTCGAAGGAGAGGTCGGGATCATCGCCGGCACGGAAGATGACATTTCACACGCCGAAACCTCTTTGGCGGGATACGACGAGACGATGCGGTACATCCGGGAAACCGAAGTCGAGGCGATTGCCCCGGCGATCGGGACGGCGCACGGCGTGTACCACGGCGTCCCCAAAATCAACTTCGAGCTCGTCGGAAAATTGGCGGCAGGCACGCCCTGTCCAGTGGTCGTTCACGGCGGAACGGGGCTCGAGGATGCGACGTTCAGGCGGCTGATCGAGTTGGGCGCCTCCAAAATCAACATCTCGACCGCACTGAAGCAGGCGTACGTCGATGCGATGCGGCAGTATTTGACCGAAAACAGCGGCACGGTCAACCCCTTGAAGCTGGACCGCTTCGTCATGGACCGCGTGGTGGCGATGGTTGTTCCCTTTTTGAGGCTGTTCGGCTCCAGCGGCAAAGCGGAGCACACCGGAGAGAAGGCCGTATGATGAGCGAGTCGCAGGCCCCAACGTATTTGATCGATCTGCATGCGCACACGACGCGCTCCGACGGGAACGACTCTCCGGCGGAGCTGCTGGAGACCGCCGCACTCCGCGGGCTCAAGGTTGTCGCGATCACCGATCACGACGTGTTGCCTCCAGAGCGCCTGCAAAAAGGCGGGGAGGAGCGAGGCGTTGCGGAGTATGCGGCGTCGCTGGGGATCGGCGTCCTGCGCGGCATCGAGGTTTCGTGCGACACGCAGGTCGACGATGTGCATATCGTCGGATTCGGTTGCGATTGGCGTTCCGCTGCCGTCCAGTGGCTGCCGGACATGGCGGTTACGAGCAAGACGCTGTCCTATCGTATTCTGGTCGAGCGGTTGTGCTCGGCGGGAATGGATGTCCACTGGGAGGAGTTGCTGGAGGGTGGCAAGCGGAGAGAGGATGCGATCCAAAAGAAACACATTTTCGAGCTGCTCGCCAAAAAGGGCTATGCGCCCAGTTGGCAGGCTGCCAAGATCATGGTCCGCGACAACCCCGATTACGATGTGAAGCGGGAAAAGCCTGACCCCGTCAAGACCGTTCAGTCTCTGCACGAAGCCGGGGGTATCGCGATTCTTGCGCATCCGTACTTGATCGACGAAACGGTTTCTCTGCAGGGCGGTCCCGTATCGCGGGATGCTTACATCCGTCGGCTGATCGGAGCGGGCTTGGACGGGATCGAGACCCGCTACACCTACGACAAGACGAGCTACAAGGGGACGAGTACGCCGGACGCGATCTGCAAAGAGGTTCACGAGCGATACGGCTCATCCGTCGCTATCCTGTCGGGAGGTTCTGATTATCATGCGGACCACAAAAAAGGGGTCGCGAACGCCCGGCAGCTCGGCGACGCCGGGGTGCCCGTTGACTATTTTATCGGCCATCCTCTCTTGACTCATTTGTGCGAAGGGGCGTGCCCCGGCTGATTGATGACCGTACCTTGCGCATGACGCCGCCGATGAAGGGTTGCCAGCGTCACGAGCCCGAGGCCGAGCAACTGCACGGCGCCGCATTCCGGCACGGTGATCATATTGCTGTCGAGCGTCACCGCGCCTAACAGAGCCAGCAGTTGGCCATCCACTTGTGCGCCGGTGTTCAGCGTGATGGAATCATGTGCGAGAATGTTCCCGACGAAGTAAGAGTCCGTAGCGAGCGTCGCTGAGCTGCCGATCTGCCAAATGACATTGGCGGCCTGTGCGCCGTTGATCAAAAGCACCTGACTGCTTGCTGACGTAATGAGCGTGCTTCCTGTCTGAATAATAAAGAGTGCGTCAGAGTCGCCTTGGGCATCGAAGGTCAGTGTCCCTGATAGAGCGAGGGAACTGTCGCTTCTGTAGACTCCAGCGCCCAGGGTCTGCCCGACAAGATCGGCTCCTGCCGCATAGATCAGGTCATAAGCCCGTCCGCCGGCGTCGTTATATGCGGATAAAAGGGCTTCTTTGGCGCTCTGCGTAACGCTATCCCCTCCGTGATTCACTCCGTTCAAGGTCAGTGTTCCCGTGCCCGTTATGGTTGCGGTCGTATAGGAACCGATATCCCCGGTAACTGTTGTGGGACCTGTGATTGTGATTCCGCTTCCGGCCAGGATCGCAAACCCGGCCGCCGACCCAAGGTCCACCGGCATGGCCTTGGCGTCGTCACGCGTGAGAAGCATCGCGCCCACCAGCGCGAGAGCTATGGGAATCCTTTTTTTCATGATTACGCCAAAACGCTGTGAGTTGTGTGCCGGTGTCGAATAGAGCACTCTCATGCTGTCGTTTTCCTTCGTACCTGTCTTCATGCTGCCCCTGTTTGTTAAACCGCTGACTTTCGCGAATCGGTTGCCCGTGCCGCTGCAAGGGACCTCTACAATTCGAATACGGTCGATGAAGATAGTTTAGGAGAGTGAGTGACACTTCGCTATGGGGTCTAACCCTGCTTTACAAGGAGAACGGCAGAGATGGGGTATTCTGTAGCTCCAGTAGGGTAATACCCCATGGTTCAAAATCATCTCGGCGCGTAACATGTATCTGCTTGTGAATGCTGCATGCGGCATACGTTTTGCGTCATCGGCGGCATCAAGAGTGCCTCGTTGCGATAGGACGCTGGGCATCAGGAAAAAACAGACATCAACCCTCAAACAGGAGAAGGAACATGAACAACAGACTGGCAACTTGGAGCCTTGGGCTCTTAACACTCACGACGGTACTCTTTCTCGCCGGATGCCGCCTGTTAACAGTGAATTGAACGTGCGCCATAAGGCATCCACTGAAGGGAAGCTCGAACATGAGGAGTCTGCTCGACATATGGGTTCTGACCCCGGTCAGAAGGTTGGGCCGGATTCCTCTCTCAGTTATTGGTGAAATGGGCAGAATGGGGCTGTTCCTTATTCAGTCGCTGTTTTACACCTTCGTTCCGCCGTTAAAGTTCTTCCGTGTCCTCAAGCAGATCCAGTTCATCGGGTTTGGATCCTTGCTTGTGATCCTCCTGACCGGGGCGTTCACCGGCATGGTGCTCGGGTTCCAAGGCTACCACACACTCTCGCGGGTGGGGTCCACGGCCTTACTCGGGCCGATGGTAGCCCTGTCGCTGCTGCGTGAACTGGGTCCCGTGATGACGGCACTGATGGTAACGGGCCGGGCGGGGTCGGCGGTGACGGCGGAACTGGGGATCATGCGTATCACGGAGCAGATCGATGAACTGGAAATTTTGGGCCTGAGCCCTTACCGTTACCTCGTCGTTCCCAACCTGCTAGCCGCACTCGTCTCCGTTCCGCTGTTGACGGCGATCTTCAATGTTGTCGGCATTTATGGGGGATATCTGGTGGGGGGGAGACTCCTCGGTGTAAACGCCGGAACGTATTTCGGGGCGATGTCGGATTATATGGGCATGAAGGATGTGCTGATTGGGCTGTACAAGTCGTTCTGTTTCGGCGGTATCTTCGCTTGGGTCTGTTGCTACAAGGGGTTTTATGCCGGATTCGGCGCGGAAGGCGTGAGCCGGGCGACGACGCAAGCGGTCGTGCTGTCCTCGGTTCTGATTCTGGTATGCGACTATCTTTTGACGTCGGTTCTGTTTTGAGGCGTACAATGATTACCATTGAGAATTTGCATAAATCGTTTGACGGAGTCGAGGTGCTCAAGGGAGCGTCGCTCGAAGTCCGCGACGGAGAGGTCGTTGCGCTCATCGGCCCCAGCGGCGAGGGGAAAAGCGTATTTCTCAAGCACGTGGCGGGGCTGATGCGGCCGGACAGCGGCCGGATCGTGTTCAACGGGAAGGACCTGGTCGGCCTGCGTCGCGCCGAACTCGTAAGCCTGCGAAGCCGCTTCGGGTTCCTGTTCCAGAACGGCGCCCTGTTCGATTCCATGACGGTCTACGACAATGTGGCCTTCCCGCTGAGGGAGGTGAATCGGCTGAGCGAAAAAGAGGTCAGGAAGCAAGTTCTGAGCGAACTCGAACAAGTCGGACTGACGGGGGCGGAGGATAAGTTTCCCGCTCAGTTAAGTGGCGGCATGGCGAAACGCGCGGCCCTCGCCCGGGCGCTTGTGCGCTCGCCGGAAATCATGCTGTTCGACGAGCCGACCACGGGGCTCGACCCGATCATCGTCCACTCGATCCACGCGCTCATCGCCTCAACGCACAAGCGCTTTGGGTTTAGCGGAATCGTCGTGTCCCACGCAATTCCAGGGGTCTTTGCGTTCGTTCAGAAAGTGGCCGTTCTGTATGGGGGCGTCATCCGGTTTATGGGTACGCCGAAGGAGATCTTCGCGACCGACGATGGTGTCGTGCGGGATTTCATCCGGGGAAGTCTGCCGTCGGAAGCCTTCCTCTTTCAGGAACAGGTTCTGTCTCAAGCGAAGATGAAAGAGCAACGGGAGGATGTGATATGAAAGGAAGGTTGACTCTCGAATTGGCCGTGGGAACCTTCATGGTTGTCGGCCTCTTGTGCCTGGGGTATCTTTCCATTAAGTTGGGGAAGGTCGAGGTGTGGGGCAAGCCCGGGTACGAAGTGTTCGCCGTCTTCAGCGACGTCGGTGGGCTTAAAAACGGCTCCTCTGTGGTGGTCGCCGGAGTGGATGTGGGTCTCGTGAAAAGTATCAGCCTTGAGGACTATGAGGCCCGTGTGGTCCTGCAGATCAACCCCGGCCTGTTGATTCATGAGGACGCCATCGTATCGGTCAAGACCCGAGGCCTGATCGGAGAAAAGTTCATTCAGGTCAGCGCCGGCGCTGCCGACGGAATCATCAAATCCGGCGGGCGCATCCGTCAGACGGAATCGGCCGTCGACATCGAGGCCCTCATCAGCAAGTACGCGTTCGGCGATCTGTGACAACCCGAACAGAAAGAAAACAGCCATGAAAAAATCATGCGAACAGCCGATGCCGGCCATGTTGCTCTTCTTAGTCTTCAGTGTCCCTGCCTTCGCACGGGCGGGAGAACCCACGGATCAGATCCGGCAGACCACCGACAAGATTCTCGCCATCGTGCAAGAGCCTGCCCTGAAAGGTTCGGACAAGGATAAGGAACGGCAGAAACAGATGAGGAAGGTGATCGATGAACGCTTCGACTGGGACGCTATGGCCCGCAGTGCCCTCGGAAAGCACGGGCGCGACCTGTCCGCGGCACAACGCGCGGAGTTCACGGAGCTCTTCAGCGAACTGATCGAAAAGAACTATCTGTCCCAAATCGAGAGCTATGCCGGCGAAAAAATCCTTTATAAAGGCGACAAGGTGGATGGAGCGTACGGGGTGGCGGACGTGATGATTGTCACCCTTCGAGGCACCGACATTCCGGTCAGCTACCGGGTCTTGAAGAAAGGTGCTGAGTGGCTGGTTTATGATGTCAGCATCGAGGGCGTCAGCTTGGTGAACAACTATCGCAGCCAGATCGGCGCGATCCTCAACAGTTCGTCCTACGATAAATTGATCGTTAAAATACGGGCAAAAATTGCCGCAAGCCCTCCCGGTCTGGCAACAAAAGAAGTCCGGGGTGCGACGGAACAGACGCCAAAGGAAGACGCACTATGAAAGCCGCGATCCGGTTCGTTGCGATGCTGCTCCTGGCGGGTGCCGGGTGTCACAGCACAGCGCCAGAATCGCTGCGGACCGCAAGCGTTTCGCAGCGGCCTGCGGTCGCAGTCTCCGGCAGACACGACAAGGACGAGGACTTGCCGGGTATTGGCGAGGCCCCCGGTGTCGTGCTCTCGGCGCAACCGATTGTGGTTTCGGATCCCCTCGAGCCGGTCAACCGGTTGTTTTTTCAGTTCAACGACAAGCTGTATTTCTGGGTGTTGAAGCCGGTGGCTAGCCGGCTTTTGGACGCCGGCCGATGTCCACGAGATCAAGTATCTGCCGGAACCGCCGGCGCTCATCGATGTGGAAGCGTACGGGCCCGCCCCCTCCCCAGACACGATCTGGGTGCCGCCTTGCATGTACTGGGCCCAAGGTCAGTATGTCCGGCGGAACGGTTACTGGCTTGCTGCGCAGCCAGACTGGGTTTGGGTGCCGTCTCATTACATTGCGACACCGCGCGGTTTCATTTTCGTTTCAGGGCATTGGGATTACTCGCTGGATCGCCGGGGCGTGTTGTTTGCGCCCGTCTACTTTCCAGCGTCGTACTATGGGCGGTCAGGAATCACGTTCGCCCCTAGCATTATCATCGATATGGGGTTGCTGCGGATAAACCTGTTTGCGTATCCGCGCTACAGTCACTACTACTTCGGCGATTATTACGACGAGGCCTATCTGAGTCTCGGCATCTACCCATGGTTTGACAGTCGGCGTCTCCATACCTGGTACGACCCGGTCTATGAACATGACCGTTGGAGTCACCACCGCTCTGAGCCGCGGTGGGAAGAACGTGGGCGGGCCGACTACAATAGCCGCCGCGCCGACACTAACCTGCGTCCGGCCCGGACCTTCCGCGAACAGGAGTCTCGGCTGGCCAGATTGCCGGAAACCCAGCGAAGGTCTCTTCAGGTAACCCAGCCGATAACCACTGTCGCCTCCCGCAGGAAGCCTCCGATGAAATTCGAGAGGATCAACACCGACGCGCGGCAAAAAATTTCCAGACAGGCGACCGCGGTCCGCACATTCCGCGAAGAGCGTAACCGCTGGGAGTCGGCGTCAGCCGCAAAGACCACGCCCCCGCAGGCTGAGCGCCGGGAAACCGCCCTCCCGCCCAAGGAGCGTAAACTCACTGTGACGCCAGCCGTCGCGCAAAGAGAACCGGTGTCCGCTCCATCCCGGCAAAACCGAGTGTCCCAGCCGGAACGGGTGCACATCCCGCCGCCGCCTGTCGTTGGCGGTTCGGGCAAGCCGGGAATCTTTAGAAAAGGCCCCCCCGCCCGGCCCGCCAATGAAGAAGGCCGAGCCAAGAAGGACGGGGATGTCCGGAAGAAATAGGGCGCGCATTCACGCGCATGTAGGGTTAGACCCTATAGCAACGATCCGCATCATCACCTATCATTCCTTTACAACGAACACAACCCTAAAATCCTCAGAATGGAGATGGAGAAAAATCAAACACGCGCCGAAACGGTTCCGCTGAAAGGCGGATTTTCCCACAAACAACGAAAGGATCGAGGTTACAGAATGAAACGTAAATCAATGGTTCCCCTGGCGTTCACGGCGGCTGCTTTCGCCGTGATCGTCACCAGCACGCCTCTACGTGCGTCGGAGAGCGATGACAGGATCGAGGCGTCGTTCAAGAAGTCGTACGTCTATCAGACGTATCTCAAAGACGATGCGGTCAAAACCGAGGCCAAAGAGGGCGTCGTGACATTGACCGGGACGGTGTCGGAAGAATCCCACAAGGCGTTGGCTCAGGAGACCGTCGCAGGTCTGCCCGGGGTCACCCGCGTGGATAATCAACTGGCGACCAAGGCCGAAGCCGCTGCCGAAAATGCGGATACGTGGATCGGAAGGAAGGTGAAACTCACCCTGCTGTTCCACCGCAATGTCAACGCCGGTAAGACCGTCGTTGAAGTCAAAGACGGCATCGTGACGCTGAAAGGCGAAGCCACGAGCATGGCTCAGAAGGAGCTGACTGCGGCATACGCCAACGACATCGAAGGCGTCAATTCGGTGAAGAATGAGATGACGGTGGCGACGACTCCGGAACCAGCGGAGCGTAGTGAGGGCGAGAAGATGGACGATGCGTCCATAACAGCGCAGGTCAAGACGGCGTTGGCGACGCATCGCTCAACCAGTTCGATCAAATCCAAGGTTGAGACGCGGGATGGAGAGGTCGTGCTGACCGGCATTGCCAAAAACGCGGCCGAGAAGGCCTTGGTGTCAAAGCTGGTCAATGATATTCAGGGTGTGACCAGTGTGAAAAACCAGATGACTGTCGAAGAGGCAAAGACCCTGTAAAAAGGGGAGCGGGTGTTGTCGGCAGGTACGGGTCGTATCTGTCGGCAACAACTCCAGTCGCACGAACAGGAACAAGCAACGCGAGTACACGAGAGGTCAATTATGGAAAACGCAAAGACAAGCAGTGAGAATATTGCGGAAGCGCTGAAACTTCTGGAAGAGGCCGCAAAGCAAAAGAAAGACGAGTTGAAGAGCGTCATGTCCGACAAGTACACACATCTGAGGGATATCCTCTTGGAGACTGAGAGCGGAGTCGCCAGAACGGTAGGTGCCGCGAAAGACCATGCGGTGGATGTCGCCGCACACGCCAAAGACGTGAGTGTTGAGAAGGCCCGTGATTTCACTCGCGAGGTGGATAAAAACGTGCATCAGAACCCGTGGGCCTTCATCGGGGGAACCGCCGTCATCAGTTTGTTGTTCGGCTATATTCTCGGGCGGAGCCCAAAATAATACCGATAGAGATCGTCAGGTGCTTATGCATAATCCAAGCGGTGAACCTATGCTCAACTATTTGCTCAAAGGGGTTCTGGCGGCTGTCACAGTCAGGTTGCTTGCCAATTACCGGCATCTGCCGATTCAGCTGCTCAAGATCGAGGCTGCAAAATCCTATTTGCATGGCGTGCGGATGGCCAGGCTGTCCGTGCTCGGTCTGATACAGGTGGGTTTGGTGATCGGTCTCATCTGCATTGGCGTTCTGCTCTTTCACGCCGGGCTGTTCATCCTGTTGCCTTGGACCTTGAAGGCCAAAGCGGTCCTCGGTCTGTTTCTTGGGGTGGCGTATACGGCGGCCGGCGGTGTCGCGCTCTATGTCGCCATGGATGAGGGGACGTGGATGAGGAAGTCGGGCGTCGCCAGGATAATGCAAAAAGTGAACCAGTCCTATTGCGCAGAGCGGACGTGAGTTAATCGACAAGTGAGAAAGGGAGCAAGGGCAGTAGGAATGCCCTTGCTCCCTTTTTAGTTCAGTAATTGCCGGTCACCGGATCAGAAACTACGGCCGATATACAGGCTGAACTCACCGCCGTTCAGATCGTATTCCACCCGATCAGGGCCCACGTTCACGGACGGATCCTCGAAGAGCCACTCGTAACCGACACTCGCGCCCGCGTACCAGTTTTCACTGAGGCGATAGTCTGTTCCGGCAGTCAGCAGAACACCCGGATGAACGGCCATCTTGTGCTTGCTGTCTGAGCGTGAAGTGCCCATTCCGCCCCCGGAGCCACGTTCGTCCCGCTCCACGCTCATATCGACAAACTCGAGTACGAACTGCGGTGCCACATACACGCTGAGCCGTTCCGTTAGCGGTTTCGTGAACTCGAGGCCGACTTCGCCGCGCAAACGCCAGAGTTTGCTTTCGATCTCAACGCTGTTGTTAAGAGAGCCCAGATAGACTGAGGCGAGTGCGGCGGATTCTGGCGTCACCGGAATAAGGGGGCCGGCGTCTGATCCGCCGACCGTTCCATATGTTCCGGAGTATGGCACGTCGATCGCTGGCCACGAGCCTCCCTCCGCCGTACCGTAGTAGTCCAGATAGGTGTAGGTTTCCGACAGGCCGAACACCTCCTGGCCTGTCGAGCGCCGGCTCCTCTGTTTGGTGGAGGGAAACCAGGCCAGCCCGACCACCAGACTCGTCTCGAGCGCAACTTTATCATTACGATTGCTCGCCGTGCCATTGCCTCTCATCCACGCGTGAAGCAGACGCTTGGCCTTGATTTCGATGCCGTCTGAGGGGAAGTCGTCATCCGACTTGCCGCCTCGGCCGGTATTATATGCGGGCCCCACATACTCTCCGCGGGAAATATGGTATGAGAGGGTCGGGTGCACGCCGCCATCGTAATTGTACTGGCTGGCGTTCTGGACACCCCAGTTCCATGTCATGCCTTGTCGTTCGGCGGGCAAGCCTGTGTCTTCTGTCCAGAGATCCGGACGCACGTAGCCGTCGTTAAACTCGCGCGGAATGCGGGCGTTGTTGTCGGGATAGGTGAGGCCTGGCGCCGCCGACAGTGCCCGTCGGCCTCCGGCCGAAGGCATGGGGGCGGGACCGTGCACCGACATGCCGCGATTCCACTGGTGGGCCCAGCCGACCTGCACCTGCCACAGGTTGTTCGTGCGGGAGCCCTTATCCCGTCCGGCGTTTGCACGCTGTTCTTCGCCGTATCCGCGCACGGCCACCGACAGACCGAAGATGGCCAAGATGATTGTTTGCGTTGACTTCATTTCAGATCTCCTTGCGTTACTTTACTTTACTTTCACTTGTACCCGGTAGAAGACCGCCCCCTTCGTGCCGTTACCCGGCTCATAGGGGGTGGCCGTATAGGTCGCGCGCGCGTCTGTACCTTCGATGCTGCCGGGCTCGGCCACGAAACCTTGCGACAGATTGGTCGAAATCAGAATTGTGTAAAGGCGGTTGCGCAGGCCGTCCCACTGCACGCTGCGCCCCTCTGGCCCTCCGAGGCTGACGCGGAAGACAGAGCGCGGATCCGTAGCACTGGTGCCCGCAACATACTCGTGCACGTCAGGCATGCCATCGCCGTCGGTATCGACAGATGCCGAAAGGTATGGATCGGCCCACACGGCCATGACCAAGATGTTCGCCGGCTCACGCCGCCCCATCAGTTCAATGCCCGTAACGGTAACGGATTCACCGGGATCGAGCGTGCCGTCCGACAATTGATGGGTGACGGCGTAGCTGATGTTCGTATAGGACATGAGGGTGGTGGCGTCATATCCGGTTTGTGGCGGACGCAGCCAGTGGTCCGCCGTGCTTTTAACCTCAAACCAGATCGGGGCAGAAATCTGTTTCTGCGAGGTATTGTTGATCGTCAGAGTGCCGAGGAAGAAACCTTTTCTCGGGTCGAAAACCCAGGTGACATTCCAAGTCACAATCGCGGTCACATCAATAAAGATCGGGGCGAAACTGGCAACGACGTATTTGGCTCCATCGAGGGTTATTGTCAAGGACTCGCCGGCCCCAAAGTTCACGCCGTTCACTTCCCAGTGATCAAACACGTATCCGGCGTCGGGTTTCGGATAGAGTGTATACGTGGTGTCGGCCGGCTTCCAGCCTGCTGGCTCATTGGTGATTGACCCGTGCACGGCGGCCAACGACAGATAGTAGTTCGTGTTCCACAGCCACGTCAGCACCGCGTCGTTGGTCAGGGAGTTGATCACAACGGTGTTGGTGGTGCCCTCGACCGGTTCGTTGCCGGTCATCGCCCAGCCCACATTGACGTACTGTGTGCCCACGCCAAAGGGGACCAAATGTGTGATACTGTTGGTGAGCGTAGCCCCGTAATCGTTGGTGTAGACCAACCCTGTCGGCGGCAAGCCGGCAGGAAGATCACCCTCTCCGTGCTCGGAGATGATGGTCAGGGTCAGGTTCGTCACGAGGGCATCCATTGGCATATTGGCGCTCAAGCCGCCGAAAACAACTTGCTCATTCAGCGCCAAGGCTCTGCCTTCGAGCTGCGAGCCTTCATTCAGGATAACGGAAGCGTAAGCCATGATCGTCCCCTTGAAGACGCTGTAGGTTCCGAGAGTCGCTGATGAGCCCACTTGCCAGAAAACGTTTTTTGACTGTGCGCCGCCCGCCAAGATGACGCTTCTGTTAACGCCGGCCTCCACGATCAGCGCACGTCCCATCTGGAAGACCCAAACATCATCGGGTCCTCCTGTGAGCGTCAGGTCAGCGACATCGATATATGCGTCGGTGCCCGTGTCGAATGTGTAGATGCCGGGGGCAAGGTTCATTCCGCCGATATGACCGGGCACCGTGCCGGGATTCAGATTGGGGCCCACTCCGGGGGGAAGACCGGCGGCGTAATCGTATGCGGTGCCCAAATTGAGTTTGGCTGTGTTCAACAGCCCATCATCAATGGTCGCAGCACCCAGCGTATATCCGGCATCGCGCGCATAGACGGTCCCGGTCACCTGAGACGCGGGCACGAGTGTGCTGGCCCCGCCCCCGGGATGGACCCCGATGTCCCCGATAACCGTGCCTGACCCCGGGTAGGTGATTGTGGAGTAGGCCAAGAGCGTGAAATGGCCGGCCTCTCCCAAGTCAACAGGTAAGGGGCCCGCCGCGAAGAGCGTCCACTGCGGCATCAGTACGGCTGCCGCCAGGACAAGGTCCATGATAAACCGTTTCGCCGGGTTTAACCTGCCAGCCTGTGGGGCGCACGCATGAGTCGGACAGGCCGAATTCGAGTCAGAGCGTAGAGAGGTACGCGTTTTCATTTGAGGGAATCCTTTCAGACTAGTCAAGTTATCGCCGTTCTTTCAACGCAATCAATGTAGTTGATCTAGCTACGCTTCTCTATAAGGTCTAACCCTACCGTGAACCCGATGCCGCAGGCGTCGTCTGTGTGCTGAACGCAGTAGGGTTTTACCCCATGGCAAGAGGCTCGGTCATCGTTCACCATATGTCTGGTCAGGAAACAACCAGGCAAACGAGCAAGAAGGAGCGATGAGTATGAAGACCAACAGCATAAGAGTAACAGGACTGATGTTCGTGGTTGCAGGCGTTGCCGTCATGGCGGGATGTGGTAAGAAGTCCGAAACGCCCGGCGCTGCGGAGAAAGCCGGTGCCGCACTGGACAGGGCTGCGGAGAAAACCGAGGAAGCGGCCAGTGCCGCCGCAGAGAAAACCGCCGAGGCGGCAAAAACAACGGCGGAAACAGTAAAAGACGCTGCTGGACAGGCGGTCAAAAAGACGGGCGAGGTCCTCGAGAAAGCCGGCGCTGCCGTGGAGAAGGCCGGAGAGGGGATGCAGAAGTAGGACGAGTTTCCCTGCGGAAGAACCGCGGAGGTTACGTATGAACATTCGGCACTTCACGAGAATCTGTGGGTGTACTCGGGCGGCATAGGCAGGTCGCCCAA
>CAYZQL010000032.1:0-22130 GCA_964480555.1 uncultured Lentisphaeraceae bacterium | reverse complement strand
AGCCGCGCTTGGAGTAAAGCGGCGCAAACAGCGGCACGCACGCCTCCGGGCCGCACCCGTCGAAGAGCACCAGCCGCGACGAGCGGGACACCTTCGTGCCGTCCGCCAGCACGCCCGCCACCTTCGCGCTGCCGCCGTTCCCCACGGTGACGGTGAGGTAACCGCTCCCCTGCGGCGCGGCCTGCGCCGCCCCAAGTGAAACGCCCTCGGCCACCGGCAGCGCGACCGTATAGTAGCCGCGGTAGCCGTCCAGCAGCGTCTTCGCCCCGGCGTCCTTGCTGTCTGCGAACCGGTTACGCGCGCCATCCAGCGTCAACGTCTCGCCCACCGTCCCGCCCGACAGCTTGCCCCACATGCGGTCCTGCCTGACAGAGAGCTCGAGGGTCTCGCCCTTGCGGCCCAGCAACGTGACGCGCCGCGTCCCGTCCGCCTCGGCTGAGCCCCACGCCGACGCTTTGAGACTCAGCGAGCCTGTCTGCAACACCACCTTGGCCGTGAGTTTCCCGGCCACGGTCGAGACTTTCAGCGACAGCGTCCCCCGCACCGCGGGCAACGCCGCGCCGTTGAAAGCCCTCAGCCCGTAAAAATACCCGTCGTAGGCCCCGGGCGATGAGAGCTCCACCCCTCCCGGCTCGCAGATGTAGGGGGGCGGAGGTTCATAGGGCGGTGGAGGTTCAGCGGTCCATTTCGCATAGAGCGTGTGAGCCTCCGTGCCGGTCACCATCGTGGCCGCGCTGACCTGTGCTCCCGCGCCGCCCGCGCCGGTCCACCAGCCGCCGAACACATACCCCGCGCGCGCGGGCACCGGCAGAGCGCCGTAGGCCGCACCATACGTCACCAAACTCGACCCCGGCGTCACGGCCCCGCCCTGCGCGTCGAAGGTCACCGTGCAGACAGGTCTGCCACCCGCCAGATACGGGTAGCCAGCCCCCTCCTCGATACCCCAGACAGAGCCGAAGGGCCAGCCGACATAATTCGCCTGTTGCCGCATCTGCACGGTGGTTCTCCCGACGCCGCCCATGGAAGCGGCCTGCCCGCTCACCTGCGTGTCCCAGTACGATGACCCGACGGTTCCCGCGCCGCCGCCGACCAGTCCGCCGACGCCACTGCTTCCCGTGACCTCGCAGGCCGCATAACACTGCGTGACGCTTCCGCCGTTGTCGCTCAGCCCGACCAGCCCTCCGACGTTGGACTGGCCGGTCACCGAGCCCGTCGCATAGCTCTGGCTGATCGTGCCGCCGTCGTTCTGGCCGACCAGCCCGCCGACCTCGTTATTGCTCCCGGCCACCTGCGCGTCGGCATAACAGCGCTCGACCGTTCCGCCGGCGTTGTACCCCACCAGCGCGCCGACATACTCCGCGCCCGTGACGACCGCGTTGATCAACCCCAGGTTCCGGATCGACGCGGCGGCGCCGACATATCCGAAAAGCCCGACATAGTCCTCGCCGGCGCGGCTCACCGGCAGGCCGACGATCACATTCGTGTTCCCGTCGAGGCTTCCCGTGAACGGCGCGCCCGCACTCCCGATCGGGCTGAACGCGGAGGCGCCCGAAGCGTCGAAGCCCTGCGTCAGCCAATACCGTCCGTCCAACGTGTAGCCGGGATCGTTACCGATCTTCTGCAACTCCGCGATGTCCGAGATTCCCCGCGCCGAACGGAACAGTGCCGTCACGCCTTTGTGCCCGTCGATCATCACCGTGGTCACCGCGTTCGACGGAGCGTCCACCGCGCCCAGCCAGCCGACGAACTCGCCGACCCCCTCCTCCGCCTGAGCCGTCAGCGTCACGTTCGTTCCCGGCGGATACGCGGCCTGCAGCGGCGCCACCAGCACGTCCCCAGGCCCGCGCACCGTCACGGCAAGGGTAAAGCCGCCGGAGCCCGCCGTGAACACGCGCAGGTACGGATAGGTGACCCCCTCGGCAATGCCCCAAACGTTCGTGAAGTCCCATCCCGCATACGTCGCCGACTGCTTCATCTGCGCCGTCGTCCTGCCCGCGCCGAAAAAGGAGCCCGCCTGCCCGCTGGCCTCTGTGTCCCAGAACGAGTCGGCCGCGAAACCGGTGCCGCCGTCATTCCCCACCAAACCGCCCACGTAGTCGTCGCCCGTCACCGCCCCCGACGCGTAGCACTGCACCACGCTGCCCTCGTAAACGTTGCCGCCGACCAGCCCGCCGACCTCGAACTCTCCCGCCACCGAGACCGACGCGTAGCACTGCCTGACCGCGCCGTCGACGTTGTACCCCAGCAGCCCGCCGACCTCATACGAGCCGGACACCGCGCCGGACGCGAAGCAGCGCACGAGCGTGCCTTCGTTCGCGCCCGCGAGCCCGCCCACGTAGCCCGCGCCCGTCATGCTGGCGTTCACCAGACAGACATTGCTGACCACCCCTGCCGGGCCGACATACCCGAAAAGCCCGACGTTGTCCTGTTCCGCGCGGTTGACCGTCAGCCCGCTGACCGCGTAGCCGTTGCCCCTGAACACGCCGGCAAAGGCATTCGTGACCGAGCCGCCGATGGGTTGAAAACCCGCGCCGCTGTTCCAGCCCGCCGTGGCGGAAGCGTCGATGTTCGTCATCAGGGAATACGTCGCGCCCAGCGTCCAGCCGTCCGCACCGGAGCCGACCTTCTGCAACTCCGCCAGCGTCCAGACCGGAATCGGTTGCGCAGAAACGGACACGGCGAAAAACAGGCATCCCGAAAGCCCTAAAAGAACACGGCGACAGAGCCTTCCGAGCAGGGGACGATCAGGAAAGCCTATGCGCTGAAAGAGTTTTTTTTTCATATTTTTCTTCCGACGGTCTGGCCGTTTAGACCGTTGAACGCTCATTGTATCACAACCCCTGACTCTGACAACCCAAGAGCGGGGCACATTCTGTCGCCGCGCTACATCGCTCGCCCCGGGCGCCTCACCGTTTTGTCTTTCCGTCCTCGAGCGTCACCGTACGGTCGCACCGCCCGGCCAGCGCAAGGTTATGCGTGGTCAGCACAAGCGCGACGCCCTCTTCACGGACCGCCTTGACGAACAGGTCGAAAATCGTCTCGCCGGTCTGCCGGTCGAGATTGCCGGTGGGCTCGTCCGCGATCAGCACGCGCGGCCGCGTGATGAGCGCGCGGCCGATGGCCACGCGCTGCATCTGCCCGCCCGACAACTCCTTGGGCAAATGCCCGGCGCGGTCGGCAAGCCCGACCGCCCCGAGCACGCGGTCAAGTCCTTCGGCGTCCGGCTTCTTCCCGAGAAACAGCAGCGGCAACGCCATGTTTTCGGCGACCGTCAAGGTCGGGATCAGGTGGAACTTCTGGAACACGTAGCCCACGGTCCCGCGCCGGATGTTCACCAGTTCATGCTCGGGCAACCCGTCCACACGCCGTCCGTCGATGGTCAGCGTTCCGGCCGTTGGCGCGTCCAGCGCCGAAAGCAGGTTGATCAGCGTGGTTTTCCCGGAACCGGAAGGCCCGAGGATGCAGACCGACTCACCCGCGTGGATATCGATGTCCACGCCATCGAGCGCGCGGACGGTTTCGCTGCCGCGCTGATAGTGGCGGCAGAGCCCGCGCCCAGAGATGATCACGTTCCCGTTCATGCGTCCTCCTTATTCGTTTGCGCGGATGGCTTCGACCGGAAGCAACCCGGCCGCACGCCGCGCCGGCCAGATCCCCGCCAACAGGCCGAGCACGACAGACCCCACTACCGCAGAGCCCAGCAACCCCGGCGTGATCCGGACCAAACCCTGCGTCACGCCGATATTCAGCAGGTGACGCAGCGCGGCGTCGGTCGCCCCTGCCGTGACCACCGCCAGCAGACTGCCCGACACCGCCCCGGCCAGGCAGATCAGCAGGGTCTCCGTCCAGATCAGCCGGAAGATCTGAACGCGCGTGGCCCCGACGGCTTTCATGATGCCGATCTCGCCGATGCGTTCGTAGACGCTCATCAGAATCGCGTTGATCACACCGATCACCGCCACGATGATGGCGATCACCGCCACCGCCGCGACCATGGTCTGCGCCGTGCCGACGAGCGAGACCAGCGCGCCTTTGACCTGCTCCAGGCTCACCACCTGCACCTCCGGGATGCTCATCCAGCGCCCCTCGAATTCGCGCATGCGGATGCCGTTGAACGCGCGCAGTTTGATGCCGATGATGGTGAGCTGTCCCGCGCGCCCGAAGATCTTCTGCGCGGTCTTCAGCGGCAGGAAGACCGTGCCGTCGTCCTGCGACCCGCTCCGCTCCAAGACGCCCGTCACCTGAAAGGCATGCATCTCGGGCTCCGTCTTGCCGTTCGGCGTGACCGACGCATAGAACGTGTCGCCCACCTTGCGCTGTTCGTACTCCGCGGCCTCGAAGCCCATCACGACCTCGTTGGTCGAAGCGGGCGCAAACCAGCGCCCGCCGTCATATCCCGGCCCTTTCTTGAACGCCAGCCAAGGCTTCATCTCTCGGAAAGACGCCTCGTCCACGCCCGAAAGAATCGTGAACGAGCTGGCGGACGGCGCGTCGCCGATCGACGATCCCTGCTTCTCGGCGATGCCGATGAAGATCGGCGTGATCGCCTCGATGTCGGGATCGCTCTTGATCTTCGCGTGCGCATCCTCCGGCAGGTAGAGCAGACCGGTTCCCCCCTTGAGCATCATCGTCGCGGCCTCGTAGGGACAGCCCTTGGCCATGACCATCACCTGGAACCCGAGTTGCTCGATGCTCCCCGCGATGGCGCGCTTGTAGCCGAGGTTGAAGCCTCCCAGGCTCACCGCCACGGCCACGGCGAGCGCCACGCCGCCTGCCGTCAGCAGGGTGCGGACCGGCCGGCGGGTCAGGTTTTTCCACGCGAAAGCGGCAAAGGTCATGGCGACTCCTTTTTGGTGAAGGTCACGCGCGTGCCGATAAACTCGTACGCGCTTCCCTTCTTGATCCACTCGCCCTCGACCTCTGCCGCATTGCCGATGTTCTGGGGCAACTTGGGCAAATAGTCGCCGAGCTCAATCTTGATCGAACGCCCCTGTCCGTCGCTGACGAAGAACCAGCAGCCCGCCACAGGGCATTGCCGTTCGATGACGCCCTTCACGCGCACCGCCTTGCGATAAAACGCCTCCGGCGTCTCTTGCAGTTGGGCGAGCGTCACCGACGGGGCCGTCGTGAACGGCTCGCCGAAATGCGAGCCGTTTTCGGACTTGCGCGCGCACCCCGCCAGCATCACGCCTGCGACGGCCGACACAAACAGGATAGGCACAGCTATGCGGAATCGCTTCATGGTTTGACCTCCTTTTTTTTCCGCGCCTCTTCGGCGCGCTGATAAAACGGCTCATGTCGTCTTTCGAACGCAAAGACGTCGAGCAGGATCAGGTTTTTGCGGAGCCCTCGCAACGTGGCGTCCCAGTCGGGCTTCGCCGACTCGGGCAGCGCGGCGGGCGGCACGAGCCGCGCGACCTTGTCGGCCGCGCTTGCCGGCTCGGCCACGGCATAGTAGTCGTGCTTGTAGAAATCCGCCAGCGTTAAGCCTGCGAACTGCTCGCGCGTCTCTTTCGCGCGCAGCGCCTTGCCGCCGGGGCTCTCCAGCCGCTGGAAAAAGAGCCGCGTGACCGCCGCCGTCGCCGGGTCGACCGAAACAAAGACCTGAATCACGCCGCCGCGGCCCGGAACGTTGACGCCATGGACATAGCCGATCCGCTCCTCGCCCTTGAACACCGAATAGAGCGTATAGGGCGTCTCGAACGCTTCGTAAACCGGATCGAGGTCGCCGCCGACGCGAAGCTTGAGCGCCTCGTACAAGTCCAGCCCCTGAGGGTATTTCGGAAGCTCCTTCACGTCCTCGCGGTACGAGGTCATTTCAGGAAAGAGGGTCTTGAGGTCACGCGCCGGATTGCTGAGCGTGCAGCCGATCGCCGCATGCGCCGCATTGACGCCGGCCATCAGCGCGAAAACCACCACACTCAAAAATGCTGTTGTCATCGTTCTCTCCTTCCAGCTACCAGTAACGGTAATACTGAATCATGAACACCGTGTCTTCCGGCCCATCTGTTTGACGGGTCTGCTGCTCGACCGCAAGCGCGACCCAGTGTAAGTTCGCGTTCCCCACATCGTTCTCAAAATAGTACGTCAGCACGCCGCTCACACGCTCATCCGTGTCGTCTTCAGCACCCATGCCGACGTCCTGCCAGACATGCCGGTATTGCAGCGCCGTGCCCCAGCGCCGGCCGGGGTGGAGCCACTCCGCCTGTGTCAAGCCTGACAAAACCTCGTCGTCCTCATCCTCGCCGGCCGCGAACTCGGCCATCAAAGTCAACGGTCCCGCGCCGGAATCGACCCGCTTGCGCACATCGGCGCCGACCCGCCACGTGCTCACGACCGGATCGCCGTGCGTGGCATGGTGGACCGACCGGCTGCGCATGACCGCGTGCTCGTCGACGCGCTCGCCCGCCAAAACGCTGAGCCCGCCCTCCAGCCCGTGTTTAAACAGCCAGCCGTTGTTCAGCGCCACGCGCGCCACGCCCAAACCGGCCTGCCCCTCCAGCTCATGATCGGGGCCGGCCCCCAACAGGTAGCCGACCGTGTAGTCCAGCTCCTCGTTGAGCGCCCCGTACAGCGTCATCTGCCAGTCGCGCTCGGCCCCGAACAGGCGGTCGTTCGAGAGTTGCAGGAGCGTCCCGTGCGTATCCGTCTGCTGGTTGAGCCCGAACGGCTGATAAAAGTAACCGCCCCGCAGATTGAAGCGCCCCGGCTCTCCGAACACGTTGTAGAGATCCACGTACGCGTTGTGCGTCTCGTATTTCCACGGCGAGGCCCCGCGCCCCATCGGGTCGGCCGACGTGTCCAGCATACGGTCGCGATAGACGACGCGCCCCTGATAGTCGAGCGACGCCACCGTGCGCGTCGCCGTGGCAAACCGCTTCTGCACCTCGAATCCGGCCGACAGCCGCGACATGATGTCGCGCGTCTCGTCGAAGTTGTCACGCCCCGCCGCAAACAGCACGTAGAGCTCTTTGCGCAGCAACAGATTGTCCGACCACGCCGGACCCAGCTGGACAACGCCATTCGAGCCCGATTGCGGGACCGCAACCACATCCGAAAAGGGGTCTTCCGCTACCCCCGCCGCAGCCCGTCCAGCGGCGCTCAACAGCACCACAAACGGACTCGCAATCAGGATATGTCGGGCGCGTTTCATGCAGACCTCCTCTGCGTTTCATGCACTCCTCTGCGAACTCATAAACAAGCATTTCGATAGATTATATTAGCATTATATGTGCCAAACACCCTCGACAGGATCCGCCGCCCACCCCCGCATCAGTCCTTAAGAGGGAATCGTTCGGCTGGGGTCCGGGATATCCGGGTCGAGTTCCAAGACGCGTGCCAACGCTTCAGGGTCTTGCCGGAAGGGAGACCCGGCGCCCTCATAAAACCCGTGCGCCTCAATCAGGTGCGTGTTCAGTTCGGTGAACATCACCTGCTCGCCGCTGCGCAGGTTGCGGACCTCGACAAACTCTTTCCGGCACAGCCCCGGATGCGGGAAGGGGCAGGGAAGTTTTCCCCGCACGCTGTCCACGCGGACCTCGAAATGGCCGAACACCTGGATCGGCTCGCCGAGTCCGCGCGCGCCGGCGTCGCGCAGTTCGCGCATCCGGGCGGCGATGCGCGCATGCGTCAGCCCGAGGCGGCGCACGGCCGCGTCGTCCGCGTCGAGAATGTCGCGCAGCTTGCGGCGGTCTTCGCCCAGCATCCCGTCGCGGGTGATGACGCCCGGCCGCATCCGATCCTGGATCCTGTCGTCACTGAGGCTCTGTTTCACGCGCGTCTCCCGCATTAAGCGAACTTGTCGTAGAAGATGTTGCCGTCCGGCATCCCTTTGGCGTGCAACACCTGGATGCAGGCGTCGATCATCAAGGGGCTGCCACAGAGATAGGCCTCTGCCTGAGAAGCGTCCTGCACCTGCCGGTCCACCACCTCGGTAATCCGCCCGGTCTCGCCTTCCCAGTTATCCTCGGGGTCCGGTGCGGAGAGGGCCGGGACATAACGGAAATTCGGCAGGCTCCTTTCAAGCTGTCGCATCAGTTCGGTCTGGAACAAGTCGCGCCGGGCCCGCGCGCCGAAGAAATACCGGCACGGCCGCGGGTTGCCCGTGCGCGCCATCTCGAGCAGGATCGACTGGATCGGCGCCATCCCTGAGCCGCCGGCGATGCAGATGATCTCGCGGTCGGTCGGTTGCAGGCCGAACGTGCCGTAGGGACCGTTGATCGTCACGGCGTCCCCGACCTTCAGATGCCGGTGGACATAGGTGGTGCAGATGCCGTTCGGGACGTAGCGGATCTCCAGTTCGATCTGGCCGGTCTCACACGGGTCGGAAGCGACGGAATAGGCGCGGTAAACGGGCTCGTCGGTCAGCGCGTAGGGCGGGACCTCGAGCTGGATGTACTGCCCAGCCTTGAACGTGATGGCGGGCGGGTCGAGAAGCTTGAGCGTCACCCGCTTGATGTCGTGCGTCAGATCGGAGAGGCCGGCCACCTGCGTCCGGTACTGCTTGACGCTGAACAGCTCCTCGGGGATCCGGATGCTGAGATCCCGCCTGACCTTGATCTGGCAGGCGAGGCGGACCTGGGTCTTCTGCTCCTCCGGCGTGAGCCAGGGAAGCTCCGTGGGCAGAAGCGGCCCCGCACCCTCGAGCACGGCCACCTTGCACAGCCCGCAGGAGCCGCGTCCGCCGCAGGCCGACGGGATGAAAATCTGCTGTTCCTTGAGCACCGCCAGCAGCGAACGCCCGCCCGTGACCGTCAGCTCTTTCGTGCCGTTGACCGTGATGCGCCACGTGCCGGTCCGGTTGATCGTGGCCTCGGCGATCATCAGCAGGACCGCAAGGCCCGTATTGATGGCGCACAGCACGCCGACCGCTATCAGAAGTTCCGTCATGACTAGTTCAGACTCACCATTCCGTTGAAGCCCATGAACGCCAGAGCCATGGTGCCGGCGATGATCAGCGCGATGCCCGGGCCCTCCAGCCCGCGCGGGACGCGCGACCGCTGTACGAGCCGCTGGCGGATGCCGGCCATCGCCAGAATCGCCAGCGCCCAGCCGAGCCCGGCCCCCAGCCCGTAACCGGCCGCCTGCCAGAACGTGTAGTTGCGGATCACCATGAACAGGCTCGCGCCCAGGATCGCGCAGTTGACCGTGATGAGCGGCAGAAAAATGCCCAGCGCGAGGTAGAGCGTCTCCGAAACGCGCTCGATGACCATCTCGACCAGCTGGACAAAGGCCGCGATGACCACGATGAAGACGATGAAACGCAGGTAGACCAGATCGAGCGGCACCAGGATGTACACATACACCAGCCAGTTCAGCACGCTGGTCGCGGCCGTGACGAAAAACACGGCGGCGCCCAGCCCCAGCGACGTCTTGACTTCGCGGGAACACCCGAGAAAGGAGCACATCCCCAGATAGTTGGTCAGGAGAATGTTGTTTGTGAAAACCGCCGAAAACAGGATGGCGAAAAATCCGAGTTGCTGCATATCACGCCTTCACTTCCTGCGCCGGGCGCATGACCCATCCCCTGACGATCCAGATGAAAACCGCCAGCACGAAAAACCCGCCCGGCGCCATGACCATGATCGTCCAGTTCACCCAGTCCGGCCCCAGCACGCGGACGCCCCAGACGCTGCCCGAGCCGAGCAGCTCGCGGCAGACGGCGATCAGGAGCAGGACGTACGAATAGCCGATTCCCGAAGAGAGCCCGTCGACGAACGCGGCAGACGGCGGGCGGGTGAGCGCGACCGCCTCGGCGCGGCCCATGATGATGCAGTTGGTGATGATCAGACCGACATAGGGGCCGAGCTGCCGCGAGATCTCGGGGTAGAAAGCCTTCAGATAGATGTCCACGATGATGACGAGGCAGGCGATGATGAGGACCTCGACCATCATGCGGACGCGCGAAGGGATCCAGTTGCGCAGCAGCGAGAGGGTCAGGTTGGAGAGCGCGGTCACGAAAACCAGCCCCAGACACATGACCAGCGTGTTCTTGAGCACGTTCGTCACGGCCAAGGTCGAGCAGATGCCCAGCACCTGCACGAAAACGGGGTTTTGCGAACCGAGGTTCTCTTTGAAAATCGCCCAATTCCGCTTGGCCGTCATTTCGCCGCCTCCGTTTCTCGCGCCGCATCGCGCAGCAGCCCGTTGAGCATGTCGCGGACCGCAGCCGAGGTGATGGTCGCGCCGGTGATGGCGTCGAGCTCGGTTGGCGCGGTCGACCGCGTCCCTTCGGGCACCAGCACGAACGGCCCGGTCTTGCCTTCAATCTGCCGCATGAACCACGCCTCGCCGATGCGCGCGCCAAGTCCGGGCGTCTCATTCTGGTCGAGAAAGCGGATCTCACGGAACGTGCGCGTTGCGGGGTCCATGCCCACGACCGCGGTGATCGCGCCCCACAGCCCCCGGCCTTGGCACGTGAACGCGACCGCACGGACCGCGCCGGTTTCGGGGTCGCGCACGCGGAAGCGGGCCGGCGCACCCGCGGGCTCGGCGTCCACCGCGCGCCGGAACCACGCCTCCACCGCCACAGGGTCCTTCGGCACGGGCGCCCCCGCGACCTCCATCACCGCCCGCTGCAGAAAGAGGCTGGCGTTACGGCGCACCCGCTCGGCCGTGGCCAGCGAAAGGGCTGAGACACAAGTGCCCAGCACCAGCGACAGGACCAACATGAAGCCTGCGGACCGCAGGCCCTCTTTCAGGCGGTCATTCATGACGCAGGCGCCTTCTTTGAAGCGGCTTGCATCTGCCGGATGGCATAGTCCATGATCGGCGCGAACATGTTCGCCAGCAGAATCGCAAACATGGTTCCTGCGGGCCATGCCGAGAAGGTGGCGATCACCGACGACATCATGCCGATGAACGCGCCGTAAATCCAGCGGCCCGGGTTGGTCTGCGACGCCGACACCGGATCGGTCGCGTAAAAGAAAATGCCGATCACCAGGCTTCCGGCCATCGCGGCGCGCAACGGGTCGGCGGCGTGGCCCAGCCCGAACCGCCAAAACAGCGTCTGGACAAGGGCATAGCCGGCGAAACCGGAAAGCACGATGCGGTAGTTGGCGGCTTTCGTCCAGAGCAGGTAGAGCCCGCACAGAATCGTCAGCGCGGCGCTGGTGCCGCCGACCACGCCCGCGCAGTCGCCGAGGAACAGGTTCCAGAAGGAAAGGTCCTCTGCGCTCACGCCGCGTGCGGCCAGCGCTTCGGCGGAGAGCTTCAGAAGCGATCCCGGCGTCGCCGTGGTGATCGCATCCGGCGGGGCCGAGGCCGCGGTCCAGCCCCACCGGGCCAGGCCGGCCGGAAAGCGCGTCCAGGGCTCGAACCATTGCGCGGTCATGTGATTCCCGAAGCTGATGTAGATGAACGCGCGCCCGGTCAGCGCCGGATTGAACACGTTTCTGCCAAATCCGCCGTAGACCATTTTGCCGAAAACGATGCCGAAAACGATGCCCGCCACCGCCATCCAGAACGGCAGCGTCGGCGGGAGGGAGAAGGTGAACAGCACGGCGGAGACGAACACCGCGGAAGTCACCGGCTCTTTCCACTGTCGGGTGAACACGGCCTCGGTCGCGTACGCGGCCGCCACGGCCAGCAGCGCCATGACCGCGACGCGCCAACCGAAGGCGTAGACCGAGGCGGCCATCAGCGGCGCGCTCGCATACAGAACGCTTTTCATCGGCTGCTGCCAGTTGACCCATTTGACGTGTTGCGGCATACGTTCCCCCGGTTGATGGGCCGATGATACCTAATCCGCGCCCCGCTTACAAGAGCAGGGGGGATTCACCCCAGGGCCGACGCCCCTAAAAAGGAGCCGCGGATCCTCACCGGTCAACGCGGAGGGATTACAGTTTCTCGATATCCCAGCCTTCGCGATAGAACGGCCGTGCCAGCAGCTTGTTGGCCTCCTCGCTGTCGAAACGCTCCTGCTCGGGATTCCACTTCAGCTTGGCCCCGCCGAGCTGGATCGCGATGTGTGCCATGTGGCAGATCGAGTTGGTCCGGTGGCCGACTTCGGCGTCCGCGAGGGTCCGCTTCCGGCTGATGACGCAGTCGATGAAGTTCTCTTTCTCGCTCTGCTTCAGCAGATGCGTCTCGTTCGGCTGGATGGCCGACTTGAGAATATCACCGGAACTCGCGGAGACGCCGGACTCGGCGTAAAGCCCCTTGTTCGTGGCATCCACCTGGACCCAGCCCTTGTCGCCCTCGAAGCGCACATGAGGATGGCTCATCTTGTAGAACAGCTCCACGCCGTTGGCGTAGCGGAAACGCGCGTCGAATTTATCGAGCACGTTCCAGAGCACGCCCTTGTGGTAAGAGCCGGTCGCCTCGACTTCGACCGGGCCCGTGTCGTCCGTGTTGTTTCCCCACTGGGCGATATCGTTCAGATGCGTCCCCCAGTTGCAGATCATCCCGTCGCAATAGTCGCGGACGCGCATCCAGCCGGGGCGTCCGCTGATGTTTTTCTGCGGCTGAACCCGGTTGACCGTGTAAGGCGCCTTCGGCGCGGGCCCCAGCCACAGGTCGTAGTCAAGCTCGGGCGGCACAGGCATGTCCGGCGCAGCCTCGCCTGCGAACGATTCGGTCGGGCAACCGGTGCGGATGGTGTGCACCTTGCCGATGCGCCCGTTGCGGACCAGCTCGCAGACGCGATGGTAGGTCGACTGCGAACGGAACTCGCTGTCTGTCCGAAAGACGCGCCCGTATTTCTTCATCGCGTCGGCGACGAGGCGACCCTCGCGGATACCCAGGTTCAGAGGCTTCTCGCAGCAGACGTCCTTGCCTGCTTTGGCCGCGAGAATGGCCATGATCGCGTGCCAGTGATCCGGCGTGGAGACCATGACCGCGTCGATGTCTTTGTCGGCCAGCAGGTCCCTGAAGTCGCGGTATGCGGCACAGCCTTTCCACGCGCCGGAGGCGTTACTCCCGCTGTAGTGATTCTCGACATACCTTTTGCCGCTCTCGAGGCGCCAGGCATCGACATCACAGACCGCCGTGACCCGTGTCTTTTCGTTGGCGAGAAAGGGCGTCAGGTTACAGCCCATCGCTTGACGCCCCATGCCGATCATGCCGACATTGATGCGCTTGCTCGGCGCGTTCTGCCCGAAGACGCGCGAGGGCAGGATCAGCGGGGCGGCCAAGGCGAGGGCCGCGGTTTTTAGAAAAGTCCGGCGGGAGGTCTCTTTCATTTGCACGGTAGTGTCCTTATTTCGGTTGGAGTTTGCGCCATGCGGCGGCGCTTTTGATAAAGGTGCGGCGTTTCATGCGTGTCTCCTGTTGGTGATCCGGCCGACTCGAATCATTCGATTCAATCGATTCCTTCGTGCGTTTAATACACGCCTTCCTCCTCGGCGGCGCGGAGCATGGCCTTGACGTTGTCCAAAGGCGTATTCTTTTCGAGAAAATCAGAGGCCGCGAACAGGTAGCGTCCGCCGGGCTTGCCGACACGGACGATCGCGCGCGCCTTGGCGTCCACCTCGGCGGGTGTGGCGGTCTTGAGAAACCGGAGTTGGTCGAGGTTGCCCAGCAGACAGACGCGGTCGCCCAGGGCCGCCTTGGCCTCGGCCATGGTGTTGTCTCCCTGAGGCTCCTCCGCCACGGTTTCCCAGACCGTCATGCCGAGTTCGCGGTAGCAGCCGTAGAAGGCGCGCGCAAAACCGCAGTTGTGATAAACGGTGAACCCGCCTTGACTGTGAAGCGCGTCGATCAGCCGTTTCTCGTAGGGGAAGACGTGCTCCATGAAATAGTCGGGGCTGACCGAGCGCGCGTTGGCGATGTGGCCTTGCATTCCGATCGCGTCGCACCCGCCCTCGAGGAGCGGCCGGTTGTAAGCGATCATCTGTTCGGCCAGCGCGCCCATCAGCGCGTGATAGGCCGCCTCGTCCGTGTACGGTGCCATCATCAGGTTCTCGATGCCCCACACGTCGGAGGCGTAGTTGAAAACACCGGCCCATCCCCACGGCGCGTTGATGCCGCGGTCACCCACCTGTTGCCGCCACGCTGCGGCGGTCTCGCGCATCGTCTGGCTATCATGCGCGTCCAGCTCAGGTAGCCAGCGGACAAACGCCGCAATGTCGTCGGGCGTCTCCAGCAGGTGCTTGCGCATCGCCGACATGAGCCCCGACGTCGCGGCCCCCGCGTCCGGCCGGACGCTCTCCTGGGTCAGGGTCCGGTCCGGCGTGGCGATCTCGGTGCGCGTGACCCACAGCGCCTCCTCGCGGACCGTCTCGCGGCGCACGCGCCAGTTCAGGTGGTCGCGCAGCATGAAGGGCGGAGTCATGAAGCGGTTGTGCTTGGTGATGACATCGAAGCTCAGCTCGCGGGCCAGTTCGAGTACCGTTTCCACCCGGTCGAGGTGTTGGCGCGTCGGATAGACCCAGGCGAGGTACTCCTCCTGAATGAAGGGGACGACGGGCACGCGGTCAGGAACACCGCCGCGCAGGACGGTCAGGATGCGGTCTCGGGAGGTCATGCAGCCAAGGCTTTCTTGGGTAAAAGAAGTTGTACGACAAGCCACGCCACGACGTAGGCGCAGGCGGACATCACAAAAAGCGGCCAATAGCTTCCGGTGCTGTCGAGGATCCAGCCGGCGAAACGTGCGACACATATGCCGCCCAGCGCACCGGCCATGGTGCCGATACCGGTGACGGTGGCCACGGCGCGTCTCGGAAACGCGTCAGACACAAGCGAGAAGAGATTGGCCATCCAGCCGGAATGGCCTGCCGTGGCCAAGCCAATCAATCCGACAGCCAGCCACACGTGAGGCGTGCTGGCGGCGATCAGCACGGGGACCGGCAACAACGCGCACAGGAGCATCACGGTCCTGCGCGCAGCCCGTATGGTCACGCCGCGGGCGGTCAACTGTTTGGTCAGCCAGCCTGCTCCGACGCTGCCGACAATGGTGATGGAGTAGATGGACACCAGCGGTGCGCCGAGCTGCGTCAAGGCCACGCCGTGTTTGTCATGCAAGAACTTGGGCAGCCAGAAGAGGAAAAACCACCACACCGGATCGCTCAGCAGTTTTCCGAAGAAGAACGCCCAGGTGGCGCGACAGCGCAGCAGATCGGCCAGGGGCACCGGGCTCTCGATAACGCCCGGCTGAGGCAAGGAAGCCGCCGCTTCGTCTTCCGGCGGCGTACGGTACAGCGCCAGCCATACGGCACACCAGAGAACTCCCAAGACGCCGAGCGCCACACAGGTGGAGAGCCAGCCGCTGCGTGCATACAGAAACAGGATCGCGAGCGGCGCGAGAATCGGGCCGACCATCGAGCCGCTGTTGAAAATGCCCGTGGCCAAGGCGCGCTCCTCTTTCGGGAACCATTCGGCGGCGGCTTTGATGGCGCACGGAAAGCAGCCCGCCTGCGTGAGACCGAGCGCGAAACGCGCAGCGATGAAGGCCGGCACCGAGACGGCCCAGCCGTGTGCGGCCGTCATCAGGCTCCAGAGAGCGACGAAAAGGGCGAAGCCGAAGCGCGTGCCCAGCCGGTCGATCAGCCAGCCTACGGCGAACACGCCTGCGGCGTACGCGAACTGATAGGCGGCCACCATGTTGCCGTAGTCGGTCTCCGACCACCCCTTTTCCCCGGTCAGGCGGGGTGCCAGAATCGAGAGCAACTGGCGATCCATGTACAGGATGGTAACCGCCAGGAAAAGGAGGCTGCAGACGAACCATTTGAAGCGACGGCCAGTGCACATGCGCGTAGCTTGGCACAGGAGCGAGACTTCAGACAAGAGCTGTTCTGCGCAAATGAGGAATGAAATGCGAAATGCCGCTTGTGACAGAAAGCGCGAGTGTGGATAATATGCGGCGGGGTCAGGAGGATGGGGCGCGGGTGCCGTGGTTGGAGAGAGTCATGAAAAGAACGCTGCCGATGGTCGCCGTCGTGTATCCCGCTTCGGTGCCGTGGATGGCCGAATGCCTGCGGGGGATCAAGAGCTATGCCGACAGCAAAGGCGGCTGGCAGCTTGTGACCAGTCCGCCCTCCCTGCGCAGCGCGGGCGAGGAGGACATTCATCTGCCCGCGCTGAAGGCTTGGCACGGCGACGGCGTGATCGCGTGTCTGATGACGCGGAGCGAGGAGCGGGCCGCGGCGCGTTTACCGATGCCGGTGGTGAACGTGTCCGGCTGGCAGCCGCCGGGTCTGGACGTGCCGCGCGTCAATGCCGACCATGACGCTATTGGCCGCATGGCGGCGGAACATGTTCTCGCCCTCGGCTTGAGGCACTTCGGCTATTATGGAATCGTCGGGCCGTGGTTTTCTGAGGCACGCGAGCAAGGCTTTGTGAGGCGCCTGAAAGAGGCGGGATACCCTTGCGCAGTCTACCGGCAACCTGCGGCGGGCGTTCGGGAACAGGCGTGGTACAAGCGTCATGCGGGGCTGGAACACTGGCTGTCAGGTCTGCCGAAGCCGTGCGGGATACTGGCGGTGCACGACTACCGGGCCCGCGTGGTGATGGAACTTTGCGCGCGCCTCGGGCTGTCAATTCCCGAGGAAGTGGCGGTGCTGGGCGTGGACAATGACCCGACCACATGCGACTACTGCGTGCCCTCACTGTCCAGCGTGTCGCGTGACCCGTTCGCGTGCGGCGTGGCGGCGGCGGGCGTGTTGGATCGGCTGATGAAAGGGTTGCCTGTGCCAAAACGCGACACGCTGGTGCCGCCGGAAGGCGTGGTGATCCGCCGTTCGACGGATCGCTTTTATGACGATGACCCCGTGATCCGCCGGGTGGTGGAGTATGCGGCCGCCCACATCGGCGAGGCGGTTTCGGTGACCGCAATGGCCAAGCGCTTGCATCTGTCACGCCGTCTGATCGAGATGCGCTTCCGCGAACGTTTGGGAACAACGCCTCACGCCTATCTGCAACAGCGGCGCGTCAGCCGCGCCAAAGCCCTGTTACTCGACGGATCCGACTGCCGGTCAATCGGCGAGGTTGCCGCGGCGAGCGGGTTCGGTTGCGCGCGTGCCTTCCGCGAGGCGTTCCGCACGATTGCCGGCTGCACGCCGGCCGCTTATCGCGACCGGCATACGTTCCGAACCCTGACGCCCTCCGCATAGCCGGAACCGGACAGGCGTGCCGCAGCGCGAGGACAAGCACCGGGTGCCGCGCGTCAGGCCGACGGCTCGGCTTCCGGCATGCACCGCTCCTGCGGTTCGGAGGCTGCAAGGCCGAGCTTCTCCATTTTATAGCGGAGGATCCGGCGGGTGGTGCCGAGGCTTTCGGCGGCATGCGTCTGCACGCCGCCAGCGCGGTGCAGGGCACCGGCGATGAGCTGCCTTTCATACGCACTGACCGCCTCTTCCAAGGTCAGCCCTTCCGCAGGCTGCGGGAGCGTGGCGGAAACGGAGGGAGCGCCGCGCTCGTCCGCTGCCGCCGCACGGCTGGCCGGCTCGGCATGGAACTCTTCGGGAAGCCGTGAAGCGGAGATCACCGGCTCTCGCCCGTGAAGCACCAACACGCGTTCGACAACGTTACGCAGCTCGCGGACGTTCCCCGGCCAAGCATAGGCGAACAGCAGGCGCTGAGCCTCCTCGTCGAACCCCCGGGCGGACGCGTGCAGGGCCGGCCCGAGCCGGGCCAGAAAATGGGCGAGCAGCAACGGGATGTCGTCGCGCCGTTCACGCAGCGGCGGCAGCCGGACTTGCACCACGTTGAGCCGGTAAAAGAGGTCCTCGCGGAAGAGCCCCTCGGAAACCTCTTTGCGCAGATCGCGGGCCGTGGCAGCAATGATGCGGGCGTTCGTGCGCAGCAGACGGGTCCCGCCGACGCGCATGAACTCGCGCTCCTGCAGCACGCGCAGCAACTTCACCTGCGTGGCGGAGGACATCTCCCCGATCTCGTCGAAAAACAGGGTCCCCGAACCCGCCAGCTCGAAACGGCCCGGCTTCTGGCGGTCGGCGTTGGTGAACGCGCCTTTCTCGTGTCCGAACAGCTCGCTCTCCAGCAGATTTTCGGGGAGGGCGGCACAGTGGACCGCGACGAACGGCTCGTCGCTGCGGGGGCTCTGCGCATGCAGCAGGCGGGCGGCCAGCTCCTTGCCGGTTCCGCTCTCGCCCTGTATCAGCACCGTCGCGTCGGTCGCGGCAGCCTGCCTCAGCTGATCGATTGCGGCGACAAAGGCGGGGCTGCGCCCGACGATCTCCTGCGTCGGAAAAGCGGCCGAGAGCTCGGTCTCCAAGGCGGCGACCTGCCGGTGGAGCCGCTTGTTCTCGAGCACCCGCCACACCACATGGCGGATGTTCTCAACGTCAAAGGGCTTGGCCACGAAATCGACGGCCCCCTGGCGGATCGCCTCGACCACAGGCGGGATGGCCGTCGATGCGCTGACCATGATCACCGGCAGATCGGGATGAACGGTGTGTATCCGGCGCAGCAGGTCGAGCCCGGACTGGCCGGGCATCACGACGTCCAGCAGAACGAGATCCACCTGTTCGCGCGCCAGTAACGCTTGGGCCTCTTCCGCCGTCGCGGCAATCAGCAGAGCGTACTCGTGCGAGAAAATCTGCCGCAGCGCTTCGCGGCTTCCCTGTTCATCGTCAACAATCAGGAGTTTCGACATGGTTGAGTTCCCCCTCCAACGGCAGTGTGACGGTCACGGTCGTGCCGTGCTCCGTGGTCGCGACATCGATGCGGCCTCCGTGGTCGACGACCGTCCGGCGCGCCAACGGAAGCCCCAGCCCCAGCCCGCGCGGCTTGGTGGTGCTGAACGGCGAAAACAGCTTCCCTTGCATCTCCCGGGCGATGCCCGGCCCGTTGTCGCTCACGCTGAGCACGAGGGCCCGTCCGCCCTCGGTGCCGACGCTACGCACGTGCAGCTTGATGCACGGGGACGGCCCGTCGCACACCGCCTCATAGGCGTTGACGAGCACGTGGGCAAGGCCTTCGGCCAGCGCCTCGGCATCGGCGGCAAGCGGCGGCAGGCGCTCTTCAACCTCACGTGTCACGGCATCTTTTTCTGCCCCCGCCATCTGTTTGGCTCGCGCACAGGCCTTCTCCACAAGCTCGCCCGGGGCGATCGGGCAGAAGACCGGCTTGGGCGGATGTGCAAACGTGTTGATCTGCGTGATGATCGCGTTCAACCGGCCGACCTCTCCGACGACGATGTCGAAGAACTGCTGGCGGAACTCGGGATCGGTGTAACGCTCGGGCAGAAGCTGAGCAAAGGTGCTGATGGCCACGAGCGGGTTGCGTACTTCGTGTGACATGGCGGCGGCCAGATCGTTCCAGAACGCATGGCGTTCCAGCTCCTCTTGCTTTTCACGCAGCAGCCGCTCGCGCGAGATGTCGGACAGCAGCAGCATGGCGCCCAAGTTGGATCCCTCTCCGCCAATGCGGTGCGCATCGGCCCGGATCGTGCGGCGGCTGAAAGGGTCGGTCCAGGCAACCGGCGCAGGAACGGCACTTTCGCGGATTGTCCGCAGAACCACGTCGGCGATCCGGCTGCCCGCCAGTTCCACACGGCGGTTCACCGTTTCCGCAGCCGTCACGCCCAGGATCTGCTCCGCCTCGCGGTTGAACCAGCGCACCACGCCGTCCTCCGAAACGGCCAGGATGCCGACGGGAATGGCGGCCAGCAGGTTTTCGGCCAGCGTTTTCTGGACCGCCAGCTCTTCGACCAGCAGCGCGTTCTCCAGCAGCGTGGCGACCTGCTCGCCGATCACGATGAGATCGGAAAGATCGCGCGGCGCGAACGGGATGCCGGTCGCGCGGTGCCCGACGAAAATCCAGCCGAGCAGGCCGCGCTTGCCGAGAAGCGGCACAATGATTTCGGCCCCCGCCTCGTCCAACACACCTTGCAGCAGCCGCCGGGTGCGGAGATCCTCGACGTGGGAGAGATGCGCGCGGCAGGCAAGGTGCGCATGGCGCTCAAGCCAGCGCACGAACGGATCGGTCGGATCGAACGAAAGCGAGCCCGTCTTGTCCAGGCAGCGGAGCCCCGCCCACAGACGATAGACCGCCTCGTCACGCAGGCGGGCGAACACGCCCACGCGGGCGATCCGTCCGGCAGAGGCGACACCCTCGACCAACTGGTCAAGGAGCTTCTGGATGTCGTGGACGTGGCGCGAGGCGCGCCAGAGTTCATACAAAGGCGCAAGGTTCAGCTCGGGCTCCTCCACCGGTGACGGCCCCGGAGGGCAGGAGAAGGCACGCTGCTGCCGCAGCAGGCTCAGCTCTTCTTGGGCCTGACGCAGCATGAAGGCCTGACGCAACGTCCGGCGCAGGCGCTCCGCCGGCACATCCAGCGGTTCGACCGCGAACACGCCCCCGTCATGGCAGGCGATGAAAGGATCGGATTCCGGGACTCCCAAGGCAACGGTTTCTCCGAGCGTCTCCGGTGCCAAGGCCGCCAGAGCCGCCTCCGCTTCAGGATGACGTAAATCGAGCACCCGCACGGCGGCCGTGCTTGGCTCGCGTGACCACTCCTGACGGTCAGAGGTTACACGGATATCCGCCCATTCGCCAACGGCCCGAGCCATGTGCTGGGGCAACTGGGAATCACAGGTCAATACCAGGCACACGGTGGCAGGTGCGGTCATGCCTCTCCTTTCGTTTCATGCTCATCGTTTCCGTCGGCAAAGCCAAGCAGCGGCAACAGGACGCGGAAACAGGTTCCTGTGCCAAGCACACTCTCCACATCGATCACTCCCTGATGCTCGAGAATAATCCCGTGCACGACCGAAAGCCCAAGGCCGGTCCCGTTGTCCTTGGTTGTGAAAAAGGGGTCGAAGATCCGCTGCCGGTCCTCCGGCGCGATCCCGCGGCCGGTGTCGCTCACCCGCACCTCAATCCACTCGGACGCCCCCGGCACCCCGTAGTGCCAAGGTTGCTCCGGACAGGGCACCGTGAGAGTCGACACCGTCAGCTTGCCGCCACGCTCCATCGCGTCAATGCCGTTGAGGAACAAATTCAGGAACACTTGGCCGAGCAGGCGCTGGTCGCCGAGCAGGCGGTCGCGCCCGGCGTTGTACTGGCGCTCGAACACGAGCCCCTTCGACTTGATCTGCTGGGCGGCCAGCTGCCAAGCGGCATCCAGTGCGGCATGCAGCGACAGCGGCACCAGCGTGGGTTTCACGGGCCGCGAGAAGTTGAGCAGTTGCGAGACGATCGCGTTGATGCGCTCGACCTCGTTTCCGAGCAACGGGATGAAGGTGTTGCGGAAGTCGGGGTCGTCGTATCGGCTGGGCAACAGCTGGACGAAGGTTTTGAGACAGACCAACGGATTCTTGATCTCGTGAGCCATGCCGGCAGCCAGTGTGCCGATGCTCGCCAGCCGGTCGCTCCGCCGGATCTGCTCCTCCAACTTCCGGATGGCGGAGGTGTCCTGGACCACCAGCAGGACGCCCGACGCGACTCGGCCCTCCCCTCCGAATACGGCGGTTGCGAAACGGACAGACTGTTCATCGGGCAACTGCGGCCTCAGCGCCAGATCCCGGTCGCGCACGTCCTTCCCGGAAAGGAGGCTGGAGCGCAACTCCTCCCACATCGGCCTGGGCAGGATCTCCTCGGCCGGCCGGCCGATGACCGCATCGGGCCCGGCCACCTGCAGAATGCGCTGGGCTTCGCGGTTACACACCGTGATGTGCCCCTGCGTATCGGCCGCAACGACGCCGGTCACGAGGTTGTCGAGCAGGACCTCGTTGTACATGCGCGCGTCCTGAAGCCGCGTGTAGAGCGTGGCGTTCTCGATCGCGATCCCCATCTGATCGCCGAGCAACATCAGCGCGTCCTCTTCGCGCCGGCCGAATATCTTACCTTTCTGACGGCGGCCGAGCAGCAGAAAGCCGGCCAGCCCGTTTTTGGAATGCAACGCCACGGCCGCCTCGGCGTCCAGTCGCGCAAGCGCACGTTCGGCCTTCATCTGCAACGGCGTCCCCCCGGCTCGCCGCAACACATCGCGCAGGATCGGATAACGCCCGGACCGCAGGGCCAGCGGCAGCGGATCCGACTCGCCGACCACCTCGCCGGCATTGACCGCCCCCATGCTCGTGTGTGCCACAAAACGTGTCCCGGAATGCAGGTAGACGCGCACATGGGAAAGCCCGAGCGACTCTTGCAGCAAGCGGCAGAAATCGTGGAACAGCGCGTCGACGGTCGTGATGGACCGCGCCAGGTCGCCTCCTTGGTGCAACAGGCGCGAC
>CAYZQL010000031.1:0-22293 GCA_964480555.1 uncultured Lentisphaeraceae bacterium | reverse complement strand
ACTGGAAGACATCATCGCTGAACTTGCCGCCGGTGTTGATCTGCGAGACGCAGTCGACCACCTTCCCGAGAGGGATGCCGCGCCCATAGTCGCGGACGGAAACCTCGCCCGTATTGTAGTTGACGGCAATGTCGACGCGCTTGCCGTAGCCCATGATGAACTCGTCGACCGCGTTGTCGAGGACCTCTTTCAGAAGGATGTAGATGCCGTCTTCGTACTGGCTGCCGTCACTGGTGCGTCCGACATACATGCCGGTGCGCTTGCGGATGTGTTCGATCGCCGAAAGGGTCTGGATATGCTTGTCTTCGTACGTGTTGGCTGACATGGGAGGGAAAGAGATAAAGAATGAAAAAACAAAACGTGAAGCGGGCGGCGGAAAACGCGCCGGTGCGATTGCGGTGCCCCTCATGCCCTGATCGGGCGTGTTGCGTCCGAAGCCTATTTGTCTGCTTCAGGCACAGGGGCCTCGGCCTTGAGACGGATCGTGTTGATGACCACAGGTTCGACTGGAACATTCTGGTGACGACCGGAGAAGCCGGTCCTGACTTTGGCGATCTTGTCCACCACATCCATCCCGTCGACGACCTTGCCGAAAACGCAATATCCCCACCCCGTGTCCGTTTTGGATTTAAAGTCGAGGTGGGCGGTGTTATCGACCAGGTTGATGAAAAACTGACTGGTGGCGCTGTCGACGATCATCGTGCGGGCCATCGCGAGCGTTCCGCGGTCGTTGTGCAAGCCATTGTCCGCCTCGTTCTTGACCGGGGCCTTGGTTTTCTTCTGAATCATATCGCGCGTAAACCCGCCCCCCTGAATCATGAACCCGTCGATCACGCGGTGAAAGATGGTCGCGTCGTAATGCTTCTCTTCGATATAGGACAGGACATTGCTGACGGTGGCAGGCGCCTTGTCCGGGTAGAGCTCTGCCGTGATTACGCCCAGACTCGTGTCGATGATCATTTGCACGTTTTTTAACTCCTTAGGTGCCGGCGCCTGCAACGGAACAACCCCTTGTATGGCATCAGCACAAACAAAACCCGCACTGAAAAACGCAGCAGCAAAAAACCGCATCATTTCTATGCCCCCCTCCTCGTCTTATAACGAGACATAAAATACCGCTTCCAGGCCGACAAATCCAGCCCAATTTCGTGTTGCGGCGGCCCCTAGCGCCCCTGCGCCAAACGCAAAGCCAAGCGTTCGGGCAGTCCGGCTTTCACATTTTTTTCCATCGCGGCATCGACATCGTACCGGACCCTGACGAACTCGAGCTCTTTGGACTTGGCGCAATACACCACATAGGCGCTGCGCGGATCACTGTCGCGCGGCTGGCCCACGCTCCCCACATTGATGAAAAATTTCTGTCCGAAGGCGACTTTTACTTTACAGGGCTCTATGCGCATGACCTCGCGCTGCTTCTCGTAGATCATCGGAACATGCGTGTGCCCGTGAAAACAGAGCGACGTCATCTGGTAACTGAAGTTCGCCTCAGCCGCCAAGGTGTCGAACACGTACCCCCAGCGCTCCGGCACGTCGAGCGTGCTATGCACCAGCGTAAAGCCGCCGCAGGCTTTCTGATACGGTAACTCGCGCAGCCACTTGGCATCCTCTTCCGTCAACTGACGACGCGTCCACGCGATCACGCTCGCAGCCAACGGCTGGAAATCGTCCAGGCTCTCGTCATACGAACAATAGTGGTCGTGATTGCCGCGCACCGTGACACACCCGAGTTCGCGAATGACCTTGATGCACTGAGACGGACTGGCGTTATACCCCACGACATCCCCCACACACACAAAGTCCGTGACCCCTTTGCTGCGGGCGTCCTCCACAACCGCGTTCAGCGCCTCAATGTTCGCGTGGATATCGCCCAATATGGCATATTTCCTATCCATAGCAAAAATAACGCTCAGGTGATTTTCATGGCCGCAGCGGCTAACGGCAAATCCTCCGCCGTCGTAATCTTGATGTTCGGGCGGGGCCAATCGACCAGACGGACCGGCTCACCGATCAGTTCCACCGCGCTGGCCTCATCGGTCACCGTGGCTTTCTGCTCCTCAACCATCTTATAGGCGCGCCGCAAGAGGTCGGCGCTGAACGCCTGAGGCGTCTGCACAGCCCAAAGCTTAGTCCGGTCGACCGTGTGATCCACCGTCGAGCCGCGCTCGACATACTTGATCGTGTCCCACACACGCGACGCCGCGATACCGCAGCCATTGCGCTTCGCATATTTGATGGTCTCTGAAATCAGTTCTGGCGTCACGCACGGGCGTGCCCCGTCGTGAACAATCACCACACGCGTCTCGGAATCCATCTCTTTCATGCCGTTCTGGACGGAGTCCTGACGGCGCCCGCCACCGGCCACGATCGTACGGATCTTGGAGATGCCGAACATCTGCGCCACGCTTTTGGCCGCCAGAATCTGATCCTTACGCACCACCAGAACAATCTGGTCAATATCGGTACACTGTTCGAACGCCAACAGCGACCACGCCACAACAGGCTTCGGGCCCAAATTCAGAAACGCTTTGTCGGTATTCGAGCCCATGCGCTCGCTTTTTCCGGCCGCTACAAGAATGGCAGTGTTCATAATCCTCTCCAAAAAACATCAAAGCAGATTTTATGCCCAGTCGGCACCAATCACATCCCGGTCACTCACATGATACTCCCGCCGACGGCCGTTGCGCGCTGCACATCATCAAATCCTGCAAGGAATGGGTTGTATATTAACAAGGGAAGAATCAAAGGTCAAGCAGCGCTCTCTGCTTTTGTCGGTTCCCGAGGGCGTCTAAAGGGACCGGAAGACGCTCATTTGGGTTGCGGACAGAGGGGCGAATTCCTATGATACCCGCCATGCATTCGACCCTTTTCGAGCTTGGCCCCTTCACTCTGCGCGCGTATGGACTTTGCATGGCGCTGGGATTCCTCTTCGGCTGGCAGGCCGCCGTATGGCTCTGCAAACGCACGGGGCAGAACCCGGACCGTCTCACCTCGCTGCTGACGTGGCTGATGCTTTCCGCCGTGATCGGAGCCCGCACCGCCTACGTGCTTGAGCACTGGACGGCGGAATTCGCGGGCAATCCCCTCGGCGTGCTCCGGGTGGATCAGGGCGGGCTGATGTTCTACGGCGGGCTCATCGCCGCCGCCCTCGTGCTGCTGCTCTGCTCGCGCGTCTATCGCCAGCACCTGTTTCAAATCACCGACCTGGTACTGGCCGTGGTCCCGCTCGGCCATGCGTTCGGCCGGATCGGCTGCTTTATGCACGGGTGCTGCTACGGAAAACTCACGCATTCCTGCATCGGGGTCGCCTTTCCCCGCGAATCGCCCGCCTGGTGGGAACAGCTCGCAGCCACCCCTCCCCTGATCGCACAGACCGCGCTCAAGAGTCTGCCTGTGATCCCCACGCAGCTGTTCGAGGCAGCCGCGAACCTGGTCCTGTTCGCGGTCCTCTACCGGCTTTACCCGGGCCGCCACCTGCAGCGCGGTTTCATCACGGGCTGCTACCTCGCGAGCTACGCGACGCTCCGTTTCGCCATCGAATACCTGCGCGGCGATCAGCCTCGGACTCTTCTGCCTGGGCCTTGCCTGCATCGCCTATGCGCGCCGGATGCGCTGCGAGGTGCGGACCGCGCAGAACTCTTTGCCGCACATCGAGCAGTGATCGTCCGTCGCCGCGCCCGCGCACACGCGCGTCTTCTGCCAGCGCGCCCGCGCGCGCTCAGGATCGATCGCCAGACCGAACTGGGCCTCCCAGTCGAACGCCACCCGCGCCCGCGCCATCGCGTCGTCACGATCGCGCGCGCCCGGCTTGCCGCGCGCAACGTCACCCGCATGCGCCGCGATGCGGTAGGCGATCATGCCCTGATGCACCTCGTCGCCGTCCGGCAGCCCGAGATGTTCGGCGGGCGTCACGTAGCACAGGAGCGACGCGCCATAGCACGCCGCCGCCGTGGCGCCGATGCACGAGGTGATGTGGTCGTATCCCGGCGCGATATCCGTCACCACGGGACCTAGCACGTAGAACGGCGCGCCGTCGCACACCTCCTGCTGCCGCTCCATATTCATCCGGATCTGGTCGAAGGGCACATGCCCCGGCCCTTCGACCATCACCTGCACGCCGCGGTCGCGGCACCGCTTCACCAGTTCGCCGAGCACATCCAGCTCGCCGAACTGTGCCGCATCGCTCGCATCGGCCAGACAGCCCGGGCGCAGCCCGTCGCCCAGCGACACCGTCACGTCGTGCTTCACCAGAATCTCCATCACCTCATCCCACCGCGTGTAGAGCGGATTTTCCGCGTTGTTCCGCTTCATCCACTCTGCCATGATCGCGCCGCCCCGGCTCACGATGCCCATGATCCTGTTCATGGCCACATCCACATGGCCGTGCAACAGCCCGGCGTGCAACGTCATGAAGTCCACGCCCTGTTCGGCCTGCTCTCGGATCACCTGCAGCAACAGGTCCGGATCCATCACCGGCACATCGCCCTCTAACCGAGAGACGGTCTCATAAACCGGAACCGTCCCCAACGGCACGGGCGAGGCGTCGAGCATCCCTTGGCGGATCGAGCGCACGTCCGCGCCCACACTCAGATCCATCACGAAATCCGCTCCTGCGTTCAGGGCAATCTGGAGCTTCTCCAACTCGTCCCCTTTGCCGGAGCGCGTCGTTGACCGGCCGAGGTTGGCGTTCACTTTCGTCGTGAACAAACGCCCCACACCTATGGGTCGGGCGTGGGCATGCGCGGGATTGAGCGGGATCACCGCCCGCCCGCTCGCCACCGCTTCACACACCTGTTCGGGCGTCACGCCCTCGTCTTGCGCCACACGGCGCATCGCATCGGTGACAGACCCTTTTTTTGCAGCTTGTAGTTGTGTCATAAACATCCGTTACGGGTTATTCGTTAAGGTTAAAACCGATTGAAATAAAATCCGACCAGCCTCTCGTTTCGTTACGCTGCGCCCACCTGCTCGACGTCCACCCGCTCCACGGGCAAACGGGCCGGCGTGCCCAGCACGGCCACCTGTTCGCCCACATACGCGCCGGTGCGGATCGCCTCATACACATACGCCTTGCCTTCGACCACGGCGTCCAGCAACGTCCGGCCACACGCCAACGAGGCCGCGATCGCCGCACTCAGCGAGCACCCCGTGCCGTGCGTCGAGAGCGGCTCCGCGATCCGCGGTGACGACAGCCGGTACAGCACCGCGCCGTCGAACAGAACATCCTCCGCGCAGACGCCCGTGCCATGCCCCCCTTTGACCAGCACCGCGCAGCCGAACGCATCGGCCAAGTCGCGCGCCGCAACCGCCATTTCATCACACGTCTTCACCGTGCGCCCCGTCAACACCTCCGCCTCGGCCAAGTTCGGCGTCACCAGCGTTCCCAGCGGCAAAAGGCGTGTCTTAAGCAATCCGACAGCGTCGTCCTGCAGCAACCGCGCGCCACTGGTCGCCACCATCACGGGGTCGAACACCTTCAGAATCCGGCTGTGGCACACCAGCCGGTCCGCGACCGCCTCGATCACCCCGGGGCTGGAGAGCATCCCGGTTTTCAGCGCATGCACCGAATACGCCTCGAGCACCGCATCCAGCTGCTGCCCGACGAACTCCGCATCCGCGGTGAGGATGGCCCGCACGCCGAACGGGTTTTGGGCGGTCAGCGCGGCCAGAACCGTGCAGCCGTGGACGCCGAACATGTGGAACGCGCGCAGGTCAGCCTGAATGCCGGCGTTTCCGCCGCTGTCACTTCCCGCAATCGTCAGCGCCACGGACCGTCGTCCGGCCGAATCATGCTCCCCTCCACCTGTTGTCACGCGACGCCTCCAGCACTCAGAATCGGGTTAATCCTGCACATACCTCGTTCACTCCTCGACCACCACCGGAACGCCGGGGCGCACCATTCCCAGAAGCTTCACCGCATTCCAGTTCGCGAGCCTGAAACAGCCCTTGGACTCCGCCCGGCCGATGTGCTCGGGCAGCGGCGTGCCGTGCATGCCATACCCCTGCAGAGAGAGACCGATCCACGCCAGCCCCACCGGATTGTTGGGCCCGGGCGGAATGACCAGCTTCGACTTTTTCTGGCTTCCCGGCTCAAACAGTTGCGGATCATACAAATAGTTCGGGTTCGGCGCCACATTTTTGACGACGAGTTCCCCATCCGGACGCCGGCTTTTTTCGCGCGCGATCGAACAGGGAAAAAGCGCGACCAACCGGCCTTCCGCATTGAAAACCGTAATCTCCATCCGCGCCAGCGCGATGCGGATCGAACCGGCTTTTTCGGCAACCTCGCACGCACAGTCCGGCAGCACCACCTCCGTGCCCGCAGGAGGGTTGGGCCACGCCACGCCCGGATTCAGCCGCTCCAGCGCCCGCTGCGACGTGTGCCCTTTCTCGGCAAGCATCTCCTGGACCGTCTCATAAGGCATCGCCGGAAGCTTCGCACGCTCTTCCCATGCGAGCGGCACCGGCGCGACGGCGGAAAGCTCGGCCTCCGTCACAGTGTGGCGCGTCAGCACATTCGTGTCACCCCCTAACGCCTCCAGCACGTCGCGGTCTGGAACACCGGTCACCGGCCGTCCATTGAGCGTCTGCCAGGTCAGTAGGGCGGTCTCCGTCCGCGAGCCCCAGACTCCGTCGGCACAGTTGCAGGACAGATTCTGGCGGTCCAGCAAGACCTGCAAAGCCAAGGTGTCGCGATGGAAGCCGGAACGGTAACCGGCAAAACTCAGCCCGACATCCCCCTCTGCGGCCTGCGCCCAAACAGACGCCGCGACGCCCCAGGCGATCATTATACTCAAACACGGTCTCATCTTATCCACGCCGCCAAAACCCTTTCGGTATCTCACGTTGAGGCAACTATAGCAAATGTGGCGCGCCGAGTGACACCGAATCTTTCTGCACGCGCCGCTTGGGCCGCTCTCCGGCAACGCCTCTGCGCTTGTCTCCCCGCACCGCATTCTGTATGCTTTGAAAACACATGAAACACGAGTCCCCCTTGCCCTTGCTCAAAAGCAAATCCTCTTGGCTGGCCGCGCCGCTGCTTTGGCTGGCAGGCGTCGCCGCCTTGCTCCTCGTCTGGGCGATGACAACCCCGGAATGGATTCAAGCCCATTTCGACAACGACGGCGCCTCGCCGGTCGAAATCGCCACGGTCGGGCTTTTCTTTTTCCAGATCGGGTTCCTTTGGCTCGTGCCGCCGATGCGCCCAGGCTGGCAGCGACCGCTTTGGCTCGCCGATTTTTCGCTTCTGACCTTCTTCGCGATCTGCCGCGAACTCGACTGGCACAAACTGCTCGTCGCCCCCTCGGTCTTGCCCGGCACCACGCGTGGCACGCCGTTTAAGCTCAAGTTCCTGCTCAACGCCAACAACCCGCTCGCCGACCGGATCATCGTCGCCGCGTGTTTCGTGGTCGTGTTCGCCTTATGCCTCGGCACCCTCTTTTACTTTTTAAAAAGACTCGTGAAAGGCCTTTTCAAGCTCCACCCGGTCTGCTGGTCCGTCGGCTTTTTCGGCGGCACCATCATCCTGATCCAGATCTTCGACCGCGCAAACGCCGTCCTGCGCAAAGATTTCGGCATCCGCCTCACCGAGAGCCAGCACGCCTTGACCACGGTCTTGGAAGAGGGCCAGGAGCTTCTGCTGCCGCTTTTCATCGTCCTCGCCATCTTGCAGGCCCATTTCATCTATGCCGACCCGCCGACGGACGACGTGCCGCTGGCCCGCTTCAAAGAGCTGTAGCGCCGCCTGGCGAGAGAGGGTTCCCATGCGCGTGTTAGTGATCGAAGACGATGAAAAGATCCAGACCTTTGTGAGCAAAGGCTTGAGCCAGGACGGCCACACCGTCGACACGGCCTCCACCGGCGGCGAGGGGCTCGCCCTCTGGGAAAACTCGCATTACGACGCGGTCGTGCTCGACATCATGCTGCCCGAAAAGAACGGGATCGCGCTGCTCAAGCAGATGCGGAATAAAGGCGACCCCACCCCCGTGCTCGTGCTCAGCGCCAAAAGCGCCGTCGACGACCGCGTCACCGGCTTGGAATCGGGTGCCGACGACTACATGACCAAGCCCTTCTCCTTTTCCGAGCTGACCGCGCGCCTGCACGCCATCACGCGCCGGACGCAGCCCCCCTCACAGAAAGGCAAAAGCAGCACAGCCCTCTGCATCAGCGAGGTCAGCGTCGACCTGCTGCGGCGCTCCGTGATACGCGGCGGCAAAAAGATCGACCTGCAGCCGCGCGAATTCGCCCTGCTGGAGCTGCTCATGCGCAACCCCAACCGCCCGCTCACCAAAACGCTGATCCTCGAACGCATCTGGGACTACAGCTTCGATCCGCAGACGAATATCGTGGATGTCCTCGTTTGCCGGCTGCGCAACAAGCTGGACGCCGGGTTCACAAAAAAACTGATCCAAACCATGCGGGGGGTCGGCTATGTTTTCCGGGCGGATGAGTAATATGTTCCGCTCGTTCGCTTTCTACCTCGTGATGGGGTACTTGGTCGTATACGCCCTCTGCACGGGGTCGATTTTCTTTTTGAGCAGCCGCGTCATCACCAAATCCGCCCGCAAGTTTGACCGCCAAGACGTGCGTGCCGAAAGTGAAGAGCTCGTCGAACTCATCAACCAGAACACCGACGGCAACCTGCTCGCCGAGCAAGTGACGATGGGACGTTACCCACCCTCGACCATCTTCATCGTGCGCGTCATCAATCGGAAAGGGTTTGTCGAATACACCATCACCTGGCCAAAAAAAATCGACCTCCCGGAGTGGAACACCTACACCCCACACAGCCCCGCAACCCTGCCCCCCGTCGGCTTGAGCGAATATTACATCAAGCCCCTTCAACGCCGTATCCAAATCCAGACGACACAACTCAAAGACGGGCGCATCCTGCAGGTCGGGAAAGGCTCCTTCCTCGAGTACGACCAGAAAAGCATGATGGCCCGGACCCTCTTGCTCTTCATGGCGCTCTCCACGCTGTTCTCCTTCATCTCCGGCATCTTTATGATGGTCATCACCCTGCGGCCGATCCATCGCATCACGGAGTCCATGACCGACATCATCGGGTCAGGCGCTTTCGAGAAAGGCGCACCCCCCGTCAAAAGCATGATCGCCGAGCTGGATGCCTTGGGAAAACTCTTCACGCTTATGACCGGAAAATACGCGAACCTGATCCGGGCGATGCGCGAAACCATGGATAACGTCGCCCACGATTTCCGCACCCCGCTCGCGCGCATCCGCGGCGCCTCCGAGCTGGCCTTGAACGGCAACCAGCTTCCCGAAGAGCTGGCCGACACCCTCGCCGGCATCATCGAAGATTGCGACCGAGCCCAACTCCAGCTCCAGAATCTGATGGACGTGCGCGAGATGGAGAACGGCTTCGTGAAGCTGAACATCCAGCCCTTCAGCCTCACCCAGATCATCAACGAAATCATCGACCTCTACTCGCTGCTGGCCGAAGAGAAACAGATCCGGCTCTCCGTCGCCGGCCACCCCGGCGGAGAGATCCGGCTCCCTGGCGATAAGAACCGCCTGGCCCGCGCCTTCGCCAACCTTGTGGACAACGCGCTCAAATACACGCCCAAGGGCGGGCGCGTCGACATCACGTTCTCGGGCGCCCCGGGCACCGTCGTCGTCTGCGTCAAGGACAGCGGCATCGGCATTCCCGATGCCGAGAAGGAACTCATCTGGCAACGGCTGTTCCGCGGAAAACAGGCGCGCGAGACGGAAAAGGGGCTGGGGCTCGGGCTGAACATCGTCCAGGTCATCATCGCCGCACACGGCGGCACCGTCACGCTCCAAAGCGCGCCGGGGCAGGGCTCCACCTTCTGCGTCACGCTTCCCGCCGCCATGCCGCCCAAGCCCCTGCGGGTCTAGAGCAGCACGGCTCGGCACAGCCTCGCCCTCCAGCAAATCGCCCATATTTCGAATGGGGGGCGAGGCTGTGCCGAGCCGCGGAATGACCATCCATTCTCTAAAACCGCTCTAGCCGCGCCCGACCGTCACCGCCCAGACTGTGCGGGCGCCGGCCTTCTTCAGCACGCGTGCGCACTCGTTGAGCGTCGCGCCGGTGGTCATCACATCGTCCACCAGCAGCACGCACCGCCGCGTCACCCACGCGGAGCGGGTCACGCTGAACGCGCCCAGCATGTTCATGCGCCGATGCGCCGCATCCAACAGCGTCTGGGTCTCCGTTTTGTGCGTCCGCACGAGCGCCCGCCCCTCATACCGCCGCCCGATGCGGCGCGCCAGTTCCTGCGCCAACAGCGCAGCCTGGTTGTAGGAGCGCTCGCGCGCTCTCACCGGATGCAGAGGCACCGGCACGACCGCGTCGATCGCCTCCGGCGTGAAATGCGCCATCAGGCACCCCTGCAGCAAGTCGCACAGATCCTGCTTCAGCCAAAGCGCCTGCCCATATTTGAATTGGTGGATCTGCTCGCGCAACACGCCGGCAAACCGCCCCGCCGACCGGGCCCGGTCAAAAGCGGGCTTTGCGCCCTTGCATGCGCCGCACACGAAGGCGTGCGCCACATGACCCTCCGCAAAACGTCCGCAGCGCTCACATAAACTTTGCGTGTGCAGCTCGACGCGGGAAAGACACGACCAACAGAGATGCCGCCCGGGGCGATCCGACACCTGCCCGCACCCCGGGCACACGCGCGGGTAGAACCAGTCGGCGATTCGCTCCACCGTCTTCGACACGCGTCCGAGCATAGATCACCTAAACGTTCAACGCTCAACCCTGAAGTTATTATTCACTTCGACGTTCGAAGTTGGGCGTTCAGCGTTCGACGTTTCCTCCCTCACCACAGTTTTTGCGGGTACTCACCTCGCGCAACCAGCGCCTGCACCGCAGCCATCACGACCGGCTTGTCCTCCCGGTAGGTCACGCCAAACCACGCGCTGTCGGTCGGCAGCACCGAAACCTCCGCCGCGCCTTCGCCCACCATCTCGTCCACAACGAACGGGATGTACCATTCGGCCTTGGGGTCCTGCGCGTGGGCCTTCAGCCAGACGGGGAAACGCGCCTCCAAAGCCGCAAACAGCTCGGGGGTAAAGCCCCACAGGTTCATCGACACCCGCTCCGACCCGGTCAGCGCCAAAGGCGCCCCTGGCGCTTCGCGGTTTTCCGCGCCGCCCGGAACACGCACCAGGCGGGTCATCTCGGTCACCGTCACGAGCAGCCCGTCCGCGCCGACCTTGCACACGCCGCGCGCCACGCTGCCGTGATCGGACAAGGTCTGGTCCAGCCGGTAGCCGACCATCGCGAAGCGCGGCTTGGAGCCCCCCTCACGCGGCGTCTTCAAAAAATCCGCCAACCGCTGGAACGCGTCACGCCCGTAAAAGTCGTCCGCGTTGATCGCGGCAAACGGCGCGTTGACCACCGCCCGCGCCGCGCGGATCGCATGCGCCGTACCCCACGGCTTGGCACGCTCGGGCGGCACGCAGAAACCCGGCGGCAGATCGTCCGCGGCCTGAAAGGCGTAGTCCACCTGAACGACCCCCGCGTATTTTGCGCCGATGCCGGTGCGGAACACCTCTTCGAAGTCGCGCCGGATCACGAAAACCACGCGGTCAAACCCCGCGCGCACCGCGTCGAAGACCGAGTAGTCCATGATGGTCTCGCCCGCAGGCCCCACCGGATCGACTTGCTTCAAACCGCCGTACCGGCTTCCCATCCCCGCCGCCAGAATCACCAAAGTCGGGTTCATTCCCATTTTCCAGTTTCCAGTTTCAAGTTTCCAGTTTCGCGCCGCTCTCCCAAATACACCCCAAGCCGAACAGCGTCAGCTCCGGATCGATCACGAAATCCATGCCGCTGCCCTTGAGCGCCCAGCCCGCATATCCGCCGGTCGCAACCAGCGCGAAGCGGCACCGCATCGAGTCTTGCAGGTAGGCCACGATCTCGCGCACGATGCCGCGGTAGCCGACCTGCGCGCCGATCCGCATCGCCTGCATCGTCGTGCGCCCCAGCTTCGGGCAAGGACCCTCCAGCTCCACGCGCGGCAACAGCGCCGTCCGCTCATACAGGTAGTCGGTCATCAGCGGCAGCCCGGGCGTGATCACGCCCCCCACGTACCGCCGGTCCCGGGTCACGATGTCAAACGTCAGCGCCGTTCCGAAGTCCGCCACGATCAGCGGCGCACCGTAGCGCCGCACGCCGCCGCACGCATCCGCCAGCCGGTCCGCGCCGATCGTTTCGGGGGCGGGATAATCGACCGTCACCTCCATCGGCAACCCCGCTTTGACCACCAGCAGCCCGCACCCCAGCTCGCGCCGCACAAGCCGCTGCCACGCCGGGTTGACACGCGGCACGACAGAGCCCAGAACCGCGCCGTTGACGCTCCCGCGGGCCGCCTTGCGCACCGCTTCGGCGCACGCCTCGGGGTGCTTCACAATGCCGCCCTTGACATGCGTGACGCGCGAAATCTTTCCGCCGTCATACAGGCCGATGCCCGTCGACGTGTTACCGACATCCATGACGATCGCACGCATCGCTTTACACCACACTCCATTCCAGCGAAAGGTCCACGGACGGCGCGGAGTGCGTCAGGCAGCCGAGCGAAATCGCGTCGACCCCTGTTGCCGCCACCTCACGGGCCCGGTCGAGCGTGATGCCGCCCGAAGCCTCTGTTTTCGAAATCCCCTTGCACAGCGCCACGCACGCGCGCATCATTTCGCAACTCATGTTGTCGAGCATCACCCACTCGGGACGCCCCCGAAGCGCGCTGACGCACTCGGCGACGCTCTCGACCTCGACCTCGACCGCCAGCGCGGGAAACGCCCGGCGCGCGGCTTCCACCGCCAGGTCCAGCCGGTCGGGGTCGCCGCCCTGCCAAAGCCGCCGGTGGTTGTCCTTGATCAGCACCCGGTCATACAGTCCGAAGCGGTGGTTCGCGCCGCCTCCGCACCGCACGGCGTACTTCTCGAACACGCGCAGCCCCGGCGTGGTTTTCCGCGTGTCGAGGATCATCGTGCCGTAAGTTCCGACGGCGTCCACAAAGCGCCCCGTCAGCGTCGCGATGCCGCACATGCGCTGCATGAAGTTGAGCGCGGTCCGCTCGGCCACCAGGATCGACGCCGCCCTGCCGCGGATCGTGAGGATGGCGCCACCCTTCGCCACGTCCTGTCCGTCCGGCACCACGATCTCGACCCGCAGCGCAGGGTCCACGCGCTCCAGCACCATTTTGCCCACACCCGCGCCCGACACGCGGCACGCCTCACGGGCCAAGATCTCGCCCGTCGCCATCACGGCCGGATCGACCAGTGCCAACGTCGTGGCGTCGCCCGGCCCCACATCCTCGGCCAGCGCCGCGGCCACCGCGGCCACCGCACGCGGATCATGCATCAGCTCATGAACGTCCATGCTTTCCCCTTCTCACGCTCACTCCATCCCGTCCATTCTGCGCAGCCGCAGGCCATAAAGATACCCTGCAAGCCCTCCTGCGAGATGCGCGGCATAGGCCACCTGAGACTGGACGAGAACCGCCTCGGCGATCGTCAGGACCCCCAGCAGCCCGGCCAGGGAGCGCGCCTTGAGCTTGACCGGAATGAACACCACGAGCACATAGACCACCCGCTTCGGGAAAAGCGTGGCGTACGCGCCGATCAGGGCGAAGACGCCGCCCGACGCGCCGATGCACAACGCGCTGCCGAGCGTCCGGCCCTCCGCGCCGCCCGCGCCCAGCCAGCCACGCATCCAGGGCGGCATCCAATGCGTCAGCGCGGCCATCGGCGGCAGAAACGGCAGGAGCGCGGTCATGGCCAGCCACCCCGCACCCGCCAGCGCGCCCCCCCACAGGAAGAGCTGCCAAAAGCGCCGTCCGCCGATCTCGGACTCCAACCCTGAACCGAAGAGCAGCACCGTCAGCAGGTTCAGCCCAAGGTGCGCCCAGCCCGCGTGCAGAAACATGTAGGTGAACGGCTGCCAGAAGAAGCCTTGGCACACGAGCGGCCAACTCAGGCCGAAACAGGAGACGAGCGCTTGCCCAAACGAGTATCCGTAGATGAACTCCACCCGCTCTGCGGACCGCTGGACCAGAAAAACAAAAAGACACACCGCCGCAAGCGACGTTGCGGCGGGCGCCAGAACAAAAACGCTTCGCAGACGCCAGAGCCATCTGCGTATCATCGTGATCAAACCACCCTCCGTTTCCGGCGTCAGGCTGATTTAATCGCGTCCCAGTTGACGTAGAGCAAGCCGGTGATGATCGCCAAGAGCAACGTCGCCACGATCGCGCAGACGCCGCCGACCATGTCGCCCGTGCCCGAATTCTGCGACGCCACCTCATCGGCCGGATTACGCAGACGCGCCGAGATAAACGCCCCGCCTGCCGCCGGCTTCGCCGCCTCAACCGCTTCGACTGAAGATTTCTTCAATTTCATGGCGTGACTTTACCAAAAAAACCGCACGCTGAGTAGCGGATTATTGGAGCTGTTTTTCCACTTTTTTCTCAAGCAGCATCTCAAACAGCGCCCTGCCCGCCGGGGTCAGCGCCCCGTTCGCAACCAGCGGGGCTCCGGTCGGCGCGGTCTGAAACGCCGTGAACAGATCGACCGTCTCGACGCCATGCGCGTCCGCCACCCGGACCACGGCTCCCGCGTACTTCCGCGCCTCGGCGGCATGCGCGCAGGGCGCTTCTCCCGCCACGCAACCGCAGCCGGGCAGCACGTCGAAGGCGGGCGGCACCACCAGCAACACGCGCGGACGCCCGCACGCCGGACCCGACAGCAATCCCGCCATGGCCGACAGCCGCCGCTCGAAATCCGCCGTGCCCCCTTCCCGCGTGATGCTCAGCAGCGAAGGCGCATACACGACCGTGTCCGCCGGCAGCACCGTCTTCACCGCGACGAACGGCAGCAGCAGCGACATTCCCGAGGCCGCCTCGCCCTGCTCGACGGACTGCACGTCCACCACACGGGAGAGGGTTTCAGGGTTTAAGGTTTCTGGTATCAAGTTCCCCTTTTCCGGTTCGGCGTTCGGCGTTCGGCGTTCGGCGTTCGACGTTCCATAGATAAACCCGTCCAGCAGCACCACGCCGTTGGTCCCCGCCGGCGCCCGGCCCGCCGCGACCGGCTCGCCGCGCGACGCCTTGGAAGCCAACAGCACCACAAACTCGTCCCCCGCTTTAAGCGTCTCGCCCGATACCGTGTCCGGCAACACGCCGTACGGCTCGCGCAGGAAACGCACGGTGCCCCGGTCCAGCTCCACCCCGCAATGCCGCAGCGACCACGTCACCCGCGCCACGGCCCCCGCCTCCATCTCGCACAGGTACACCCGCGCCCAGCCCCTGTCCGTCACCACCGCGTGCGTCAGGTTGCTGCAGCCCCCCGCCGCCCACTCCACCCCGGTATGGAGTTCATACGCCAGCCCGTCCGCCGCCGAAGTGCGCACGCGGATGATCGGGTGAACCCGGTCGTCCGCGTAGCAGACCGCCGGCACGCCGGTGATCCGCGTCGTCACCCCGTACTGCTTCCACACCGGCCCGTCATACGCCAGCCGGGTCTCGTACTCCGCCTTCTCCCCTGTCGCCGCCTGAGCCTGCAGTTTGAGCGTCGCGGGCAAGCCCGAAGCCGTCAGCGTGACGGCAAGCGATTCTCCCTCGCCCAGCACCCGGTTGCCCACCTGCCACCGCGCCAGATGGTTGGTCCCCCAGCACGACGTGTCGTCCTTGAACGTGTAGGGGACGAACACCTCTTTCACCCCCTCGAACCGGTAGGCATGCCCGCTCGAGGCCGCCATGAACGGATGCAGGCGCTGCCCCTGCCACTCCCAGCGGCCCTCCAGCAGATCGCCGCCCGTCACCATCACCACGTTGGTGGCGACACCCGCCTCGCCCGCCCTCTTCCACGCCAGCCCCGTGTCGATCTCCTGGCGGCAGACGGTCCGCACCTGCACCTGCCGCAGGCCCGCCTTGAGCGGGCGTTCCGCACCCGCGGTCCAGTTGTCGTACGGCAGCCCGGCCGGATGCTCCAAAACAGGCTGCCCGTCCACCAGCAGCCAGGCCGGCGCGACACCGGCCAGCCCGAAGAGAAAGTTCCCGTCCTGCGGCACCAGCAGCCACGTCTGCAAGTCGACCAGATGGCTTTTGCGCGTCCAGTCGCCGCGAAACCAGTCCTTGAACGTCGCGCCCAGTTTGCCGAAGTCGGCGACCGTGAACCACTCCGCCTTGCCGTCGCAACGCGTCTCCAGCATTTTCACGTCCGCCAGCGTCGCCGGGAAATCCATGCCCGCCGTCCGGCGCGCGCAGCCGCGCAACGGCGCGGGGTCCGCCACCGCCGCCGCGCCAGCCACGACCGGCCGCTCGCCCGGAACGGGATAAATCTTCACCATCTGCTTGCGCCGCGCGTCACGCGCGTCGACGAGCACCGTCATCTGACTCGAATCCACCCAGACGACCCGCGCCGACACCTCGTTGGTGGTCGTGAACGCCCGCACCGCCGACACGGCCTTTCCGGCGACCTGCACCGGCAGCCGCGCCAGAATGAAATCGTCCTGCTCTTTCTCGACCACCAGCCGGCACGGCGCTTCAGCGACGTTCCAGGGCGGGCGGGGCCGCGGTGCCGGGACCGTCTGCCCGAAGGCGGCCGACGCAACGGACAGGCAGAAAAAGCAGCAGGACACCAACGCACCGGGGACAGCTCTCCCCAAGTCGTCGTTCCGGGTTGAGCGTTGAGCGTTGAGCGTTGAGCGTTGAGCGTTGGAAGTTCGCGGCGTTCCCTCCTGTCCACCCCTGCGTTGCACGCAACGCAGGGATACCGCTGTCCTGCGCGATCCCCTGTATACTCCAGTATCCATACCGATTAACCAAAACGGGCGAACCCGTTCTGCCTCACACACTTTCCGTTTAAAAAACCACGCTTACCCCTTGCGCCATCAGCCCCGCGTTTGGCATGATATCTGCGATTGAAGAATAGAATGGTAAGCGCAAACACAACCGCAGTTCCGATAGCAGCCCGCACGGGCGGGGTTTCGTCACGTTTTGTTTCTCCGCAGGCATCATGCCAAACGCGGCGCGGGTTCACGCTTCTCGAGATGCTGGTCGTCATCGTGATCATCGGTATCCTCGGCTCCGCGCTGGTCGTCTCGGTCCAGTCGGGGTACAAGCAGGCGCGCCAGGCCAACTGCAAGTCCAACCTGCGCCAGTTCGGCGTGGCCCTCACCATCTACCGCGGCGAGCATGACAACCAGACGCCCGACTGGCTCTCCAACCTCTACCCCGACTACGTCGACGACCGCAGCATGTACGTCTGCCGCTCGGACAAGAATAATGGGGCGGACACACCTCGCCCGAAAGATCTGGTCGCTTTGATCTCCGGGAGTAATGACACGGATACCAACCCGTTCTGGGATAACGCGGACAATAAATCCGATTCGACCCGTAATGAAAACATCGAATGTTGCAGTTACTTGTACGAGTTTTCAAACGCGAAAACAACGTGGGGAGAGGCGTATCATAATCTTCCAAGCCCTCACACGATGGGCGATTACAAAATGGCTCAGATGACATACGGTGACTCGAACAGCGGCACAGACGCCTTCAACAAACCACTCCCTTACAGTGCCTCCCGTATCCCGATCGTGCGTTGTTACCACCACTGGCGCGACCAGAAAATCTTTGGTTATTCCGATTCAAGCGCCAAAAAAGCCAAACGTGCGACCAAACAATATGTCACCATCAACGTGGCCTACGCAGGCAATGTTTTCGTCGGTCCGACCTGGTGGGAAGGCACCCTCCACCCCGGAGAAACCACGAAGTAACCCCCAGGCAACACCGTTCCTTTTTTCAGTTCTTCCTTTCAGTCGACAACCTAACGCGAGACAAAAAAATGAGACTATCCCGTATCCCGTTCCAACCGACCGACGCCCAGCGCCCGACGAGCGACACTCGGAGAGGCCGCTGGACCGTCGCCACGCGACCTTCGCTCCTCGCCCTTCTCCTTGTTGCCGGCTGCACCAGTCCCAAGGTGCCTCTAACCGAGATAGGAATGCCTCCTCAAGACCCGCAGGTCGCAAACGCTGAAAAACTTTTCAAAAACGGTTATCTCCGAAAATTCGCGGTGGCAACCGTTCTGCCAGGTAATAATGCAACCGCACAAGCCGGGTTGGACGATCTTCAATCCCGATATTTGCGCCGTATGAAGCCAGATATCCTTAAAGCGGAACGGCTTTTCGAGGCCGGCAAGAAACAAGCCGCAATCCAAGCATGCGATGATATCGCCACTAAAACACCCGATGCACCCGGCCTTGCCGAACTACGCGGCCGTATTACGCGCATCCTTTCACCCGAGGTGACTGCTGCCGAAAAACTTTTCGAACAGGGCAAGACAAAAGATGCGATTGTCGCCTGTATCGACATCGCGAAGAAAAAACCTGACACCGTCGGGTTGGTTGATCTTCAGAGAAAGATATCTCTGCGTCTTGCAAAAGAACGTCTGGAGGCCGCAGAAAAACGTTCTGAGGCCACTTCGGACTTGCACACGGCCGATGCCAAACGTTTCGCGGTCTCACCCGAGACCTATCGACAGAGAAAATTTGTTGTGGGTGACAACACCTCATTGCGTAGTGTACCCACTTCTATGCAGAAGACTCTCGCCACCCCTGTCACCGTCCACCTCGTCAACGCGGACATCAATTCCATCATCGCCCAAATCGGAAAATCTGAAAATATCAACATCATCGCGGATAGTGAGATCAGTCCCAAGGCACTGACGATTCACGCCGAAAAAACTCCGCTCATCGAGATACTCGAATATATCGGTCGAAACCTCAATGTGACTTTCTCGGTCGGTGAAAAACTAATTTGGGTCACGCCGAAGGAGGAACAGACGTTTGGGTTGCCAATGGAAACCCGGATTTACCGACTCCGAAAGGGGATGGTGGGGTCCGAACTCGGCAAAACAGCACACGGCGTCTCGCTTTTCAAGCGACCCGAAGAGCGGGACGGCGGCCGTTCCAGCCCTTTGCAGCCGGAAAAGAAAGATGAGAAGGGCGGTAACATAGGCCTTCTTGAGTCGATCGAACGCTTCGTTCCACAACCAGAGGGTGCGGACTTCCTGTTTAACGATAAAGTCCATGCACTTGTGGTAAAAAACACACGAGAAAATCTGGAAGCCGTTGAAAAACTGATCGAGGCTTTGGATGTGCGGCCTCTACAGGTTTTGATTGAAGCGCGCTTCGTTACCACGAAAGCATCCGATTTGCGTGAACTCGGGATTGACTGGCTCTATCAGAAACCACCCGGGGACAGAAAGAGTTCTTATGATGAATACACCATTGATCAACTCAAAACCGTGCAAAGGCGTATTGCAGAAAACTTGGTTGCCGACACTGACGGAGAGTATGATTATTCATCTATTGTGGATATTGGTGAAGATATCAAAGCGTTGGTGCCCAATACTTCGTTTATCGAGGATAGTGGAGAAATCGGCCTTGGCCAAACAGGAGCCACCGGTTTTTATCAAACCCTGTTGGGCGAATCTGGTTTTCAAGCCACCCTGCACGCTTTGCAAACCCGTACGGACACCCGCACAATCATTGTGCCCCGTGTGACCACCCTCAATAACCGCGAGGCAAACTTCAGATTCGGGCAAGACGTTTCCTACTTTGAAGAGGTTGAAACCAGCATTATGACCTCGGGTGGTACTTACGGAGACAATTCCCGCGACAATGCGACGTATGACTATGACCGCCCAATTGTTGTAGAGGTTGGCTATTCTCTCTCCGTCACCCCGAGCGTTGGCGCAGACCTTTCGTCGATCAATTTGGTATTGCGCCCCGAAATCAGTAAGATCGATGATTGGCAGTCGTACAAGCTGAGCAATATCGATAACACCAACACGAAAGACACGACCACTGAAGATCCCTCCATCAAATTGCCAAACATTTCTCGCCAATATATCGAAACCGAGGCGGTTGTCCGTAGCGGTGAAACGATTGTTCTGGGAGGGTTGGTTGACACCACCAAAAAGAAAGAAGTGTATGGCACCCCTTGGTTATCTGATTTGCCTCTCATTGGGTGGTTATTCAAAACCGAAAACAAAGGAGAGGACAACAACAATATTCTGATTTTCGTCACCGCGACGCTCATCAGCGACGTGGGCGAGGAGCTGATCCCCCTGAACGAGCTCGAACGCTACGGCGCCCCGGTCCCGAAAGGAGCGGATGTGCCCAACGTGCTGAAGGAAGCGGCCGTCAACGCAACGCCGGCACCCGCGCCTGAAGCCCCGAAACCGGCCGCACCCGCCGCGGCGGTGCCGGCCCCCGCACCCGCACCTTAAGTCCCTCCTGCACCTGCCCCAGCGTAACTTGAAACTTGGAACCTGAAACCTGTAACTTATAACCTGTAACCCCTAACGCCTAACCGCTCTCGACCCTATGGCCCAAACCAATCAAATGATCGCCCTCGATATCGGCGCGCGTTCCGTACGCGCCGTGTGGGTCACGCTGCGTAGCCCGACCCCTGTGATCACGCGCGCCGAAACCCTCTCCCTGCCGATGGACGAGGAGGAGACCCACACGCTCATCAGCGCGTGGGCCGACACGCTCGGCATCGGAAAACACTTCTGCGCCATCGCCCTGCCGGGCGCGCAGACCGTCTTCCAGAGCGGGCGCATCATGCACAATGACCCGCGCACCCCCGAACAGGTCGCCGCCATCGACATCGCCCAGTTCAACGAGATGGCCGGCGACGAAATGAAGCACGACGTCTTCGCCTTCGAGTCCCCCAGCGAAATGGGCGTGCGGCGCTACATCATGTCCATGGCCCGCCCCGCCGTGATCGCAGCCGCCCTGCAGGAGGCCCGCGTCAACCACCTCCGGCCCGCCGACCTGATCTCCGCGCCGGTCGCGTTACATAACGGCCTGGAACTTTTTGCGGGGGATCACGACGAGCCCTGGTGCTACGTGAGCATCGGCCACACCCAGACCGAAGTCGCGGTCGGCCTCAAGAACGGGCTCTTGTTCGCCCGGTCCATCGCAGTCGGCGGCAAGCTCTTCACCGACGCCGTGGCCCAGTCCACGGGGCTGCCACCGGCACAGGCCGAAGTGCGCAAACACGTGGACTGCGGACTGCGCGAGACAGACGCCTGTTACGAGCCCCTCCGCACCGCCGCCGACCGCTGGACCGCGCAGTTCAACGCCTGCCTGGGCGTCTACCGCAGCCAATTCCAAGACCGCAAATTCAACATCGGAAAGCTCGTGCTCACCGGCGGCGCGACACAGCTCAAAGGCCTGAAAGAGTATCTCGCCGGCAAGCTGAGCCTGCCGGTCATCTCGGCCTCCGAGTTGCCGGGCTTGCCCGAGGCCCACCGGCCGCACATCGGCGTTCACGATCTCGCCTACGGCCTCGCGCTCACCGCCCTGCACGCCGGTGCCACCTACCTCTCGCTGCTGCCCGACGACCTCAAGGATGAGGTCGTCTTCCGAGCGAAGAAGCCGTGGTGGATCGCGGCGGCCGTCTTTCTCGTCGGCGCCATGGCGCTCTATTCCGCCACCGGCGTCGTCCTTCTGCGGCGCGACAGCGCACAGCTCGAGGAGGAGCGCGAACTGCTCCGCCGGCGCGAGCAGATCGACAAGCGCATCCAGGAACTCAAAGGGCTCGCCTCGCAGACACTGACCAACTCGGTGCCGCTGTCCAACCTGCTGCTGAACGGCCCGCTCGCCCGCGAGGTGCTCTCCCTCGTCTCCTCGACCGTCTCGCTCGACGACTGGATCACCCTCTTCTGCGACGAGAAGTTCTACAACCCGAAAGAGCAGGAAGGCGAGGCCAAGGCCCCCGCGCCGCAAACGGCCGCGCGCAACCCCTTCTCCCTTTTCCGCACCATCCGGCCCGTCTCGGCGAACGGAGGGACGCCTGCCACGACACCGACAAGCGGACGTGAAAACCCGCCCACCCCCAAAAAGGACCTCGTCGACCCGCTCGCCTCCGTCTTTATCGTGGAGGGCTACACGCCGAACCCCAGCCTCAAGAGCGTGCGCGAAATGATCGAGCGCCTCAAGACCTCCCCCGAGATCGCGCGCGTCGACCTCCGCAGCGACGACCAGGTCTTCGCCCCCACCGGAATTTCCGAACTGGAAACGGAAAAGATCCCCACCTTCCGCCGCTTTGTGATCGAGATTGAGGTGAAGCGACCATGACCGAATGGTTTCAGGTAGCAGGTGTCTGGTTTCAGGTAAGAGCTGAGCTGTGCGATGATTAAACAATTCGAAGAGATTGAAGCGTGGCAGTTGGCACGCGAATTGACAAAGGCCGTCTACGCCATTGCCAAAACATCTGCTTTTATCCATGATTTCGG
>CAYZQL010000030.1:0-22682 GCA_964480555.1 uncultured Lentisphaeraceae bacterium | reverse complement strand
AGGTAGGGCGGGTTCCCCGAACCCGCCGCGGACGCCTCGGGGAGGCGTCCCTACCCGTAACGGCTACACTTTAATGAAAACCGCTCTAACGTGCCAGGCGGAACCGCAGTGTCTCAAGCAGATTAGACGGCGTGAGACCGGTCTTGTCGAACAATCTCTTCAGACAGGCAACCGAACATCCCACCAGGATCGTAAGCGATACACCCCATTGGGTTGGAACATGAGTCGTCCATGTTGCGTTGAGCATCAGAAGAACCATAACAACGCTGCTAAATGCTGCCAAGAGACTCGTGCCCCTGCGCCAAACACCGAAGGCCAGTTTCATGGAAATCCCAACCATCAGAATCAGGTAGAAAACATACATCAGGAAAAACGCGACCCCTGCTCCGGTGACCCCCCATTTCAGCACACACCAATAGGTTAGCGCACACAACAAGAGAGTACTGACGAGTTCAGTGAGAAAATAGAGCGTGCCTTGAGCCTTGGCCAACAAGATGAACCCGAGCGGCCATGAAAGAACACGGCCTAAAAGACCTAGGGAAAACCACCGTAACGGCTCGATTGCCTGAGTAAATTCTGGCGCATAAAAGATGCGGATCAGGATCGGGGAGAAAATCACCATGGCGGCCAAACCGGGCAAGGCTAACAAAAGGGCAATCTCGGTTTGATCGTTCATCACCTGCAGTACTCTTCCATTATCCGCGGCAACCGCTGTCAGTCGGGGATAGTAGTCCGCCGCCATGGCCCCCAAAACAAACGTCACAAGAATTCCCGAGAGATTGAACGCCGCCTGATAGATTCCCACACCCGAAAGCCCCAGTTCCCTCATGAGCAAGAGGCGGATCAGGTAGGCGGAGCCGCTCGACAACAATGCGGCACTCATGAGTGCGACGCCCAACCGCAACAATTGACAAGCATCGTGTCGGCTGTCATGCCAAGGAAGGACAATCTGCTTAATGGGCACACGACGCGCGAACCACCAGGAAGTCACCAGTGACGCAAGCGAACCCAGAACGAGACTCGGAAGTATGCCCCGTTGACCAAGCCACCCGTACAGAGGCACACCGATCAACGTGCCATTAAGCCCGCCGATGACCGATATTTTGGCCATGTCCGCGATACGCCGGGTGCCCTGGATGACACAGCCCTGACCAAGGGCGATGTTTCCCAACAGAACGGTCGTGCCGAGGATCGCGAGCGGGACCGCGTATTCCGCCGTTTTAAAGGAGAGTCGCGAAAGGGGAACGCAGAAGGCGACCATGAACAGCATTCCCAAGCCGCCCGTCAGCCAGACGGTACGGCGCAACGTCCTGACGGTTCTCGCCAATTTAACCTCGTCACCACACCCGTAAGCCTCCGCCACCTGCCTCACGCCACTCGAGTTGATACCCATTCCGGACAGCGTCGACACGATCCCGATAATCGTGGTGTACATCCCCATCAGTCCGACGCCGTCCGCGCCAAGCAAGACGGCGACAAACTTTGTCCGCACCATGCCGATCAGGATATTGATGACCGAAGCACCCCCAATGAGCGATGAGGCCTTGAGGATGCCGCGATAACTGCTGCGGGTTTGCGTCATGAAACGTCTGCTCTTCCGCTCTGCTTGAATGCCGGGCAGAGGTGATGCCAGGCAAAGCGCGGCCAAAACTGATGGAGGCCCTTCCTTAGCGAAAAGCCTTTCTGTCTGGCGATAGCCAGCACTTCAACAAGGAGCCAGACGTGGAGTGCAAGGATAAGGGCTGCCCAGAGTGCTCCCGCAGGCGAAAGTTCATTCCCTTTGGGTATACTTTGAAAGACGCGATAATTCAACGTTGCGTCCATAGAGTACGCCACCGACCAGAGGGCATAGGCCGACCAGGCACGCTTGGACGCATGGGCGGCGACGAGAAGTAATGCTAAGAAAGGAATGGCATACGTGATATACGAGGGGAATACAAAGGGAGAAAGGAGGGCAAAGGTGAGCCCGAATAGAACAGACGCAAACGCCGTTGCAAGCAGGTCGTTTTTACGCTCCCCCTTTGCAGCACCGCCCATACAGAAGATCGCTTCAATCAGGAACAACACGCCGATCACAACAAGCACGCAAGTTCCATTCAGTGTTTGCCCAAAAACCTTTTCACTAAAGAAACACACGTTGCCTGATGGAACAATAACCTGTCCCCCCAGACCGGCCAACTCATAGTAATGCAGGCCGGTCATCATGCCTAAGCCTATGATGCCGGCGGAGACAACACCAAAAACCGTCCAGTCCAACAGATTTCCTGTTACCAGAAAAGCCCCAATCAGCCACAGGCTCTGGGGTTTCGTTAGATGAAGCAACACACCCCCTAGCGCAGGCAACAGAATTTGTTTCGATGAATCAAATAGCCAGAGCAAAACACCCACGCAGAACACCTGAATCGCCTCATCCTGCCCGCTCAGCCAGACCCCCTGCAGAACAATCGGGTTGAGCATATAGAGCCAGAGACAGGCGTCCGAGAACGACCGGCTGACGAGCCTCCCCAGTGCTTTCCATATAAGAAAGGCCCCAACCACTTCGAAAACCGAGAAAAGGGCAATCAGCGCAAAAGGCGATGGGATCGCACAGCTAAGCCCTCCTATCATAAAACAGAACAGGCTCCCGTACCATCGGTGGAACGTTCCCTCCCTGAAGCCCTCGGACAGAAACTGCATAAACCATGGCAGGTCTCCTGGATACGGAACCTTCAGGACGAAGATCAGAAACGCGATCCCGAGCAGGCGGAGGGCAAAGTAGCTCGCGATGATGCAGGACGTCACTTTGCGCTGCGCACGAACAAGCCCGAGCGACAGCGCGACGCCCAACACAGCAATGCACAATCGTACTATTATCATCACCATCGAATCTGCCTCCTACTCACAGCCTGCAAACGAAACATTCTTGTGCCCCCAATACGACACCACCGTTAGAACAGTTGTGAGAACCGCCTGCGTCACATAGGGGTTGGCGTGAAACACTCTAACGAACAACAGGAACAAGATGAAATTCAGCCCGATCTGAGTGCCGTAAACCAGATAGAATCGAAAGTACTCTTGCAAAATCGGACCCCGCGACCTATATGTCAGATACCGATGGCCCACGAAAGCGTTTGTGATACCAACAACCGAACAGATCGCCATGATGACCGCGTCGTGCACATAAGGGCTCAGCAACCAGTAGGTAACGGCAAAAACGACATAGCTGAACACAAAGTTCCATGCGCCTACAATCAGAAAACGGAAGGGGAGCGTGCGATGCCACAGGCTTAGACAGGGCGTGATCCCTTTGGCACAGGCATCAAGAACGCCCATCACACACCTCTTCGACGATATAAGGGGGGGATTGACGCACTTGCGCGAGGACGCGCCAGAGGTATTCACCGATCATGCCGATCATCATCATTTGTACGCCGCCGACAAAAAGAATGGACAGAATGATCGGCGTCCACCCTTTTAATGCATGGCCGTGGATTAGATAATTGATCAAAAAGAAGCCCGCGCAAAGGAAACTGGTCAGCGAAAAGATTGCTCCTAAGATTGACATCATTCTTATTGGCAAATAGGAGTGTCCAAGAACCCCATCAAGCATGTACGTGACCTTCTTGGCAAAAGACCACCTCGACTTGCCGTGCAAACGTTCGCGCCGATGATAGCCGATCCACGCCCGTTTAAAACCCAAATCCAATACCCGCGCTTGCATAAATGTATGAGGTTGATAAACCTTGATCAACGAATTCTTGGCCGTCTTCCCCAAAAGCACAAAATCAAACCCGCCTACCGGCATCTCGGGATTACTCAATTTTTTTATCATCCAATAAACACTCTTGGAAGTCAACCGCCTCACCTCGGGAGTCTCTGCGCCCGATAACGACCTCGAAACCTTCATCAAAATGTTTACGCAACATTTGCGGAACAACGTCTACAGGCTCTTGCCCATCCGCAGAGAGCACAACAACTGTAGAAGGCGTATTCTCAAGCCCACACCAAATAGCGTTTCCTTGTCCAAAGTTTCTAGACAACTTGTAGACACGTATATCATCTGTATATGTTCTCTGCAACTTTCTCAATGTTTCATAAGAGCGGTCCCGTGACCCGTCGTCAACGAAAACAATCTCTCCTTTTCGTTCAGGCATTTTTAGAAACACATTCTTGCGAATATCTGACTCCAGAGATTCAAGGCTACCCTCATTGAAGTATACAGGTATTACTATCGAATAGTCTTTGTTATCCATGGCCACTCCGTATGCTTACAAATAATCTATCAAATCGTGAAACAGATGAGAAATTAAGGCACCAGTATTGCTGGATTTCCAAATACGGTCACATCCGGCCGAACGTTTCGCAGAACAACACTGCAAGCTCCGACCGTGGCCCATGCGCCAACCTTCTTTTTGGGCAACACTTTCGCCCCTGTATGCAGGGTGACGCCTTCCTCGCATTGCGCCCCCCCCCCCATGAACGCATATGCATTCAGGTGCGAAAAGGAACCGATTCGCGCATCATGTCCGATCGCACAAAAAGGCTGCAGCGTCACAAAGTCGCCGATCTTCACCTCGCAGGAAACTAAGACATGCGACAAGACAAGTGCACCTTGGCCGATACTCGCAGTCGCGCTTATAATGGATGTAGGATGGACAAGTGAAAAAAAGGCTCCGCCCTTTTCCTGAACAAGTTCTACATAATGCTTCTTGCTTTTTGCGTCTCCCAATGCACACACAAACACATCATCGCGCTGCGGAGTATATGTCTCGACAGCGCCTAAGATAGAAGGGTATCCGCAGAATCCATCCAAGGCGTCCTCCTTATCGTCGAGATAACCTTTCACCTCGAACTCGCTTAAATACCCTTGGCACTGAGTCGCCAAATGGTAGATTTCCCGTCCAAAACCGCGCGCACCAATGATGATGAGTTTCTTCATTTTCGCCTGTGCGCTGTTATTGCGCCAAATACCCGCCGTCGACGACCAGGTGAGTCCCCGTAATGAACCTAGCCGCGTCGCTCAATAAGAACGCCACTGCAAGAGCGACATCCTCAGGATTCCCGAGACCCATTGGATGTTTCGCAACGATGCGCTGATACGCTTCCTCGGGCAGAGTCTGAGCAGCCTCTTCTTGCATACTAGTGCGAATATATGAGGGCACAACCGAATTCACTCTAATCTTCTTAGAAACAAGTTCCAGTGCTAATGCCCTAATTGTAGCCTCTAATGCTCCTTTACTACCGCAATAGATACTTAAAGAAGGCTGCCCAGAACGTGCAGCAACCGAGGAGATTCCAACTATACTGCCTCCGGTCGAATATTTCTTCTTAGCGAATTGTTTTGCCAACATCACGAAGGCTGTAAAGTTGATATTGAAAATATCTTGAACCGTCTTAAGTGTTGTTACCTGAAGCGGTATCAAAGCACTTATGCCCGCAGCATGAACGAAACCATCAAGTTTACGTCCATCGCTACACACTGTGGCAAAAACAGACTCGATTTTCTCAACCTCTGCTAAATCAAAGGGTATAATTAAATGATGTTGCTGCTGGTTCTGAATAATTTCGAAAGTCTCATTCAACTTTTGCCTATTACGTGCCACCAAAGCAATCTCCGCACCTAATCGACTCAAAACCACTGCGCACTCCCGACCGATTCCTGACGATGCTCCGGTGACAAGTATACGCTTTCCCGTCAAGTCCATGGGATTGTACATATCAGACCTCCAGATCCCCGTCGTTGAAGAACTCGTTTGAGGTGAAAACCGACAGGCAGAGGTCCGCGTCTAGTTCCATGCTGACAACGCCCCAAGAAAGGCCGACGCCAAAACCCGCAAGTAGCAGTCGTTGCATGCCCTTTTCCGGCTTGTCAGCCAGCGCGTCGCAGAGCGTCAGGGGGATCGAGGTTACGGAGGTGTTTCCATACCGGTCCATACTGATCGGGACCTTGTCCATGGGGAACTTGGTCATCTTGGCGATGTTCTTCAGGATGAAGCAGTTGGCCTGGTGCAGAACCAGCAGATCCGTGTTATCCGGCGTCCGACCGGCCTGGGCCATCAGCTGCTTAATGGCCGCAGGAACCTCTGAGATTGTGAAATTGAACACCTCGGTTCCGTTCATGAAGAGGTTGTCGTCGGCCCGCCAGATACCTTCGCCGCACTCGCGCACCTCAGAGTTTCCGTCTGCACAGCGGAACCCGCCCGCAGGAACGATAATGTTTTTAAAGCCGCTGCCGTCGGTTCGGTAAAGATAGCTCCACGGGCTCGCTGCTTCGTCATATTCCAGGGCTACGGCAAACCCGGAGTCGCCAAAGAGCAGGGCAGCTGACTTGTCTTGCGGCGAGATCAGCTTCGTGATGGTGTCACCGCCGCAAAGCAGGACGCGTGTAACTCCCTGCTTGCGGCAAAGCGAACCCGCCACAAAAAGCCCGTACACAAAACCCGAGCAACCTAGGTTTATGTCGAAGGCGATACAGTTCTTCCCCAGGCTTAGCCGGTGGTGCAGAACACACGCCGTTGCCGGCAGACGGTAGTCGGGTGTCTGTGACACAAAGATAATGCCGTCAACACTGCTCCGCTCCCAGCCGATCTTTGCCAACAGCCGCTCCGCAGCCGCAAACGAAAAGTCGGAGGCTGTTTGGGCCGGGAGGGCCACGTGGCGGCTGACCACCCCGGTCATCTTGGCGAACTTGTCCACACCCTCCGCGCCGAAGCGCTCAACAAACGCGGAATTATCAACGCGGTTTTCAGGCACGGCGCACGAAATGCCGCGAATGGCGATGTTTTCTAAGAGACCTGCGGTAGCCATAGTTGCCAGACTCCCCAAAAGAACTGTTGCTTAAGAACGCCCTCACACACCGAAGGTCAGGCCATGACGTCCAGGATATCGCCAACCGTCTTGAATGCTTTAATCTGTGCGCCGGAGACGCGCTTCCCGAAGTGTTCGTTCACGAGCGCGATGACGGAGAGCATGGACATCGAATCCCACTGGAGCGTGTCCAAAGCGGTCTCGGCCACAATCTTCCCGGAATCAACCTCAAACAGCTCCTCAAGCGCCGTCATCTTTTCCTGATGCGTCATTTCTGTGTTCCTTTCCTAGCATGTGATTGAGTCACCATGTAACAACCGTCGCACCCCATGAGAGTCCGACTCCGAAGCCAACCAGCATCACCTTCATACCCGGCCTGAGCACTCCCTCGCCGGCGGCTCTTGCCAGCGCGATAGGGATGGACGCCGAGACCGTGTTACCGCAGTCCTCGAAGTTCATGTAAAACTTATTGGTTGGTATTTTACATTTTTTACGAAGAAAATCGAGCATGTATTTGTTCGCCTGGTGAAAGACAAAGAGGTCAACGTCCTCCATCACCAGTCCGTTTTTCTCCAGCGTCTCGCTCACCGTTCGGGGAACCGTCGTGATCGTGAAGTTGAAGATTTCGGTGCCTTCCATGAACAGGTGGTCTTGCGAACGCGTGTTTCCGGAGTCATCGGTGCTTTCTTCGGCTGTACCCGCCGAGGGCCGGAGGCGCATCCCGCCGGAGGGGACAATCAGCTTGTCATACCCGCTGCCGTCGGTCCCCAGCACAAACCGGCCGACTCCCTCCGTCTCCGATGCCGAAATCAAGGCCGCAGCTGCGCCATCGCCAAAAATGGTGCGCACGCTCTTATCCATGGGGTGGATATGCTTAGTATAGGTTTCTGCCATGATCAGCAAAACATTTTGCGCCGTACTGCTGGCGATCAGTCCCTTCGCAAGGGATAACCCGTAGATAAATGCCGAGCATCCGAGGTTGAAGTCCAAAGCGCCCGCTGCGGTCGGTATCCCTAGCCGGTGCTGCAGCATGCACGCCGTCGTCGGCAGATAGTAATCCGGTGACTGTGTAGCCAGGAGAATGAAATCGATAGAGGCTGGGTTTACACCACAGGTGGAGAATAACACCTTCGCTGCCTGTTCCGCCAAGTCCCCGGCGGTCTCATTGTCAGCACTCACATGCCGCTGAAGAATGCCGGTTTTTTCCAGAATCTTTTCCGCCGTCCAGCCCGGGTATAAACCGGCCAACTCCTCGTTGGTCAGAACCCTCTCGGGAAGGTAATAGGCTGTCTTATTAATTTTGCTTAGACTCATCAGGTCACCTCTTAATCCAAAGTTTTAACCGCGGATCTCCGCGAATAAGAGTTTGCTCGTGTTTGCTTGACGCTAATCCCTACAAACCCAAGCCAGCGGTCGTATGCTCCTTGCCGACAGAACTCTGCAGCTCTCATTTCTAGCGATTAGCTTTGACATCAGGTACAATAGGGACGATGCATCATTCTCTGCGAAAAACTCACGTTCTTATAACAACTGCTGCGATTCGAGCCAACGAAGCTTCATCCAAGTCCGCAAAGATCGGAAGACAGAGCACCTCTTGCGCGGTCTTCTCGGCTACCGGCGTGCTCCCCGACAAAGCCGACTGTAAATTGCGGTATGTTGGGAACTGACTGCACAGCGGATAGAAATAGCGCCGGGCGTAAATTCCGTTGGCCTTGAACTTCTCATACAAATCATCACGCGTGCTCCCATAGACCTCGGAATCAACCAAGATCGGAAAGTAACCATAGTTGTGCCGCACGCCGGGCAGATCGTGGAGAATGCGGATGCCGGGCACATCCCTGAGGTGCTCGCGGTAGAAGTCCGCCACCTGACGCCTTTTGGCGATCTCGCGGTCCACGTGTTTGAGCTGCAACAGCCCATACGCGGAGCGGACCTCGTCCACCTTGCCGTTGGAACCCGGGGCGACAACCGTCACCTCGTCTTGAAAACCGAAATTTCTCAAGTAGTCGATGCGCTTCTTCAGCGTCTCATCATTGGTGACCAGCGCCCCGCCCTCCAGCGTGTTGAAGACCTTGGTAGCGTGGAAACTGAGCATGGAAAGGTCGCCCCAGTTACAAACCGAGACACCGTCCTTTTTTACCCCAAAGACATGCGCTGCGTCATAAAAGAGTTTCAGCCCATACGTGTCCGCGATCCGCTGCAACGGCTCATGCCGACAGGGGTTTCCGTAGACATGGACCGGCATGATGGCCGTGGTTCGCGGTGTAATGAGCGACTCCACCTTGTCGGGGTCAAGCGTAAATGTGTCAGGCTCAATATCGCAGAAGACGGGTGTACATCCATTCAAGTGAATTGCATGCGTCGTCGCCACAAAGGTAAAAGGCGTTGTGATCACCTCGTCTGTGATACGCAAAGCCTGCATCCCCGTTTGCAAAGCCATCATGCCATTCGTGAAAAAGCTGACATGCTTCACGCCGAGATATTCGGTAAGGGCCGTTTCAAATTGCTGATGAAACTGCCCGTTGTTGGTCAGCCATTTCGACTCCCAGATCTTTTCGAGATACGGGATAAACTCTTCTAGCGGAGGAAGAGAAGGTGATGTCACATAGGTTGGTTTCATAAGAAAACGCTCAATCGTTCATTATTGCATTGGTGCATGGACGTTGAGGACTTTGTTTCCTTCTATCCGCAAACACATAGGCCGCCGACTCGGTTATCAACCACAGAAACCGACACCGCCCCAATCCATTGGATATCCGGATATACTCCACCACGCATTCGCGCAGCGCGTGCGAAACCTGGCCGTTCCTGGCCCATAGCCGAAGATACCGGTACAGGAACAGCCAGGCCGAGCCTGTGAGGCTCGCGAGCGCACAGGCGGTTTCCTCTTCGAACCGCCCCAGCGACAGCATCAACTCTGATGTCGCGCCCGCGACATCTATGTCCAGGCGGGCTTGAGCCGCCAGAGCCTGACGCTCGCACAGAAAGCGCCGCATGTGTTCCAGGCGCCGGCCCTGCGCGTCCGGACGGTCGTACACGGAGGACCACAGTCCGCCGCCGCCGACCCGCCAGCGGACCAGCGCCTCGTCGACAAAGTGCAAGCTCCCGCATAACGCGCCGCGCCACAGCGTCGGGATGTCCTCGCAGGGCATGTTCGAAAGGATTGGCCCGAAGCGCTCCAGCAGCCCACGCGTCACGGCGACCGTGGCGCCAATCACGAACCCGCCCCACTCTGAAATGAGTTTCGCAGGGTCGGCGGACTGCCGGTGGCCGAACCAGGCGCCCTCTCGCGGATAGGCTGCCCCCTCCTGCGTAATACGTTGCACACGGGAGTAGAAAACCGCTTCGCGCGGCCGGCCCCGTTCTTTCCACTCGTCCATGATCCGCTGGGTGCGACGCGGCAGAGAGAGGTCATCACCCGCCGCAAAGACCAGCAACTGTCCCGTCGCGAGTTGACACACTTTGTTGTAATGGGCGATGATCCCAAGGTTGGTTTCATTGCGGTTCAGACGGATTTTATGCGGCCCGTGGTAAGAAGCGACCGTCTCTTGCATGACCGCAAACGTGCGGTCCGAGGAGCAGTCGTCAGAAAGGATGATCTCTAAAGGGGAATAGGTCTGGGCGAGCGCGCCCTCAACCGCCTCGCGGATGAACTGCTCCTGGTTGTAGGCAAACAGAACGAATGAGGCTAAAGCCATTTTTGAACAATTTCTAAATGTGAGATGAGGTGTTGGAAGAAGAGTTGGTCGTTTCCACCTCTTAGAAGGTGTTAACCGCCCCTACCACCTGCTTTACCTCGGCATCCGTCATGACCGGACTCATCGGCAGCGACAGTATTTCACGGTGGACGGCCTCCGTGATGGGGAATGAGCGCCCCGCCCACTCCGCGTAGGCGGGCTGTTGATGCGGCGGAATGGGATAGTGAATCACCGTCTGAACGCCGCTTGCCGTCAGATGCGCTTGCAGCGCATCGCGCCGGGCGCAACGTACGACAAACAGGTGCCAGCAGGGAGCGCCATAAGGGGCAACGGTCGGTAAGGTGATTTCGGGGTGGTTGATTCCCGCAAGATACTGCTGGGCGACACGGTTGCGCTGCCGGTTCTCTTCATCCAGATACTGAAGCTTGACGCGCAGGATCGCAGCCTGCAACTCGTCCAGCCGACTGTTATAACCCTTGTACAAATTGTGATACTTCTTATGTGAGCCGTAGTTCCTGAGCGCGCGAATGGCGGTCGCCAACTCCGCATCACCGGTCGTGACCGCACCGGCATCACCGATCGCGCCGAGATTCTTTCCCGGATAAAAACTATGACCGGAGGCATGCCCCAAGGCTCCCGCCTTTTTCCCTCTATAGGTCGCGCCATGGGCCTGCGCCGAATCCTCGATCACCTTCAATCCGTGGCGCCCGGCGATCGTCTGGATCGGCCCCATATCCGCACACTGACCGTAAAGGTGTACCGGCATGATCGCGCGTGTCCTGGAGGTCATAGCGGCCTCGATGCGCGAGGGATCGATGTTCAGGATTGCAGGCTGGGGTTCGACAGGAACAGGAACCAGGCCGGCCCGCGAAACGGCCAAGATGGAGGCGATATAGGTGTTGGCGGGGACGATCACCTCGTCGCCATCCTTCATGACGCCCAAAGCCTTATACCCCTCAAGAATCAGGATCAGCGCATCGAGCCCGTTGGCGACACCCACACAATGCGGCGAACCGCACCAGGCGGCGTACTCGTTCTCAAAGGCCTCGACCTCTTTGCCGAGCACATACCAGCCCGACTCCAGCACGCGGCGGACCGCAGCGAGGTATTCGTCGAAGTGAGGCTGGTTGGTCAGCCGGTAATCCAGAAAGGGAACATTCATAAAATACTTTCTCTCACGCTAAGTACGCTAAGTTTCAGACCTCGCTTACGCCGCTATTTTGCGTGCCGCATGCGGCCTGGAACCCGGCGTAATCGCGGTAATACCCACTTGCGTCATAGTTCTCAGACGCGAGTACAAGGCAAACTGACCCTGTCGAGAAGTTATCCATCTCTCTCCAGATTGTCGGCGGAATATGCAGCCCATAATATGATCGGCAAAGATGAATCCTCTTCTTTTCTTTACCGTCATCAACAATAACGTCAAAACTTCCTGACGCTGCGATAAGAACCTGATGGCATGTTTTCAAAGCGTGCCCACCTCGATCAGCACCGCCGGGAACATCGTAAAGATAAAACACTCGCTTGATTTCAAAAGGCACATGTACCCCTCCCTCGACAAAGGTCAGGTTTCCGCGCGGATCGGATATTTTCGGGAGGTCGATCAAACGACATGAATCAACACCACTTCCTGTCACGATAATCTCCATTTCAAGATTGCCTTCGACCTGCCGGACGAAGCGGAACCCCATCTTACTGTAGAGCGTAACGGCTCGTGTATTAGCCGCGTTCACGGTCAGCCAGACTCGGGACAAACCGCGTTTCGTTGCCTGACCGAGACAGAAGTCAACGACCTGTTTCCCCAGTTTCTTGCCCCACAGCCCCTTTTCGCCAAGGTAGCCCCAGTACTCGGCCTCTCGCGAGGTGACTTTCTTCAAACCGCATGCGCCCACTGGAGCGCCACCGAGTTGGATACCCCATACGAGATAGTCGCTCTTGTCAGGTAGAGAAGCAAACCATTCGGACTGTTTCTCCCGCGTGACAATAGGCGTATTCGTCAACTCCCTCAATTCAGGGTCTTGGAACCAGCCAAAGGAGCACTCGAGAAATCGCCCATCGTAAGGCACAAAGGTCAACTCACAAGGTATATTCATAAGTGTCATAAACTATCCCTCTGCCCCCAAAACCCTCTTTCTGGAAGACAAGTGCCTCATTCAAGAAGTGACCGCCTCTCTCTGTAGACGTGCCAAAGTCGAATATTTGAACACCTGTATAGACCTGATTAATCAGTTGATCGAAGACCATATCCAGTGCCCCGCAGCGCTTGCCCTCCTCACTGGCCGCAATGTACTGGACATGTGCGACTTGGCTGTCCACATACATGACCACGCCGGCAACGACCTGATTGTCGGCCAGCGCGACATGCAGCCTGATCCTGTCGGGAAACCGCTGATGAAGCAACGTGATCTCGTCCAGCGAGTGCACCGGCTTTGTCCCGTGCCGAGCCATAAGGACCTCGCTCAGAATCTGCCAGAAAGCCGAGTACTCTTCACTCTCCAGCACGTGGACGCCGCATCGCGCCGCCTTACGGATGCCGCTGCGCCTGGACTCGATGAAGGGGATCTTTCTCGCCTGAACGATGGAAGAGGATATCTGCCGGGCTACCGGTTTTGCGCCGTTGCGGAACAACGCGTATAAATCCTCTTCGGCCGGCAGCCGGTGGTAGATCGAGGGGACGGGCTTATAGACAACCGCCGAACACCCCTCCTGCTTCAACAGGCCGTTCAGAAGGCCGAATATCTCGAGCATGTCTACGGCCGTAACATTCTCCGTGCTGATCACACCGCCATAGGTCAGCCCCTGGTGCGAATAGAAAACGCCCGAAGCGAGATTCCCGGGAATGACCGCCTCAAGCCTGTTCTTCTTCAGCACCAGAAAAGAGCAATCCCGAAACCGATCCGCATGGTAATCCATATAGGAACGATTAAACAGAAACGTCCCGTTGCGAGACCGTGAGACAACCGCATTCCACTCAGATGCGTGATCGGCTGTGTATCCAATCAGATCGATTCCAGAATTTTTGGTGCTTTCCATAATATAAGAGGATTTCTTGTGGGAGGCGACAGTGGGTGAAGTTCATTATTGAGACTTGCAAAACAGTAACAGCTAATATTCTTTTTTTATGAAAGATGGTGCGAAACGAAATGGGGCTTCAAGGGTTTATAAGTGGCCGATCCTGCAAGGCGGTTTCCGGAAAAACATAGGGCAGAATGAATTGTGCCGCGCGCAGGGAACCTTCTGTAGAAGGGTGGTTTGCATCTCTGTATAAAGGAATGTGTTTCTCATCTTGAACATCAAAGAACATATACATGTCACCCTGTTTTAACACCAAGTGCAAGGGAATGAGTATTGCCCCTGTTTTTTTACAGACATCTTCTAGATTACGATTGATCCCGCCTTGCATGCGCTCGTATTCCTCATCGGGTTGCTGATGGTTATCCATAACAACTTTCATCTGGCGAGGTTTGATGATCTTTGTTCTTGCGGCAACATCGTTAGGATCGAAATTGTAGCTGGGTATATCTGTCGTAATAAACAGCCCTTTATTTAATTTCTTCACACAAGTTACAAATTCTTCGCAGACGGAAGGGAACGGTGATCCGCTCTTCGGCGGCTTTCTGCCGCGCGACTTTTTCCGGGTCGGCCCCAGCCATGGACTCAGCCAGAAAGGCCACATACTCGTCCATGCCCAACCTCGGAAGCGACCGAAACGCATCACGCTCGGCGCATTCTGGATAAGAGGGAAATTTCATGCCTGCAACGCCTTGATGTGATCCGACACGATTTTGAAAACAGTCTCAGACGCATATCGTGTGGCAAGCGGGTGAATATCCCGCTCCAGATCGAGCCCGTTGAAAACGGACAGGTGGACAATGTCCGGTAAATCCTTCCCCGTCCGCCGTTCGGGATTCTGTGCAAGCGAGAACAGTTTCATGGCGATCAAATCTTGCAGCGCCGGAACTTTCACCGTCGCCCCTTGGACGGCAACGCTCTTGGCCCTCGACAGCAGGTGCGCCATGGTGTCCGCGTCCGCTTGAAGGAAATCAACGCGCCAGCCCGATCCGGGCCGCTGGAAAAACATCACATTCTCGTGAACCGCTGAATTCGTGAACCCCTCGCGCCTCATAATAGCCAGCACGTCATCCCGTTGTTCTGCGACAATCATCCAATCGACATCCAACGTATTACGTGTATAGCCATAATAGTTCACGGCGAACCCGCCAACTAACAGACACTCAACCCCTGCTGCAGGCAGTTTACCGGCAACCACGTCAAAGATAGTCTGCAAGTCATGGATGGGTGATGAGGCAGGCATGAAGGAAGAAGTCCTAAATTTCGTTCGTGCGCGAGTGCTAAAGTTCGAAGGAAGCCGCTGTTTCATTTTCACCCGCGGAGGTTGAGGGTGGAAAAACTCTGCAGCCTCTGTGACTCTGTGAGAGAAAACATCAGGCGGTCGCCCGGACAGCCTCGCAAATACGCGCTTTTGCTTCGTCCCAACCGAGCGGCTTGAGCATGACCGGCAACGGATCGTCTTCCGCGTCATCAAAGTAAACCAGGCTGCGCAAAACCAGATATTCGGATCCTTGCGGATATTTGGCGGCGTACAAAGCTAACATCTCTGACAGGGTAAAGGTCTCCAGCAGAAAGGCCAGATCAATAAAGTCTTTCTTGCTGCCACGATTGGTAATGGCCTCAAATTTCATCGGACCAATGTCCTGTGAAGAGGCCAGTGTCAGACCACCGATACATACCGGATCAGTCAGCCACGCATAGGGGTAGTTCACAAAATCGACCTTCACACCTCGCACAAAATAGGTTTCAACCGCCTTGCTTCTATTCACGAGTTCAACGTCGCCATGCTTACGCAACCTCTGTTCTAACTCACCGCCCATCACACCAAGGCTCCCGAACAGATCAAGATCCACCGATTTCCGGTGACCCAGTTGCATGGCCAGCGAGGTCCCGCCCACAAGCCGGAGGCCAACAAGAGCGGGATCGCTCTGAAGTTGCTTCAAGAGTTCCAAAGTGTCGGGGTCGACTGCCTCAAAGTGTAACATCGGAATGATTCCTTGGAAACCCGTCCCACCACGCACAGGAAAGACACTGTTTTCACGTCGAGTGACCGCGCGGATTGGGCGGTTTCAACAATCTCAGCAAGAGAATAGAGCATCCGCAACGCCTTCCAGTCCATCAAACGACCATACCCCAGAACGCGAGCAATCAGCCAGCGTTTGTTGGCATGGACATCGACCGTCTCACGGTCAACGTCCCAGAACAATGCGGGGGTAAAATTGGCTATTTCAGGAGACATGGGAAGAAGTTCTAAAGTTCGGGAGTGCTAAAGTTCAAAAGTTGAAGACGGCCAAGCCCTGTGGCCTCAGTGACTCTGTGAGAGAAAAGATCCCCGTCGATTTTTTGCCCGCGGATGGGAGGGTTTAGCGGAAGGAGAAGTGTTTGTGCGAGAAATAGCTGACAACCGTCGCGACGAGCACGCAGACGGCATTCGCGTAAACCGGATTGAGCTTCAGATATTCCACGAAAACGAACAGCAGGCCCGCGCTCAGGATCATCATGCCGCCGTAGACCACGTAGCAGCGCAGATACTCGCGCATCATGTTCCCGCTCGTCCTGAACACGATGAACTTGTACCCCAGATAGGCGTTGGTGATCGCCAGAATGTTCGCGGGCACAAGCAGAACCAGATAGTGGACCCGCTCGCCGAAAAACCGGTACAGCAGCGCGTAGATGCCCATGCCGAAGAGCGTGTTCCAGCCCCCCACCAGAAGGTAGCGCAGGAACGGCCAGTAGCGGCTGCTCAACCGTGTTCCCGTTTCCAAAAAAACCTCTTCCCCCCATCTAAAGTGACACCACAACCAACAGAGTTCTCGCCAAGACGCAAAGACGCCAAGCCTGAAACCCTTTGCGGCCTTTGCGCCTTTGCGAGAAAACAACTTGCTTTTATTGGATATTAACTCGTTCGTTACGCACGAACGAACTTTCCTGCCGTTTCGGCGTAGATCGCGGGGATGCCCGTGTCGAAATGGGTGCCGCTCACCACAAGCCCTTTCACGCCTTCCTCGTGCCGCAAAGCTTCGAGGGCGGGGGTGAACTGCACCTCGCCGGCACCGGCAGAGGCGACCAGCCCGCGCAGGTGGCCGAAAATGCCCGGCCGCAAGGCGTAGAGGCCGTTCACGCAGAAGAAGGCGTCTCTGCCGTGCCGCGTGACGGCCAAGTAGGTCTGCGCCTCGTCTTCCGTGGGCTTCTCGAAGATGCGGTGGAGCTGGAGCGTGTCCTCCTCGACCCACTCGCCCGCCACCGCGCCGTAGTGCTTGACCCGCGACAGTGTCTCTTCGTAAATACCGACCACGCTCTGGCTGTCGCCGAAGGCTTGGAAACGGTCGACCACCTGACGCGCCATGCTCCGGGCTTCATCCGAACGGAAAAGCTGATCGCCCAGCAGCAAAAGAAAAGCCTCGTTGCCGACCCATTTTTCCGCCAGCAGCACAGCGTGGCCAAAGCCTTTGGCGTCGTGCTGCGGAATAAAGGTCAGGCGTTTGCCGATCGCCATCACGCGCTCGGCCTCATGCTTCAGCGCGGGTGGCAGCTTGGCGAGCGTCGCCGGGCACACGTCGGCGTGGAAGTAAGCGCGGAAGCGGGGCTCGTCTTCGGGCTGGATCACCAAGGCGACCTCTTCCACGCCTGCGGACAAGGCCTCCTCAATGATCACCTGGATCACCGGCTTGGCGACTCCGTCGGACGTCACCACCGGCAGAAAGGTCTTCGGCACGGCCTTGGTGAAGGGGAACATGCGCGTGCCAAGCCCCGCCACCGGAATGACCGCTTTGCGGATCGACGCCGGCCGCCGGACGTCGAGCTCGAAACAGGGCATGCCGTACTGGCGCTCGAGGTAGGCGGCCAGCTCGCCGCGCGACGCCACGGATTGGCAGATGAACTGCACGCAGCCGTCCCCTTGCGAGCCCACCCCTTTGCCGCCGTAAACCCACCGCGCGACCTGCGGATCGGCCAGCACGTTATGAAGGCGCGGGCTTCTGAGCTCCTCGCAGACCGGCATGAGGTGTTGATCGAAAACGGCCTGGGCCTCGGTCATGAGGGCACCCAAGCCTGCGGCGTCTCCCGCTTCGACCGCGCAACGGGCGCGCTCGAGGATCCGCCGGTTCTCCGAGCCGAGACACTGGTGGACCTCCTTGTCGCGGGCGCTCTTGGCGAAGGGGAAAGCGGCGTTCAGGTCGGACAGGATGCGGACCGTGTCTTTCTTCCCGCAAAGATCGGCGACGAGCAGGTAGAAGTCGCCGCCGGGGCGCAGCGGCGTCACCTGGATGCGGTCCCCGTCGAACGCCATCATCACGGGGATCTGGCCATAGGCGCACCCTTGGTCCATGCGCCCGCAGCGCGAGGGCGTGGCGATCTCGCCCTGGTAGGCGGCTTCGATCTCGGCGCGCGTGGTCAGGCCGAGCTGGTAGGCCTGGTTAAAGGCGCGGGCGACCAGCACGCAGAAAGCGGCGGAGGAGCTGAGCCCCTTCTTGACCGGTAAGGTGGTCTTGTAGTTGTCGATCTCCAGCCCGTCCACGCCGAAAAAGTCGAGCATGTAAGCGGCGACGCCTGCGGCATAGCTGAAGAACCCGCCCGCCGCCGCCTCCTGCTGCAACCGCGCCAGCTCCATCGGGACCCGGAACGTTTCCGTGACGGTTCCGTCGGTCAGTGTTGAGCGGACCACCAGTTCGCCCGGATGCTTGCGGCACCGGGCGTACATCCCCTGGTTGGTTCCTGAAATGATGACCAAACCGGGTACGATCGCCGAGTTCGTGCGGCGATGGCCGCCCGCCCAGTCGGAGTGTTCGCCGAAAAGACAGACGCGGCCGGGGACGAAGAGTTCGAAGAAGTTCATGCGTTAGGCTTTAACGTAGCGGGCCGAGGGCGTGACGAACGGCATCGCGTTGCGGGTGTCGACGATGAGCTGAGCCCAGCCGGAGAGCTGCTTGTAGTCCACGCACGCGTGCGCCGTGGCGATCAGCACGCAGTCGTAAGAGGCCACGAGATCCCTGACCCACTCGATGGAGCGCGTGCCCGCCCACTGCGGGTGTTCGCGCGTCGGCTTGATGACCGGCACGAACGGGTCATAATAGGAGACCTCCGCGCCATGCTGCTTGAGCAGCTCCATCAGCACATAGCTCGGCGACTCGCGGTCGTCGTCGACATTGGCCTTATAGGCCAGCCCCAGAACCAGCACCTTGCTGCCGTTGAGCGGCTTCCGGAAGGCGTTCAGCGCCTCGGCGACGCGGGTCACCACATGCTCCGGCATCTTGGTGTTGATCTCGCCGGCCAATTCGATGAACCGCGTCGACTCGCCGTACTCGCGCGCTTTCCAGGTGAGGTAGAAGGGGTCGATCGGAATGCAGTGCCCGCCCAGGCCGGGGCCCGGATAAAAGGGCATGAACCCGAACGGCTTCGTCTTGGCCGCGGCGATGACCTCCCAGATGTCGATGCCCATTGCGCCGTACACCATCTTGAGTTCATTGACCAGCGCGATGTTGACGCACCGGAAAATATTCTCCATCAACTTGGTGGCCTCGGCGGCACGGCAGGAAGAGACAGGAACAAGCGTCTTGATCGCGATACCGTAAATTTCCTGCGCCTTCTGCAAACAGATCGGCGTCAGCCCGCCGACGACCTTGGGAATGGTGGCCACCACGCTCTGGGGATTTCCCGGATCCTCGCGCTCCGGCGAGAAGGCCAGATAGAAGTCCTTGCCGGCGATCAGGCCAGAGCCCTCTTCCAGAACCTGACGCAGGTCTTCGTCCGTGGTGCCCGGATAGGTGGAGGACTCCAACGACACCAGCACACCCTTACGCAGATGCGGCGCGAGCTGCTTGCCGGTCTCAACGATAAAGGAGATGTCCGGCTCGCGGTTTTTATTCAGCGGCGTCGGCACGCAGATGATGACCGCATCGACCGCAGAGATGACTGAAAAATCCGCGGTGGCCTTCAACCGTCCGGAGGCCATCTGCTCGTTGATGCTTTCGGGGGTGATGTGCTTGATGTAGGAACGCCCCGCTTGGAGCGCCGCAATTTTAGAGGCGTCGATATCGACACCCACCACCTTTGCCCCGGAGCGGCAGAACTGCAACGCCAGCGGCAAACCGACATAACCAAGGCCAACAATTGCGATCGTTTTCATTTTTTTAACCTTTGCGCACAGCGGGAAGAAAGCCTGTGGCACAGACGAAGGACAGAACCCAGACCATCAAGACGGCAGGGTCACGGAAGGGCAGGTCTCCCAACGAATGACACACCGTCGCCGTTGCGCCGACAAACACGGCGACCAGCGGCGGCGGCAAGCGATACAGCCATCTGGGCTTGGGAGGGCGATTCGAATTTTCGGCGTTCTCCTTCGCCGCGGCACGGCAGACTTTAAAGGCCTGCACGGGTATCGGGATCACGAGAAGCAGCGCACACACGAGCAACAGGCTATAGCCAACCCAACCCTGTTCGGCCAAGAACTGCAACGAGTCGTTATGGACGTTGGCACCACCCTGGATCTGCATGATTTTCGTCTCTTCCGGAGTCAGGTACTGCATGAGGTAATGCGGATAGCCCCACCCCCCCACGCCGAAGACCGCGTGGTCGCGGTAGATCTCTTTGGCCACGCGCGCATGGTAGTACCCCCGTCCCGAGACCCGTTCAAACACCGCCGCCGGCGTGATGGTGGCGATCTCATTCTTCAACGCCCTGGGCGCGAAAACCGTGACGGACAGCGCGATGATGAAAACCGTGATTCCAATCGCGGTCGTCAGCATGGCCTTTCCGCCGCTCTCCACTTTCTGCCAAACCCCCACGATCATGTAGATGCTGAACACGAGAAACACCACGGCGCACAGCACGATCGCGGCACGGCTCAACGAAGCAAAAGCCGCAACCAGGTTGAGCAACACCGCAACCAACAGATAGTGCTGACCCAAAAAGGAGGATTCGTCATGTCGCGTGCCGCTCCCGGCGGAAGTCCCGATGATTTCGACACTCGCACGGCTGAACCAGAGCCCGGCCGAAAGGGCAAACGTCAGGGTGAAGAACGCGCCAGCGAAATTCGGGTAGCCGAACGTTGAAAAAAATTGTGAAAACGGCTCGTTGCCCCAGAAGATGCTTTTCGCGCCGGTCGCCTGCTGGACAAGGCCGAGCAGCGCCAAGGCCGCGCCATTCCAGCAGAGACCCTCAAACAAGATGCGCTTCCCTTTTTTAAGCAGCCCGTGCTTGGCAGCCAGCGCCGCGATCAGAACGGGCGGGAACCAGAGCAACAGCACGGCATGTTCGTCGGGATTGACGCACCAAGGGAGCCCGGGCAGAGGCGGGCGGGGATTCACCCACTGCTTGGCAGCTTCATCGAAAACCGGTGCGCCCGCGACATTAAACAACGGGACGACCAACAGAGCCGTCAGAACCAAGGCGGCGTAGAGCAAAGGGTCGCGCGCCAGCGCACGCCAGACACGGCTGCGGGCTTCGGACAGGTTTTCTGTGCTTTTGGCCTGCGGGAAAACCAGAAGGAACTCGAGCGCGAACGCCGCGAGCCAAGGAATCACCGGCAGGAGCAGGTCCGGCCGCGTGCCGCCATGGATCCAGCCCAAGGCGAGCACCAGCGCGAAAACATGAAACAGCACGACGTTGCGGACAAAAAAGTTCATGGTCGTATCCGTTCGTTAACAAACCTCTCCAGCGCCTCTTCCCAGTGCGGCATCGGCGGAAAGCCAGCCAGGCGCAACATCCGCTTCTCCAGCCGCGAGTTCGCCGGGCGCGGGGCCGGGCGGGGAAACTCTGCCGTCGAACAGGCTTGGATTCCGCGTTTGATTCCGGCGAACTCAAAAAGCTTCCGGGTGAGCCCGAACCAGGTGGCCTCGCCTTCGCATGAGCCGTGCACCACGCCGGGGATCGGGTTTTCCAGCAGACGGCCGATCAGCTCCGCCACGGCGTCGGTCGAGGTGGGGTTGCCGACCTGGTCGTCCACCACCTTGAGCGGCGAGCCCGCTTGCGCGCCCAGCTTCAGCATCGTATGCGGAAAGCTCGGCCCCTCTTCGCCGTAGAGCCACGCGACACGCACGATCGTGTGGTCCGGACAGTGGCGGCGGACCGCCTCCTCCCCCGCGAGCTTGCTCGCCCCGTAGACCGTTGAAGGGGCCGTCTCGTCGAACTCGTGGTACGGGCGGTCCAAACGGCCGTCGAACACGTAATCCGTGGAGAGCGCGATCAGCCGCGCGTGGTGACGCTCGGCCGCGCGCGCCACATACGCGCTGCCGAGCGCGTTGACCCGATAGGCTTTGTCGCTGTCCGTCTCGCAGGCGTCCACCTGCGTCATGGCCGCGCAGTGAATGACGGCGTCGGGCTTGAAAGCCGCGACGGCCCGCTCCACGCTCTGCCCGTCGGCGACGTCGACTTCGGGCAGGTCGGCGATGAACAGGTCATGCTGCCGAAAGTGACGTTGCAGCGTCCGGCCAAGCATCCCCTTACCCCCTGTGAGAAACAATTTCATGAGAGACAACGAAATACTTTTCCCCGCGAATCTCCGCGAAGGGGAGGTTGGCCCCTGCAAAGATCAGAGAACGGATGTTTAGGCACATGCGGTCGCGGCACTCATTTTTTAGCGATCAGCGGCGGGCGTAGCCCGTAAAAAATGAGCGCCGCTTCTGATTCGCGGAGATTAGCGGGCGATCACTCCGAGAAGTTTAGTACCGGTAATGCTCGGGCTTGTAGGGGCCGTTGACCGGCACGCCGATGTAGTCGGCCTGCGCCTTCGACAGGGTCGTGAGCTTTGCGCCGAGCTGGTCCAGATGCAGACGGGCGACCTCTTCGTCCAGCTCTTTCGGCAGGCGGTAGACGCCGATCGCCAGCTTCTCGTTCCAGAGCTTGATCTGCGCCAAGGTCTGGTTGGTAAAGCTGCTGGACATCACGAAGCTGGGATGCCCGGTCGCGCACCCGAGGTTGACGAGCCGGCCCTCGGCGAGCAGGTAGATGCAGTGCCCGTCCGGGAAGATATACTTGTCGACCTGCGGTTTGATGTTCACGTGCCGAATGCCGGGCCAGGCCTTGAGCCGCGAAACCTGAATCTCGTTGTCGAAGTGGCCGATGTTGCAGACGATGGCCTGGTCGCGCATCCGGCTCATGTGTTCGGCCGTGAGGATGTCGCAGTTGCCG
>CAYZQL010000029.1:0-23090 GCA_964480555.1 uncultured Lentisphaeraceae bacterium | reverse complement strand
GGTGTCAGCCGTGGCGGTCACCACCATCCACGTGAACGAACCATCCGCGCCGACACCTGTGTCCCCGCTCGGGCCCACCGGGCTGAGAATCACGTCGAACACGTCGGTGGATTTCGCGACGACCCAGTAGGTCTGCGTGACGCCAACGCCGTCGTTGCCCGCCACGGCAGCGCTTTGAACACGCACGCCGTTGACGTGCAGGGCGCCGGTCACGCCCGCGCCGTTGAGGTTCTCCTTGCGGACGTTCCACTGGACGCCCAGCCAAGTATTGCCGCCCAATTCGCTGGCCGTCCAGCGGCGGATGACCCAATGCTCCTCGCCGTTGTTGATGCCGTTGGGATGAACCCCTTCGGCCGCTAGATACGTCCAGGGCGCCTCCGATGTGTTCAGGTCCCAGGCGCTCCCGGTCCATTGCTGGCCGAAGCCGTCCCAATCGCCCTGGCCCACGCCGCCAGCGAACGGGAGGAACTCCGCCGATACGTCGTAGTCGACGGTGAGGCCGTCATAGAAGTAACGATAGCCGTAGAACCAGCCGTTCTGGCCCTGGTTGCCGGAAAATTCCGTGATCGAACTTGCGATCTCAGCCGACTGCGCCAGATTGCCCTGGCCGATTCCCAGCCAGGCGAGCGCGCCGATCAAGACGCTCTGAGAGATGTTCCTTGTTTTCATAAGACTCTGGTCTTCACACGACACGTTGTGGCTGCAATAAAGGCAACCGACTCCGGTTACAGACTGCTTTGAACGCACTCAATCTGACGTCACCATGCGGCTTGTCAAGTCCGACAACGGGGACTCTTGCACCGGCACTTGTTTTTCGCTCCCGGCCTTTTACCCTCGCCGGCATGGAACTGTCCGAGGGACTGCGGGAAGTGCGGGAGCGGATGGCGGAGGCGTGCCGCCGGGCCGGGCGGGAAGCGTCCGAGGTGACGCTTGTGGCGGTGACGAAAGGCCAGCCGCCTGATGTGGTGCGGGCGGCGGCGGATCTGGGGCTCAATCTCTTCGGCGAGAACAAGGTCCAGGAGGCGGCCTGCAAGCTGCCGCATTGTGTGAGCGGGCCCGAGTGGCATCTGGTCGGGCATCTTCAGCGCAACAAAGTGCGCCCCGCGCTGGAGCTTTTCTCGGTGATCCACTCGGTCGACTCCGTGCGGCTGCTGGAGCAGATCGAGCGGGTGGCGGAAGAAGGCGGATATCGCCCCGAGGTGCTTCTGGAGGTCAACGTGTCGGGCGAGTCCAGCAAGTCGGGCCTTTCCCCCGCGCAGGCGCCGGAGGCCATCGAATGCGCGCTCGGATGCCGGAGCCTCACGCTGACCGGGCTGATGACGATGGCGCCGTTCTGTCCCGAGCCCGAGATGGCCCGGCCGGTTTTCGCCAAGCTCCGCGAAGCGCGCGACCGCTGGGAAAAGGCGTTCGGCATCGGGCTGCCCAACCTTTCCATGGGCATGAGCAACGATTACCGCGTGGCGGTCGAAGAGGGCGCGACGTGGGTGCGCCTCGGAACCGTTCTGTTCGGCCGGCGCCCCAAGTGGAACCCGCGCGGCGAGGCCGAAGAGCGCTGGGAGCCGTGATGCCGGCCCGGGCTAGGCGTAGCAGTAGACGCACCCGAGGGTGCAGGTGCGGTAAGCGCCGATGTCTTTGCTGAGGGTGCAGCCGCAGGCGCGACGCTGCCCCGGATCTTTCTTGGCGACGGCGCGCGCCTCCTCGTGCGTCAGCAGGCCGAGGCGCAGGAAGGTGCGCGCGTCGACGCAGGCGTTGTGGACGATTCCGTAGCGCGACAGATCGTGGGCTTCGCCGCAGGTGGCGGCGTGGATTTCCCAGCGCGCGAGGTGGGGCACGAGGCCGGCGGCGAAAGCCTCCTGCTCGGCCGCCGCGAATTCGCGGAGGCCCGCCTGCGCGGCGGCGCAGCGGCGGGCGGCGCGGGGGTAGGCGTCGAGATCGGCGAAGCTGAAGACCAGCCGCGAGGTAAAGGGATGGAGTCTCTCGCCGAGCGCGGAGACGCGGCGCAGCAGCTCCTCGACGGGCGTGGTGTCCGACAGCACGAGCGGGTCAAAGCGCCAGACCACGCGCTCTTTGCCGTAACGTCCGGCCAGCTCGCGGAAGGATGCGATGCGCTGATCGAGGGGCGGCAAGCCCGGCTCGAACCCTTCGGCCCTGTAGTCGTTGATCGTCAGCTGGAAGAAGGGGGCGAGGCCGGCCTGTTCGATGCGCGCGAGATGCGGCAAGAGCGGCGCGGCGCTCTTGCTCCAGAGCACGATCACGCGCGCTCGTGCGAAAGAGACCCAGACGGTTTGCCCGTTGAAGGGGTTGCGCCACGCGCAGCCGCCCTGATCCAGCGCGTCGAGAAACCCGTCCAGCCGGCAGGCGGGGATGTCGGTGGAGCGGCTGGCCGAGAGGACCAGCGGATAAACGGTGGCGGCAGGCACGGGCATAAGCGGGTTGAGGCCGAGGAGAGGGCTCAGCTTTCTTCACGTCGGCGGGAGCGGAAAAAGTCCTGGAGGATCGCGCGGCATTCGGGCTCCATCACGCCCGCGAGGATTTCCGGGCGGTGGTTGAGCTCCGGGTGATTGAGGATGGAGAAGACCGAGTGGCCGCCGCGCTTAGGGTCGGAGAGGCCCCACACCACAAGGGGGACGCGGGCCAGGACGAGCGCGCCTGCGCACATGGAGCAGGGCTCTTTGGTGACGTAGAGGACGGTGCCGGTGAGCCGCCAGTCGCCGAGGGCGGCCGCGGCTTGGGTGAGGGCGATCATCTCGGCATGGGCGGTTGCGTCTTTCAGCGTTTCGGTCTGGTTATGGGCGCGGGCGAGCACTTTTACCGCCGCGAAGGGCAGGTCGGGCCGCTGGGGCTGCTGAACGATCACGCAGCCGGTCGGGACTTCGCCGGCTTCGGCGGCCTTGGAGGCCTCGCGCAGGGCGAGGCGCATGAAATAGGCATGGAATTCGGGTGTCAGCATGGTGCGGATTGTAGGCGGGCCGCCGGGGGATGTAAAGGCGTGTTTTCCGGCCTTGCCGCGAGGCGGGAGAAAGCGGATAATGTCGCCTTAAGGATGATACATTTCTACAAAGAGCAGGGGAACACGGCGGTAGGGGACGTCCTCGTTTTTGTCGGTGAGGCGCTGCGCGCGGGTGACGAGGCTGCGGTGCCGGCCGCGTGTTTGCCCGTTTTGGCCGACCATGCCGGGTGTCGGCCGCAACGGCAGGGCAAGGCGGCGGGGCATTTTGTTTTCCGAGGGCCGGTGCCTGCCCGGTCGGTCAGCGGTTTTTTGGAACGGGGCGTGGCGGCCGCGCTGATCGTGCTTCTTTTGCCGGTGTTTTCGGCTGTGGCTCTGCTGATTTTTGTGTTCGACGGAGCGCCGGTCGTTTTCCGGCAGGAGCGGTATGGGCATGGCGGACGCCGGTTCACCCTTTTCAAGTTCCGCACCATGGTGCGGCAATCCGAGAGGCTGCATGGGCGCTTGCAGCGTGCGCTGGGGGAGGAGGGGCGGCTGTTCAAGCTGGAATGCGACCCGCGCGTCACCCGGCTGGGCGGTTTCCTGCGCCGTACGTTTTTGGATGAGTTGCCGCAGTTGTTCAATGTGGCGCGGGGTGAGATGCGGCTGGTCGGGCCGCGCCCGCTGCCGGCGAGCGATCAGGGACATTACGTGCGTCCGGAGCAGGCGCTGCGGCTGCAGGGGCTGCCGGGAATGACGGGCTTGTGGCAGGTTGCCGGCCGCAATGCGCGCACGTTCGATGAGATGTGCCTGTTGGACACCTACTATTTGGGCAGCCGGTCGGTGGCGTTCGACCTATGGATTGTCGGACGCACGGTGCGCGTGGTGGTGCAGCAGATAAGACTGAAACGCAAAGCCGAGTGTGGCTGCGAGCAGTGAGGCCGCATCGAGGGCGCAGGCCGCGACCACCGCGAGTGCGAGGGCGGGCCATGGGCAAGGACGCCGCACGGCAGCGTGAGCGAGTGAGGCGCGGACGCGCTCGGCGCCGCACGGATCGAGCAGCAGGGTGATGCTGCGGGTGTGCGGAAGGGTGAGCGGGAGGGGGTGATCCGGCAGCCAGACGCCCGGCATTTTCAGCGCGGTACGACGGTTGTCGCAGGAGAGCTCCAGGTCGCCTGTGCGGTTCACGTCGAGGCTGAAGACCGGTCTGCCGCGCGGGGTGAAGGCGGAAAGGCGGAGCCTGGCGGGCTTGCGCGTGCTCCGGACAAGGGCGAGCGTTTCACGGAGCGCCTCCAGCAGGTGGGAGCCGTCGGGCGCCTGCGGGTCGAGTGTGGCGTAGAGGTCGTGGCCGCCCGGCGGGACGGCGGGGCGGCACAGCCAAGTTGCTGCTGCGGCGGAGCATGCGGCGCACAGGAAGGTCGGCGCGCTTGCTCCGGCGAGCAGCCCGGCGCTGGCGGTGGCAAGCAGGATGGGAACGGCTTGCGTCATGCGGGTAAAATATAGCGGGGCAGGGAAAAGGACAAGACGAAACCGCCGCCGCACTCGCGGCTTGAGTTCAGGTGCGGGGCTGGGGTACATTGAAACCATGAAGAAAAAACAGGTCAACACGGTGCGTGTCGCCGAACTGGTCCGCGAGCTGCTGATCGAGCTTGGCGAGGATCCGGAGCGCGAGGGGCTGAAGGTCACGCCCAAACGGATGGCCGAGTCGCTGGCGTTTCTCACAAGCGGGTATCGGCAGACGCCGAAAGAAATCCTGAACGGCGCGGTGTTCCAGGCGCATCTCAACCACATGATCATTGTCCGGGACATCGAGATCTACAGCTTGTGCGAACATCACCTGTTGCCGTTTTACGGGCGCTGCCACGTGGGTTACATCGCGAAAGACAAGGTCTTGGGCGTCAGCAAGATCGCCCGCATCGTGGATTGCTTTGCCCGGCGCCTGCAGATCCAGGAGCGGCTGACCGAGCAGGTGGCGCAGGCGGTTTTGCAGGAGGCGCAGGCGGAGGGGGTGGGCGTGGTGATGGAATGCCGCCATCTGTGCATGATGATGCGCGGCGTTGAAAAACAGAATTCGGTGATGACCACGTCGGTGGTGCTCGGCTCGTTCCGCAACGACCCGGCCACGCGCCAGGAGTTCATGGCTCTGATTCACCGGCCGTCCTGACGGACCGGTTTCGGAAGGGACCCGGGAATGCGGATTGCGCTCTCGACAAATTGGTGCGCGCAGCGGCACGAAGCAGGCGAAGCCGTTGTGGACGAGATTCTCGCGTTGGGGTTTGACGCGCTGGAGCTGGGGTACCACACGACGGAAGAGCTGGCGGACGGCGTGCGGCGGCGGGTGCGGGAGGGGGCTGTGGCGGTGGACAGCGTGCATGCGTACTGCCCCGTTCCGGTCGGCGCCCCGCACGGGTATCCGGAGCTTTACCTGCTCGCCTCGCAGGACGAGGACGAGCGGGCGATGGCCGCCATCCTGGTGGGGCGGACGCTGGCTTTCGCCGAGTCGCTGGGCGCGCGAGCGGTGGTCCTGCATGCGGGGCGCATTTTTCTGCGCGCCTTTCTCAGCGAGCTGAGCACGCGGACGCTGGTCGAGGCGCTGGAGGGGGATGAGGGATCGACGGAAGGGCCGCGTTACCAGAGGCTGCTGTCCAAAGCGCGGCACAGGCGGACAAAGAAGGCCCGCGTCTGTTTCGACGGGTTCTGTCTTTCGCTCGACGCGCTGCTGCCGAAGTTCGAGAAAGCCGGCGTGGCGCTCTGTTTGGAAAACCTCCCCTCGATTGAAGCGTTCCCGGACGAGGGCGAAATGATGATGCTGAAGCGCCGCTTTGAAACGCCTGCGCTTGCGTACTGGCACGATATGGGCCACGGGCAGGTGCGCGAAAACATGGGGTGGATCCGGCACGAGGAGGCGGCGCGCGCGCTGTTGCCTGTTACGCGGGGCGTTCACATTCATGATGCCGAGCCGCTGATGAACGACCACCTGCCGCCGGGCAAGGGGATGATTGACTTCGGGGCATTCGCGTTTTATGGCGCTGACGCCGTGATCAAGGTCTTCGAGCCCGCAGAGGGTGTGTCGCCGGACGAGCTGAAGGAGTCCCTGGCACGTGTGCGGCGCGCCTGGAGGAGTGTTGAGCCTAAGACGGCGGCATCACCGCCTGCTTGAAGAAGGCTTCAAGGGTTTCGATGTTTTTCGAGCCGTCGAAGTGGCTTTCGACGGTCAGCCGGCCAGCTTTGGCGAGCCGGAGCAGAAGCTCTTTTGAAGTGAGGGCTGTGGCGAGCGCTTCGGCCAGTTTTGCAGGGTCATCCGGAGGCACGAGCAGCCCGTTCACTTGGTCGGCGATCACTTCCGGCGCGGCGCTGGCTGTGGTGGTGAGCACCGGTGTTCCGAGCGCCATGGCTTCCACCAGGACATTGGCGATGCCGTCGCGGTCGCCGTTGCCGAGCCGCCTGGAGGGCAGCACGAGCACCGATGCGTCCATAATGCGCGAACGGGTCTCTTCCTGCGACTGCCAGCCGATGAAAACGACCGTGTCGGTCAGTTCCAGCTTTTTGCTGAGGTGCTTGAGGTCATTGAGGCTGGGGCCGTCGCCGGCGATGACGCAGGTGAAATGAAGCCCTCGCTTCAGGAGCAGCGAACAGGCGCGGAGCAGGGTATCGACACCTTTCTTCGGCTCGAGCCTTCCGGCGAACAGCACGAGCCCGTCGGGCTGTATGGTGTCGAACGCGAAGTCGTTGAGCGGCAAGCCGTGCCGGATGACGACGACGTTCTCCTTGGGAATTCCGGCGGCGATCACGGAGTCGGCTGCCTGCTGCGAGCAGGCAACGGTCCGGGCGGCTGTCCGCAAGCGGCGGTAGAGTACGCCCGGCTGTGCGGTGAAGACATCCTGCGCGTGAACGGCGCAGGTCCACGGCAGTCCCAGCGTGCGCGCAGCGATGGCGACGAGGTCAGCCGTGAGCCCCGCGAATTGCGCGTGGAGCAGCCGGCAGTCGGCGTCGGATGTCTTTTTGACAAGATAGGCGGCCTGCGGCAGCCGTTTGAGGATGCGGGCGGCTACGGTCGGCGCATGCGGGAGCTCTTCGATGATCCGGCGGCTGACGGCTTTGAGGAACCGCCAGCGGAAGCCCTCCGGGCAGCTCCGCACCGCGTATTTAAGGGGGTCGGGACCGCCTTTCAGAAACCGCGTGAAGACGGGCCAACTCCGGCGCTTGAGCTGCTCCAGCTCACGCCGGATGAAGGTCTCGCTGGGTGCGGGCTGGTCGAGCAGATACGTGAGCGGGAAGGGCATGGCGGTCAAGGCTGCTGGGGGTAGAGGTTGAGGTCGGCAGGGATCGCCCGGAGCGTGGCGCAGAGGAGCTCGATCGTCTGGGCGGCATCCTCGAGGCTGAGGAGCTCGACCGGGCTGTGCATGTACCGCAGCGGGATGCTGAGCTGCGCGACGGCGGCTCCCGAGCGTGACAGGCGCATCGCCCAGGCGCAGGTGCCGGTGCCGCGGCTGCGGACTTGGCGCTGCAAGGGGATCTTTTGTGCGGCGCCGGCATCGGCCACGAGCGCGTTGAGCGTGGTGTGGTAGGTCGGCCCGATGCCGAGGACGGGGCCTGCGCCCAAGCGGATGTCGCCTGCGATTTTGCGGTCTTCCTTCTGCGCGTCGGTGGCGAAGGTGACATCCACGCAGATGCCGACATGCGGGTCAAGCGCGTAGGCGGCCGTGATGCCGCCGACCAGGCCGACTTCCTCTTGAACGCTGGCGACCATGTGGAGCGCGACATTCAGGCGTTCGCCTGCGAGGCGGCGCATGGTCTCTGCGACGATGAAGGCGCCGATGCGGTTGTCGAAGCCCCGGCAGGCCACACGGTCGTTTGCGAGGTCGAGCCAGCCAGCTGCGACCACGGCGGGGCTTCCGAGCTCGACGCGCGTGAGCGCGTCCGCGCGGTTTTTGGCGCCGATGTCGACGGCGATCTCTTTGATTTCCTGAGGCGCGATCTTCTCGCGGTCTTTCGCGGAGAGCAGGTGCGGGGGGCGGACGCCGAACACGCCGTAGACCGGGCCTGTTTTGCCCTGGATGATGATGCGCTCTGCGGCGAGCAGCGGGATTGTGACGCCTCCGAGCGGGCACATATACAGGAAGCCGTCGTCGTCGATATACTGCACCATGAAACCGATCTCGTCGCAATGGCCTTCGATCATGACGCGCAGGGGGGCTTGGGGATTCAGGCAGGCGTGCAGATTCCCGTGGATGTCGATTTTCAGCCCGGGCACGGAGGCCGCGCGCAGGTGGGCTGCCAGCAACGACGTGCCGGCCGATTCGAAGCCGGTGGGTGTGGGAAGGGCGACCAGGCTTTTTAAGAGGGACAGGGCTTCTTGATCCATGGCGTGGGTCTTTCTTGGCTGCCGGTCCGCGACCGAGCGGGTCAGGCCGGCGAATGGAAGAAACGGAGGAACCCCCAGTAGCAGGCATGGTTGATGGCGAGGGCATACAGGGAGGCGAAAAAGTCGTCAATCACGATGCCGGTGCCGCCCCGCAGCTTCTGCAAGGCGTGCGCGGGGGGAGGCTTGATGATGTCGCAGACGCGCGCCACCACGAAGCAGAACGGAATGAGCCAAAGATGGTGCAGCAGCGGCAGGCCGATGGTGCAGAGCGGAAAAAGCATCCATTCGTCCGCGCAGATGCGCCCGTCATCTTTTTTGCGCAAAACCTGCTCGGCGACATCGCAGATGGGGATCGCGAGCAACGTCATGCCGACGCACACGAGGATCTGAAGGGGCAGGTGCTGCTGCGTCACCCAGAGCGCGAGCAGGACCCCCGGGAGCGAGCCGGCAGTTCCGGGCGCGATGGGCGAGACGAGGCCGATGCCGAAGCCGGTGGCGACGAACACCGTGATTCTTTGCCAGAACGTGTTGCCGGGAAGTATCCTCATCGTGACATCCGTGTTTCCAAGTTTATCCATCGTGTTCCGCCCACGCGCCGCAGGGAACCCCGGCGCGATGCTAAAAGATGCCGTCGCAGCCTCACAGGTACTTCGCGGCGGCTGCGGCAAGCTGGCTGCGCTCGCTGTGGTGCAGGGTGACGTGGCCGTGGATCGGCAGCTCTTTCATGCGCTCGGCAGCATAGGTGAGGCCGTTGCTGGAAGCGTCCAGATAGGGGTTGTCGATTTGGTAAGGGTCGCCGGTGAGGACCACTTTCGACCCCTCGCCCGCACGGCTGACGACGGTCTTGACCTCGTGCGGCGTGAGGTTCTGCGCCTCATCGATGAGGATGAACTGCTTGGAGATCGAGCGCCCGCGGATATAGGTGAGGGCCTCCAGCTCGAGCGTGTCGTTGTCGAGCAACTGGTTGATGCGGTCCTGCGGGGTCAGCAGTTTGGGCTGCTTCTTGGCGCCCGCCGGGGGCAGGTCGGGCTGGTGCTTGCGCAGCAGGTATTCGAGGTTGTCGAAGATCGGCTCCATCCAGTGCGAGAGCTTTTCTTCCTTGTCGCCCGGCAGGTAGCCGATGTCTTTGCCGAGCGGCACGATCGGGCGCGAGACGAGGATGCGGTCGTAGAGGTGCTCGTGCTGCACGAGGTGCAGTCCGGCGGCGATGGCCAGCAAGGTTTTGCCGGTGCCGGCCTGGCCGACAAGGGTGACGATGCTGACCGCCGGGTCCATCAGCAGCTCCAGCGCCATGCGCTGTTCGACGTTGCGCGACTGGATGCCGTAGACGGTGCCGATGGCGAGGTTGATCTCCGCGAGGGTCCCGTCCGGAAAAACGCGCGCGATGGCCTTCATGTCGGGATTTTCGGCGGCTGTCAAATGGAGGAACATGTTGGGAAAGCACTTGGAGGGGACCGAGGAGAGAACCTGGCCGTCGTACAGGCGCTCGATCATGTTCTGAGGAACGACGGCTTCCGCGTAGCCGCTGTACAGCTCGTCGAAGTTGACCTTCTCGTGCTCGAAGTCCTCGGTCTCGAGGTCAAGGGCGTTGGCCTTGACGCGCACGTTGATGTCCATGGAGACGATGATCACGCGCTCGCCCTTGCGGACGAGGGAATAGGCGAGCCGGATCAGCGCATTGTCCGGCGTGTCCTCCTCGAGGCCGGCCTTCTCGATTTCCGGCGTGACGAGCACGCGCAGGGTGCCGCCGCTGGGGAGGGCGACGCCTTTCGAAAGTTTTCCGCCCGCGCGCAGGGCGTCCAGCTTGCGGATGGACTCGCGGGCGTTGCGACCGAGCTCCGAGCTTTGCGTCTTGAACTTGTCCAGCTCTTCGAGCACCACCATCGGCAGCACGACGTGGTTGTCGTCGAAAACGTTCAGCGCCACGGGCGAGTGGAGCAGCACGTTGGTGTCGAGGACAAAGGTTTTGGCAGACGGTTTCTTTGACCGGCGTGAAACGGTTTTCGGAGGCATAAGGTTTACGCGTTACAGGTTGCTTGGGAAGGTTTGTGTTGGCGGCACATCCGCCAGCCGTAATCCATGATCACCGCGAAACAGATCAGCGGAAGGACGAACGAGGCGCGCACGCTTGCGAGGGACATGAACCCGAGGCTGATGGGTCCCTGATCCATGATCCAGCCTTGGATGGGGGGCATGAGGCAGCCGCCGCCGATCGCCATAATCAGGCCGGCCGCGCCGAGTTTGGCGTCGTCGCCGAGGCCTTCGAGCGCGATGCCGTAGATGGTCGGGAACATGAGCGACATGCAGGCGGACGCGCCCACCAGTGCCAGAAGGCCCGACATGCCGGAGATCAGGAACGGCGCTTTGAGGTAGACGCCCAGCGCGGCCGTAGCGGAAGCGATGCCGGTGGCGGCCCCCGTCGCCTGTTGAAGCTGCGCCTGCAGGGCCGCGCCGGCCTCCGGGTTGCCGCCGCCGAAGATGGTCCAGCCGAGCAGCAGGAGCCCGCCTGTGGCGAGCGTGAACAGGAGCGCTCCGGGGTTGAAGAACTTGAGCAGGAAGGTGCAGATGAAGCGGCTGGTGACGAAGATCGTCATGGCGATCATGTTGTAAAACTGCGCGTCGGCTTTCGTCATGCCCAAGGTGTTCACGGCGTACTGGATGATGAACGTCCAGCACATGATCTGGGCACCCACGTAGAAGGTCTGCGCGATGACACTGGCCACATAGCGGCGGTTCTTGAGCAGCCGGTTCAAGGTGGGGCCCAGGTCGAGCGAAGCGTGCTCCTCGTTCTTGCTGCGGGGAAGCTTTGCGATGATGAAGATCACCATCATGACCAGAACGACGATTCCGAGGAGCACGTAGGGCAGAATGATGACGCCCAGGTCGTGATCGGCAATGGCTTTAAATTTGGCTGGGTCGCTGGCGAGCAGGGCCCTGCGGGCCTCTTCGGTCATCGGATCCAGCTTCTGGAGGATGAAATTCTTCGCCACGAGCATGCCGGTGAGCGAGCCCATGGGGTTGAAGGCCTGCGCGAAATTGAGGCGGCGGGTCGCCGTCTCTTCGGAGCCCAGCGAAAGGATGTAGGGGTTGGCGCTGGTTTCAAGGAACGAGAGCCCGCAGGTCATGATGAAGTAGGCGAGCAGGAAGGACCAGAAGGCCATCATCCACCCCGACGGGATGAACAAGAGGCATCCGACCGCGTACAGCGCGAGCCCGAGGATGAGCCCGGACTGATAGGTGAAACGCTTGATGAAGATCGCGGCCGGGATGGCCATGACGCAATAGCCCCCGTAGAAGGCGAACTGCACGAGCGAACTTTGAAAGTTGTTGATGAGCAGGATGTTCTTGAAGGCCGCGACCATCGGGTTCGTGATGTCGTTCGCGAAGCCCCATAACGCGAACAACGAGGTCGTCAGGACAAACGGGAACACGAAATGGGCCTGCACGACGCGGGGGTGAGCCGGTTGAACCGAAGCATCTGCCATAAGAGACTCCTTGTCAAACATTCGGGCGGCGTTGAGCCGTCCAACACGATTAATTCGCATCTACTATACACACTTTTAATCGGCAGATAAACACTCAAATGCTGAGACTGTTTCGGCCGTGTTGGGTCGGCGGGAGTCTTGGACAGCCAAGGGGCGTTTTGCTAACCTAACGCATCAACAGATACAACGAAGGACGAGATGATGATGGTTTGGGATGAACAGGAGGCTGCGGCGCTGGTCGCTCTGCAGCGGGGGATTGCGCTGACAGAGCGTCCGTTTGCCAAGCTCGGCGAGACGTGCGGGCTTTCTGAGGAGGCCGTTCTTGCGCTGGTGCAGCGGCTGAAGACGGCGGGGGACGTCCGGCGGTTCGGGGCGGTGTTCGACGCCCGCAGGTTGGGATATACCAGTGCGCTGTGCGCCATGACGGTGCCGCGGGTGCGGCTGGGCGAGATCGCCGCCAAAGCGGCGGACGTGAGAGGTGTGACGCACGCCTACGAGCGGGGCTGGCCGTCCGAGTTGCCCGACCGTTTGCCGGGAGGGCCCTGCGGCGGGGAAAGCTGGCCGAACCTGTGGTTCACGCTGGCCGCACCCTCGCAGGATTTCACGCACGAACTGGAGGCACTGCGCGCGCAGTGCCAGCCGTATGCGATCCATGCGCTTCCCGCCACGCGGAGGTTCAAGATCGATGTGGTTTTCGATGTGCGCACGCGCGACCGCGATGAGCGTGTCGAGCCGCGCTTGCCGCTCGTCAACGAGCGGACCCAGGTCGTTGAACTGACTGCGGCGGAAAAGGCGCTCGTGCATCTGATGCAAGACGATCTGCCGGTCTGCGCGCGGTTCTTCGAGCCGCTGGCGCAGCAGGCGGGGCTGGACGAGACGGCGCTTTTGGGGAAGCTTCGCGCGTGGCAGACCTCGGGTGTCCTGCGGCGTGTGGGGCTGCTGTTGCGGCACCGCGAGATCGGGTTTAAGGCCAACGGGATGTGCTGCTGGGACATGCCGGAGGCGGACGTGCTGGAGGCGGGGCGGCGCGTGGCGTCCTTCCCGGAGGTGACGCACTGTTATGAGCGGCCGCGGATGGACATCTTCCCTTTCCGGCTGTATGCGATGATCCACACGCCGACCTGGCAGGGCACGCAGCAACTTTTTGCTCACATCGCGCGTGAGGTCGGGCTGCCGGAGGGGCAGTTGTTGCTCTCCCTGACCGAATTCAAGAAAACGAGCATGCAGTTCTTTTGAGCGAGGGCGAGCGGAATGATAAAAATCGTCTGTGACAAGAACATGCCGTATGCGGCCGAAGCGTTCGGCACTTTGGGCGAGGTCGTGCTGAAAGACGGGCGGCAGATCGGGCCGGCGGACGTGCGCGACGCCGAGCTGCTGATCACGCGCTCGACGACCCAGGTGAACGGCGCGCTGCTGGACGGCAGTGCGGTGCGGTTCTACGGATCCGGCGTCATCGGCACGGACCACATCGACATTCCGTATCTCGAAGCGCGCGGGATCGCTTGGACGGGGGCGCCCGGCTGCAACGCGGAGAGCGTCGCCAACTATGTCACGGCGGCGCTGCTCTGGCTGGGCGGCAGGCACGGGCTTACGCTGGAGGGCAAGACGCTCGGCGTGATCGGCGTGGGGCATGTGGGCCGGCGCGTGTGCGCCCATGCGCGGGCGCTGGGCTTGCGCGTGCTGGCCCACGACCCGCCGCGTCAGCGCGATGCGGCGGACGGGGAGGCCCAGGCGTTCGTGCCGCTCGGTCGCATCGTGGACGAGGCGGACATCATCACCTGCCATGTGCCGCTGACCCGCAGCGGCCCGGACGCGACGTTCCATCTGCTGTCTGCGGCGCACTTCGCGCGGATGAAGCCCGGGGTGATTTTCATGAATGCCGCGCGCGGGCCGGTGTGTGACACCGACGCGCTGCTGGGGGCTCTGGGCACGCGTGTCGGGCACGCGGTGATCGACTGCTGGGAGGGAGAGCCCGCCTACCGGGCAGACCTGCTGGCGCGTGCGGAGCTGACGACGCCGCACATTGCTGGGCACTCCTACGAAGGCAAGGTGAACGGCACGGCGATCGTCTACCGGCGCGCCTGCGCGTTTTTAGGCAAGGCGCCTGCCTGCAGCTTCACGCTGCCGCCGCCGCCTTTGCCGGAGTGGCGGGCCGATGCGTCGGGGCGTCGGGACGAGGAGGTGTTGCGCGAGCTGGTCCTGGCCGTGTACGATATTGAAGCCGACTCGCGCCGACTCGCTGATTCCTGCGTGGCGGACGACCGTGAGCGGGCCATGGCGTTCGACGCGCAGCGCGGTAAATACCCGATGCGCCGCGAGTTCACCTCGGTGCGTGTCAGCGTGGCAAACGCCTCGGATGCGCTATTGGGCAAGATGGCCGGGCTGGGCTTCAAAGCTCAGCGGGTCTGCACTTAGCGCGGGCTGTCTAAAAACTCTTGCCGACCGAGCAGGCGATGAGGTGGCAGAAGCCGTCGTCGAAGTCCACCTCCACCGTGCCGACCGTGCGGTCGACCGGCTCCATGATGATCAGCCCGTAGCTGCCGCAGAGTTTCCATGTGCCGAGCGCGTAGCCCAAGCCGCAGCTGACGATATGCCGGTCGCCGGGAGGCAGCAGGGTGTCGGTGTAGTGCTTGTCGATCGGATCCATGTCGTAGACGTAGCCGCCCATGACGGCCCAGCGCTCGGTGAGCAGGTATTCGGCACCCAAGGACAGCCGCCAGACGTTGTGCCAGTTCTTCTCGTCCGAGGAGTTCGGGAGTTGCGCGTTCTGGGTTTGACCAAAGCGCATGCTCAGGTTGTCGTAGGTGCTCCACTGGGTGTAGATGGCGGCGAGCCCGACGTTGAGTTTCTCGACGGGCCGGTAGTTCAATCCAACCGTATAGGACGGCGGCAGCTTGAGGGATCCGCGCGCCGAGGCCTCGCCGGCGGGCAACTGGTTGTCGAGGTAGCCGACGCCCGTCATAGACATCGAACTGTCGACTTCGATGTCGCCTTTGACGGTATGCCGCACGGGCGAGCGGTAGACGAAGCCGAGGTCAAGCGTGTCGGTGAGCTTGCAGGAGGCCGCCAGGTTGTAGCCGTAGCCCCATGAATCGCCTTTCAGGTGGGTGCGCAAGTTGCCGAAAATGGGGTACGGCGGTCTGATCGGGTAGTTGTCATAGACGGTCTTCCGGCTTTCGAAGTCCAGCCACATGGCGCGGAAACCTGCGGCAAAGGCGAGGCGGTCGTTGACCTTGTAGGCGAGGTTGGGGTTGATGGTCAAGGTCTGGAGGGTGGTTTCTGTGCTGCTCCACTTCAGCGGCCAGTCGCGGTCGTACTTGGTGCCGAGGCCGTATTCGCTGTAGATTCCGAGGCCGACGAACCAGTCGTCCGCGAGCTGTTGTGAGGCGTAGACGTGAGGGGGAGAGAACCAGTCGCTGTCCAGATTGCTTTTCTCGCCGCCGGCGGTGACGTCGAGGACCGGGTGTACCAAGGTCAGCCCGATCAAGGTGTGGGTGCCGTTCAGGTCGGCCAGATTGGCCGGATTGTAGTAGTTGGCCGAAGCGTCTCCCGTGGCGCCGACCAGAGCGCCGCCCATGGCGTTGCCGCGTGCGCTCGCCTCGTATAGGCCGAATCCTGCGGCGTCGGCCTGGCGGGCGAGGAGGGAAATCACGCACAAGCCGACGGTCATCTTTCCTGCGTTTTGGCTGGTCATACGTGCTCTGCCTTTCATTGGATTGGGGCACACGGCCGCATTACTGAATGTGAACGTCACTTTTACATTACATGTTGACAAATTATGTTATTTTGTCAGAGTGCGCAAGAATAAAACGAAGGGGCGTGCCAAAAGGTTTAGTGAGTTTGGTCGTGTGGCGCATTGACACTTCGCCGTTATTAAGCCAAAATAAGTTTCAATAATTTGATATGGGGTCTGCAGTTAGCCGGAAATCCTTTTTCGGCAGGTTGCGGACGAACGAAAGGAACGCATGCAAAGTCTCATTAACCACCTGAACCAGCTTCAGGAGCTTGTGCTTATCCGTGATGAGCACCGGACGACTGGCGATGGCAGCCACATGGAACGTTTGAACGATTCGATCGACCAGTTGACGGACAAGTTGCCGCCCGAAGTCAAGTCGCTGTATCAGCGGCTGTACAAAAAGGATCACATTGTGATGGCGCCGATGTACAACGGCTGCTGTGCGATCTGCGGGATGCGGATGCCGATCAGTCAGGTGCAGGCGGTACGTATCTGCAAGCAGATCCAGAATTGTCCGAGCTGTGCGCGTATCCTGTACGAAGAGAGCGATGCGCCGCGGTGGGTGGGGGAGGCGCCGAGCCGCACGGAGCCGCGCAAATCGGGAATCTCGAGATTCTCGGCAGAATCGCTGATGGTGCCGGATCTGAAAGCTGCGACGGGGCAGGAGGCGATTGCTGAGTTGGCGGCCGTCATGGAGCAGAAGAACTTCGTTTCGGGCGTGGACAAGCTCGTGCAGTCCGCTTTGGAGCGCGAGGCGGTTTTGAGTACGGCCATGGAGAACGGCCTTGCCTTTCCGCATGTCCGTGGCGTCGAAGGCGGCGGGCTGACGCTCGCGTTGGGCGTGTCCAAGAAAGGCGTGAAGTTCGACGACGCCGGCAACGTGGTCAACATTGTGTTTTTCATCACAATTCCGACGGCGGTCAGCGCGTTTTACCTGCGCCTGATGTCGGGGCTCACCGAAACGTTTCTCAAAGAGCAGAATCGCGAGGCGCTTCTGTTGGCAGAGACCTCGGAGCAGCTTTGGAAGGCGCTGACGAAGGCGACCCGCTATTCGATCAAGTAGGCGGGGTTTATTGTAAAAACGTGTGAGACGTGCGGGGCTTGCGGCTTATCCCGGCAGAAAGAGTTATGCGAAGACTTTTGGGAGTGACCGGTTGGGTTGTGTGTGCGGGTTGGTTCTGGAGCGTGTGCGCGCAAAACATGCCGCCCGAGGGGCGCCGCGGGCGCGCCCCCCGGCCGACGCATAACGGAAAGTCGGTGGATCCGCTTGCAGAGGCTGCGATGGCGCGGCCGGAGGCGGATGCGTTGGTGCCGGAGCAGGTGTCGGATGCAGACCCCGTGGACTACACGCGGCTGCTCGAGCAGTTTCTTAAGGCGAGCGACGAAAAGACCGAAATGGTTTTCTACCGCTGCAAATACATTGCGGCCGAGACGATGCGCCGCCTGCTTGAAAACTTTCTGACGCCGGCCGGCACGGCGGGCCGGAGCGACGAGGACGACGTCGTCGTGCTTTCCGATTTGCCCTCGCGGCTGCTGCAGCTGAAAACGATTATGGAGCAGGCGGACCAGCCCGTGGCGCAGGTGCTGGTCGAGGCGCGCATCGTGGAACTCGAGGTCAGCAACGACCTGACGCGTGACATCAACATGGGTGTGGCGAAGACCGGGGCTTCCGATTCGGTGCGCAGGATTTTCCAGGATCTTCTGATTCCGGGGTCGTCGGGCAACTCGGGGGCCGAAGACCTGGAAAACACGGCTTCGGCGGGAAAAGGGTCGGATGGCCATCTCTGGACGTTTGTCGGGCTGGACCAGGTGAAGATCTGGGCGATGATCAATTATCTGGAGGAAAAGGGGCGCGCCCGGATACTCTCCTCGCCCAATCTGGTGATCCGGCGCGGCGCGGACGGCAATATCATGACCGGCGAAAAAGTGCCGGTGCTGGAGCGCACGATCACGGGCAGTAGCGAAAGCATCTCCACGCGGTTCGAGAACGTGGGCGTCAAACTCATCGTGCGGCCGATGATGATCTCCGGCAAACGGATCCACGTCAAAGTGAATCCGGAGGTGTCCAGCGCGCCGCGCTCGGTGGACACCGGCGGCTTCCAGACGCCGGTGATCGTGGTGCGCAGCGCGAGCACGGAGTTGGAGGCGAACGACGGCGAACTGATCACGATCGGCGGCCTGATGCGGCAGGAGCAGCGCATCGTTGAAAAGCGCATCCCGTATCTGGCCGACATTCCTTACCTGGGGGTGCTCTTCCAGTATAAGCAGACGAAGGCGTTCTCTTCGCAGATCGTGATTTTCATGACGATGCGGCTGGTCACGGCGGGGGCATATGACGCGGCGACCGGACAGCAAGACGGCGAGATGTCGGAGGATATCCGCAAGCGGGTTCAGGCCATCGAGCAGGAAGTCATCCGGGATAACCAGACCATATGGAAAGAGATGCCATAGTGCGCCGGGGTTCATGCCGAAAGGCTCTGCGGTTTGCCCGTGGTGCGGCGGTGTGCGCTGTGCTGGTGGTTCTCTGCGGGTGCGTGCAGAAGCGGCAGGGTGGCGAGGGCGACGCCATCGACCGGGTTTTCACGGTGAAGCGTGGCGATTTCAAGGTGGCCTTCCGGCTCGAGGGGCAACTCGATGCCATCAGCAGCCAGCAGCTGCGGTTTGACGGCAAGCGCGGCCATGGCCAGCTCAAGCTGGTGGATCTGGTGCCGGACCGTATCAACGTGGTCTCCAACGATGTGATCTTCACGCTGTCGGACGAATGGTTCGTCGAGCAGGACAAAGACCTGACCCGTAAGCTGCAGCTCGCGGAAGAGGATTTCAAGCTGGCCATGCAGGACCTGGAGATGATCCGCGCCGACAACCTCACGGAACTCAAGGGGGCGGTGGACGCTTTGCGCGATGCGCACCAGGAGTACGTCAAGTACGAGGACGAAGACGCCCCGCGCCGCAAGAAAGACCTTTTGCAGACGACACAGGACGCCTCCGACGCCTACGACACGGCAAAAAATGCGGTCGAGGAAACCAAAAAAAGTTTAACCGATGCGATTTCGCAAGGGGCTGAGATGGTTGCTGCCGCGCAAAAGAAAGTGGCCGATGCCGAAAAAGCGCTTGCGACGGCCGAGCAGGCCATGGAAAAGGCGTGGTACGCCCTGCGCATTTTCAAGCGCTACGAATATCCGCAGAAAATCGACATGCTGCAAAAAGCGGTGACGAAAAGCCAGATGGCGGTGCAGCGGACGATCGTCAACAACAACGCCAAGATCAGCAAGAAACGGATCGAGATCGCCAACCGTGAAAAACTGATCGACGACTACAAGACCGACCTTGCCGGCGTGCGGGAGGACATGGCAAAGCTGGTGATCCGCGCGCAGACCGACGGCATGCTGATCCTTGGCGAGAACCGGCGCAACCGGTGGGATACGCCGAAGGAGATCAAGGTTGGCACCGATGTGAGCATCGGCGAGCCGATCGGGGTCATCCCGGATGTCAGCAAATTCAAAGTGCAGGTCAACATCCCCGAGGAGTACCGGTCGCGGATCAAGACCGGGCTGCCCGTCGTGATCCGCGCCAAGGCGGTTCCCGACCTGACCCTGACGGGAGAGATCGTCAAGATCGCGGGTGCCTCCACGCCCATCATCCCGTGGGACCAGAGCAGCCCCAAGGTGTATGCGTCGGACATTTCGACGGATGTTGCGGATGAGCGGCTGACGCCGGGCATGACGGTTCAGGTCGAGATTGTTGTGGAAAAAGCAGAGAAGGTCCTTTTCGTGCCGGTTGAAGGCATCTATAACCGCGACGGCAAGAGCTTCTGCAAAGTGCGTGCCGGAGAGGGTCAGGCCGAGCGCGAGGTCAAGACGGGACGGTTCTCGACGGATTATGTCGAGGTCACCGAAGGGCTTGCGGAGGGCGAGCAGGTGATGCTGGACCGGCCGGCGGCGTAAGGAGCCTCCTCACAGCAGGCCGCGGTGCTGGAAGATTGCGCGTGCGCTTTGCACTTCACGGTCTGTCGGCGGCGGCGTGCCGTTTAGAGCATACGGGCATTTGAGCGCTTCCCATTTGTATTCGCCCATCTTGTGGAAGGGCAGCAGTTCGATTTTTTCGATGCAGGTGAAGCGCAGCAGGTGGTCGGCCAGCCGCTCGAGTCTTGGCGTGTCGAGGGTGTAGCCGGGAACCAGCACATGGCGTATCCAGACCGCTTTACGGGCGGTCTCGCAGTAATCGAGTGTGGCGAGCGTCAGGCGGTTGCCCGCGCCGGTCAGGGCGAGGCAGAGGTCGTCGTCGATGGCTTTGACGTCCAGCAGGATCAGGTCAGCGCGGTCCAGAACCGGACGTGAAAGGTCCAGCGGAATCGCTCCCGAGGTGTCGACGGCGCTGTGCAGCCGCTGCTCGCGACAGCCGTCGAGCAGCTCGCAGGCGAAGGCCGGTTGAAGGAGCGGTTCTCCGCCGGAGAGGGTCACGCCGCCGCGTTTGATGAAAGGCCGGTACGTCAGAATGTCGTCGAGCACCTCGCCCGTCGTCATGATGCTGCCGGTCTCCGCGTCCCGCGCGTCAGGGTTGTGGCAGTAGAGGCACCGAAGCGGGCAGCCTTGCATGAAAAGAACATAGCGTATGCCCGGTCCGTCGAGCGTTCCGAACGACTCGATCGAATGGATCCTGCCTGTGATGGAGGGGTTCATGCAATGCCCTTCGCCTCTGTGGATGCGGCTTCTTGGGGCTAGGCGGCTACGGCCGCTTCACCTTGGAAAAGCGTTCGACAAAGTTGCGCAGCAGGATCATGCCGCCTTCGCCGACCGTGCCGTGGTTCAGGCCGCCCATCTCGTAGAACTCGACGTGCGGGTGGCCGAGGTTTTTGAGGCTGACGGCCAGCAGGGCGTTCTCCTCCACCCGGTTCTTGTATTCGATGTTCCGGTCTCCGAGGATCAGGCAGATGGGCGGCAGATTGCTCGCGCTGTGATACAGAGGCGCAAGCTCGTCGATGATCGGGCGGTACTCCGGCCCCGTGTCGCCCCTCAGCTTCTTGACAAGGAAGTGGGTGGTGACCTGCCCGCTGACCGGAATCAGGCCGGCGAGTTGGAGGTTGGAGACGCCCCGGGCTGCGAGCCAGCGGGGATCCATGCCGATCATGGCCGAAAGATACCCGCCGGCGGAGTGTCCAGCCACAAAGACCTTGTTGGAGTCGCCGCCGTACTGCGCGATATTCTTGATGACCCAAGCTGTGGCCGCCGCCGCATCTTCCAGGTAGCCGGGGTGCTCCACCTTGGGCGATAGCCGGTAGCCGACGGCCGCGATGGCGACCTCCGGCCTTTTCAGCTCGATGAAGTGGCGCTTGCCGCCGGTGAGACCGCCTCCATGGAACCAGACGACGGTGGCGAACCCGGGACGGTTGGTGGGGTACCGGAGGTCAAGCCGGCATTGTGTTTTCTGATACTCGTCCGCCCGGTTCAGCTCCGAGGTGGCGTAGTAGGCCACGTTGGTGATTTGCCCGCATTGGGCAGTCGCTTGGGCGGCGGCCCCGGCGAGGGGGAAAAGGGGTGCGCATAAAAAAAGAAAACGTATTTTCATGCGCATAACGTAGCATACGGGCTGACCGGGTTACAAGCCCGGTATTGGCAGGGCGGTCTCTTCGCGCGTGGCCAAGTTCTTGCGCTTCGCCGTGCCGAGAGCCACATCGTCCGGGCCGATGAAAACTGCGTCGGCGGAGGTGCCGGAACTGGCCCGTGAGAAAAACTGCTTGGGCTTCTGGCGCGACAGCATCAGGTCAACTTTTTCGCCCTTTTCGCGCAGGGCGCGTGCGAGCCGGGTCGCCGCCTCCCGTTGCTCCGGAAACATATAGCCGATGATCACGCCGCTCTTTTCGGCAGCGGCCGTTTCGCCGAGCAGCTCTTTCAGCACTTCCACGACGACGACGTCGCCGAAGCCGAGTCCCACGGCGGGCGTCGGTGCACCGCCGATGGTCGTGAGCAGGCTGTCGTAACGTCCGCCGCCGAAGATCGCGCGGAACTTGCGTTCGGTGTCGAAGGCCTCGAAGACGATGCCGGTGTAGTAGGATAGGCCGCGGATGACCGCGATATCGAAGACGAGGCGGTCGGCGATCCCATAGGTTCCGGCGAGCGCGAAGAGTTCGCGCAAGGCGGCGAGGGCGGGCGAGTCGGCGCCTGCGAGGGCGGCCGCTTGGTCGAGCGTCTGAACGCCCAGCAAAGCGAAGGCCTGCGTGATGGCCAGCTCGGCGAGGCCCTCGTTTTTGAGCAGCGCCGCGATCTCGTCGTCGGTGATCTTGCCGCGCTTGTCCAGCGCGAGAAATACGGCGGCGTGGTGTTCGGGCGCGATGCCGGATTTCGCAAGGAGCTCGGCGAGCAGCGCGCGGTTGTTCACGTGGATTTTGTACGCGCCGTCCGGCATACCCATGGCCTTGAGGCTGGCGGCGGCGGCGGCGAGGATCTCGGCCTCGGCGGCGAGGCTCTCTTCGCCGATGACGTCCATGTTCCACTGGTAGTGCTCGCGCTTGCGGCCGCGCGTCATACGCTCGTAGCGGAAGCACTGCGCGAGGGTGAACCACTTGACAGGGAAGGCGAGCTGGCCTTGGCGGGCGGCGATCATGCGGGCGAGCGTGGGCGTCATCTCGGGGCGCAGGGCGAGCTTGCGGCCGCTCTTGTCCTCGAAGTGATAGATCTGCTCGGAGACCTCCTCGCCGCTTTTGCGCTGGAGGAGCTCGAGGCTTTCGACCACGCAGGCGTCGTAGGGCTGGAAGCCGAAGGCCACAGCGGCCAGGCGCCAGGCGTCGAAGACGCGGTTGCGCCAGAGCATGTCCTCGGGATAGAAGTCGCGCATGCCGCGCGGCGGTTCGAAGGAAAGGGGTGCTGGAGCGGTCATGGATCTACTTTCCTGCGAGCATCTGACGCATGCGTTTGCCGGGCTTGAACTTGACCACCTTGCGGGCGGGGATCTGGACGACGTCCTCGGGCTTGTTCGGGTTGCGTCCGATGCGGGCCTTGCGCACGGTGACTTCGAACACGCCGAATTCGCGGAACTCCACATGTTTCCCGGCTTCGAGCGCATCGACGATGCCGTCGAGCGCCTTTTGAATGACCGAATAGACCTCCTGCTGGGTGATGCCGGTCTCCTTTGAGATGTGCGTGACCAGATCACGCTTCGTCAGCGCGGTATCAGTCCCGACCTCTTCCGATGCGTCCATAATCATGAGCGACTCCTGTGACAAACAGTTAGTTGTTTAACGCGGCAGTCAGTTCCGCGACGTGCGCGGCGATGGCGGCGGCGGCGTTCTCCGCCGGCACGAGGTCGAACCCCTTGGCCGTCCGGAGTTTGATCTCGACGCCGCCCTTGGCAAGGCCTTTGGCGCCTGCCACGACGCGAATGGGGCAGCCGATCAGGTCGGCGTCCTTGAACTTGACGCCGGGGCGCTCTTCGCGGTCGTCCACGAAAACATCGATGCCGCAGTCCTGCAGCTCTTTCTCCAGCGTGTCGGCCACCGCGCACACGGCCGGGTCCTTGGGATCGAGCAGAAGCAGGCTGACGGCAAAGGGTGCGACCGAGATCGGCCAGACGATACCGTCGGCA